>NZ_JASCAE010000069.1:0-26456 GCF_029967975.1 Pseudomonas sp. V98_8
GGTTCCTTTTGTGGCGTTTGACAAAAGGGACTCGCCGTAAGGGCGAAACCATAAGTGGCCGTTACCGCAGGAATGGATATGTACACCTCTAAGACAAACACCAGCGATCAAAACGTCAGTCGGTATAACTCAGTCCCGAGGCCCTACCCTGCTGAACCCGCCCACGCGTAGCCAGGCAGTAGTAGAGCGGACACGTCACCACCAACCCCACCAGCCAGGACAAATCGGCACCCTCGACCAGATTGGCATAAGGCCCCACATACAACGACGTGTTGGCAAACGGCAACTGCACAATGATCCCGATGAAATACGCCACGATCGCATGCAGATTGAAGCGCCCATACATCCCGCCATCCGCACGGAAAATCGAGGCAATGTCATACCGCCCACGCTTGATCACATAGAAGTCGATCAGGTTGATCGAAGCCCATGGCACCAGCACCAGCAGCAATGCCAGGATCAGCCCGATGAACTGCGAGATGAAATCCGCCGAAGCGCCCAATGCCACCACACAGCAACCCGCCAGCACCCCGCTCGACAAGACCACGCGCACCTTGATGCTCGGCGTCCACTGACTGGCGAACGTCTGGATCGAGGTGATGATCGACAGCACCGCGCCATACAGATTCAAGGCGTTGTGGCTGATGATATTGAGCAGGAACAGTACCATCAGGATCGGTCCCAGCCAGCCGGTGGATTGCTTCACCGCGGCCATCGCTTCAGTACCTTCCGGCGTCGCCAACACAGCCACCGCACCGAAGGTGAAGGACAGGATCGTGCCCAGGGTTGCCCCCAGGTAGGTGGCCCAGAACGGCTTGGCAATGCCGATATCCGCCGGCAGGTAACGCGAATAGTCAGACACGTAGGGCGAAAAGCTTATCTGCCAGATGATCCCCAGGGACACGGTGGCCAGCCAGCCGGACAGGTTAAAACCACCCCGGGTGAAAAAGTCCGCCGGCAGGTCATGGGCAAAGATGTAGAGGAACCCGGCGAGCAAGGCGCTGCCCATGACCCAGGTGCCGATGCGGTTGAGCGAATGGATGAAGCGGTAACCGATCACGCCGATCGCCGTGGCGCTGAGCGCTCCGATCAGGATGCTCGCCGGCACCGGTACCGAGGGCGCGATGCCGACAATCGACTTGCCCGCCAGGACGATGTTGGAGATGAAGAAGCCGACGTAGATCAGTGCGGCGAAGAACACGATCAGCAACGCGCCATAGCGGCCGAACTGGCCACGGCTCTGGACCATTTGTGGAATACCCATGCGCGGCCCCTGCGCCGAGGCCAGGGCAATCACCAGCCCGCCCACCATGTGCCCGAGGGCAATCGCCAGCAGCCCCCAAAACAGGTCGAGATGGAACACCTGGACCACCATGGCACCGGTGACGATGGGCAGCGGCGCGATGTTGGTGCTGAACCACAGGGTGAAGAGATCGCGGGCCTTCCCATGGCGCTCTGCGAGTGGAACGTAATCGACCGTGTGATTTTCGATCAACGGGTCTTGCCGGGACATCTGGGACATATGCATGAACTCGAGTTTGTCTGTTCTTATCTTTGTATGAAGCCAAACCGGGGGGACTCTCTGGCCGCCCCTCAGATGCGCACCATATTATGGTATTCCAACATTTGCACAAGACTGATTCGGTCTTTAAGCGCCCATCTGATCCGGTATTCTCCGGCAGATCTACACCGGTTGCCTGGCTGAAAGCCCCGCAAACACTGACTTCAAGACCACAGGCATACGTTTATCGGACGACCAAAAAAGCCCTTGCAAACGATGTATTACGGTATACCATCAGACCTACAAATTCATAAAAACCACGTTCCACTCCCGAGGACAGTCCAATGATCGATGCCGCCATCTACAAACAAGTCATGGGCTCGTTCCCGTCCGGCGTCTGCGTGATCACCACCCTTGACGACGACGGGCAGATCGTCGGCCTGACCGCCAGCGCCTTCAGCTCGCTGTCGATGGACCCGGCCCTGGTGCTGTTCTGCCCTAACTACAGCTCAGACTCGTACCCGGTCCTGATCAGGAACAAACGCTTCGCCATTCATGTGCTGTCCGGCGGCCAGCAGAGTGAAGCCTATGCCTTCGCACGCAAGGGCAAGGACAAAGCGCAAGGCATCGAGTGGACGTTGAGCGAACTCGGCAACCCGATCCTGGCCAACGCCACGGCGGTTATCGAATGCGAACTGTGGCGCGAGTATGAAGGGGGCGACCACGCGATCATGGTCGGCGCGGTGAAGAACCTGATCGTGCCCCAACACAATGCCGGGCCACTGGTGTATTGCCACGGCAAGATGGGCGCCCTGCCCGTTCTGGCCTGACACAGCAAAAGATCGCAGCCTTCGGCCGCTCCTACAGGGAGTATGTGAGCTTTTGTAGGAGCTGCCGAAGGCTGCGATCTTTTGATCTGATAGATTTTGCAGCATGTCCGTATTATGGTATACCAATAATCAACAGCCCCGCAGTCGACGGGTCGACCACAAGAGATTCGAGGTAGCGTCATGAAATTTTCCCTGTTCGTACACATGGAACGTTGGGACGAAAGCGTCAGCCACCGCCAGTTGTTCGAAGACCTGACCGAACTGACGCTGATGGCCGAAGCCGGTGGTTTCAGCACCGTATGGATCGGTGAACACCACGCCATGGAATACACCATTTCGCCAAGCCCGATGCCACTGCTGGCGTACCTGGCTGGCAAGACCACCACCATTCATCTTGGCGCCGGCACCATCATCGCGCCGTTCTGGCACCCCATCCGGGTCGCCGGCGAATGCGCACTGCTCGATGTCATCAGCAACGGTCGCATGGAAGTGGGCCTGGCCCGTGGCGCTTACCAGGTTGAATTCGACCGCATGGCCGGCGGCATGCCAGCCTCCTCTGGTGGCCAGGCATTGCGCGAGATGGTCCCGGTGGTTCGAGCCCTGTGGCAAGGCGACTACGCCCATGACGGCGACATCTGGAAATTCCCGACCTCCACCAGCGTGCCCAAGCCGATCCAGAAGCCGAACCCGCCGATGTGGATCGCCGCCCGTGACCCGGACTCGCACAACTTCGCCGTCGCCAACGGCTGCAACGTGATGGTCACGCCGCTGATGAAAGGCGACGAAGAAGTCCTCGACCTGAAGAACAAATTCCAGACCGCCCTGGACAACAACCCGGACGTGCCGCGCCCACAATTGATGGTGTTGCGTCATACCCACGTGCATTCGGTCGACAATCCCGAAGGCTGGAAGGTCGGGGCCAAGGCGATCGCCAAGTTCTACCGCACTTTCGATGCCTGGTTCGGCAACAAGGAAACCCCGGTCAACGGCTTCCTGGCACCGAGTCCGGAAGAGAAATTCGCCGGCCGTCCAGAGTTCGAACTGGAGAGCTTGCACAAGACCGCGATGATCGGCACCCCGGAAGAAATCATCCCGCGCATCAAGTACTACCAGGAGCTTGGCGTCGACGAGTTCAGCTTCTGGTGCGACAACAGCCTGCCGCATGCCGAGAAGAAGAAATCCCTGGAGCTGTTTATCAAGCACGTAGTGCCAGCGTTCCGCTGAGCCCACCCCTCTGTGGGAGCGAGCCTGCTCGCGAAGCGATCTGACAGTCGACATTGATGTTGGATGTGAAACCCTCTTCGCGAGCAGGCTCGCTCTCACAAGGTTTGTTGAATGATGTCCAGGTTCGATTTCCATGCTCAATAATGGTCATCTCCGGTCACTCCCCCTTCCCTCCGGCGCCGCGCAGGCTTACCTGCGCGGCGAATGGACCGCTTCGCATATCCATTTGAAGCGCCTGCCCGCCAGTGTTTCCGCCAAGCAGAACGGCTTCTGGCAACCCGTTTACTGAGCCTGCCCAAATAGAACGTCACGCACGCCATACCGCTTCATTGCGCGGTATGCACCGTGCATTGTGCTTCGGCTCATGATCAGGTTTGCCCCATGAACAATAACAACGCCCTGTTGATCATCGACATGCAACAGGAGGACGGTTTCGTCCTCGAACACTTCGACAAGGTGGTGGCCAACACGGCCGACCTTCTCGATACCGCTCGCCAGCAGAAGGTCCCGATCCTCTACACCCGCCACATCAATCAAGCCGATGGCAACGACCTGCCACGCGGCGAGCCCCGTGCGTGCGATGGTGGTCCGAGCGGCTACCGCGCCGGCACCCGCCAGGTAGAGATCATCGAACGCCTGGCACCGCGGCCTGATGAGGCCATTATCGACAAAGGCCGCTACAGCGCCTTCCACCGTACCGATCTGGATGCCCGGCTCAAGGCGCTGGACGTCGACACCCTGATCATCAGCGGCGTGCTCACCGATGTCTGCGTGCTGACCACGGTGTTCGATGCGTTCGCCCTGGGTTATCACACTCGCCTGGTCAGCGACGCCTGCACCACGACCACCCTGGCCGGGCACTACTCGGCCCTGTTGATCATGGCCAACTGGGTCTACTCCCTGGAAATCCTCACCAGCAGCGAATGCCGGCGCGCCCTGCAAAACCTCGACTACTTGAGTCTCAATCCCGAGCATCCGGACCTGTTCGCCCACCAGCCCCATGAACTGCCAGGCACCATTGCCCGGCTGCAAACCCACCTCGTGCGGACTCAGGAGTAATCGCCATGCAAGTCGAAAAAAGAAGCATCGATTTCATTCCCGAAGCCGAACGCCATGGCCGGCCAGGGTCGCTGTTCTTCATCTGGTTCGGCGCCAACATGAACATCACCACCATCGCCTCCGGGGTGCTGCCGGTGGTGATGGGGCTCAACCTGTTCTGGAGCGCCCTGGCAATTGTCGTCGGCTCGCTGCTGGGGGCGATTTTCATGGCCTCCCATTCCGCCCAGGGGCCCAAGCTGGGCATCCCGCAGATGATCCAGAGCCGTGCGCAGTTCGGTGTACTCGGGGCGGTGCTGCCGCTGCTGTTCGTGATGCTGATCTATCTGGGGTTCTTCGTCAGCAACACACTGCTCGCGGCGCAGGCGCTGGAGTCGGTCAGCCCGTTGCCGGCAAGCGGCAACATCTACCTGATCGGCGCCTTGTGTTTCGTGGTTGCGCTGTATGGCTATCGATTGATTCACCGCTTGCAGAAGCTGCTGTCGATCCTCTCGCTGCTGGTGTTCGCCGCGGCCACGTTGCTCGCCTTGCAACTGACGATCCCGGCCGAACAATGGCTGCCGACGGGCTTCTCGCTGTCGAAGTTCCTGGTGGCGGTGAGCATTGCCGTGACCTGGCAGCTGTCCTACGCGCCCTACGTCGCCGACTATTCTCGCTACCTGCCAAGCCGCGCGAACGCCGCACAGGTGTTCTGGTACAGCTACGCCGGCACGGTCAGCGGCGGTGCCTGGATGATGATTCTCGGGGCGATCCTGAGCGTCGGGATCGGCGACTTCTCCAGTAATGTCGGAGGCCATGTTGCCGGGCTGTTTGGCAGCGGCGCGATCCTGCTCTTCGCCTTCATCGTCTATGGCCAGGTGTCGATCAACGTGTTCAACCTGTACGGGGCGTTCATGTCGACCATCACGGTGATCGAACCCTTCGCGCGCTTGAAGGTGACGCCACGGGTACGCGGCCTGTTCATGCTGGTGATCAGCGTCATAGCGACCGGACTGTGCACCATCAGTCAGGACGACTTCATCACCTTCTTCCTCAACTTCATTTTCTTCATGAGCTACTTCCTGATTCCCTGGACGGCGATCAATCTGGTGGACTTCTATTGCCTGCGCAAGGGTGAATACCGGATCGATGACATCTTCGACCTCAACGGGATTTATGGACGGGTCAACTGGATCGCCTGCGGCAGTTTCGTCCTGGCGATTGCCTTGGAGATTCCGTTCATGAATACCACGCTTTACGTCGGTCCGGTCGCCACGGCCCTCGATGGTGTCGACCTGGCCTGGCTGGTGGGCTTGCTGGTGCCGGCCTTGAGTTATTACTGGCTGATGAAACTCGGCAAGCGGGCCGAGCGAGTCGGCGAACTGTCCTGATCCCTCCCTGAAGACCACGACGCCGGGTGCCATGCCCGGCGTCGTGCCCTGGCCCCAGTCGTTGATTAAGCACACTGAATCCTGCGGAGTACGGGTGGTGTATGGCTGCCATCAACTGGTAGCCTGAGCATTCTTGCCTGCGCGTCCCTGATCAATCAGCGGGGCGCGAGGACGCCTTGAAGACCGCTACACCTTCACTCAATCCAGACAACGGTGACCTACCTTGACCAGCACCAACCCCGCACTGGCCCGCGATATCGACGGCAAAGCAATCTCTGCCAAGGTTCTCGACGAGGTTCGAGAAGAGGTTCAGGTCCTGGCCCGCCAACAGATCTTCCCCGCCCTGGCTGTACTGCTTGTCGGTGAAGACCCGGCCAGCGAGGTGTATGTGCGCAACAAGCTGCTGCGGGCCAAGGAAGTCGGCATCCGCTCGCTGGAATACCGCCTGCCGGAAAACGCCAGCCAGAACGACGTGCTGCAACTGATCGCGCAGTTGAACGCCGACGTCACGGTGAACGGCATCCTGGTGCAATTACCACTGCCGGCCCACATCGATGAAGCGGCGGTGATTCATGCCATTGACCCGATCAAGGACGTGGATGGTTTTCATCGGGAAAACGTCGGTGGACTGGTTCAAGGGATCGAAGTACTGACGCCCTGCACACCCAGCGGCTGCATGCGGCTGCTGCAGGAAACCTGCGGTGACTTGAGTGGCCTGCATGCAGTCGTCATCGGCCGTTCGAACATTGTCGGCAAACCCATGGCGACGCTGTTGTTGCAGGCCGATTGCTCGGTCAGCGTGGTGCACTCGCGCAGCGTCGATGCGCCGACATTGTGCCGGATGGCGGACATCGTGGTGGTCGCGGTGGGACGCCCACAGATGATTGACGCCAGCTGGCTCAAGCCCGGGGCGGTGGTGATTGATGTGGGGATTAATCGCATCACCACCGCATCGGGCACTCGACTGGTCGGCGATGTCGACTACGCCAGTGCACGCACTGTCGCCAGCGCAATCACGCCGGTGCCCGGTGGCGTCGGGCCGATGACCATTGCTTATCTGCTGAAGAACACCCTGGTTGCCAGCCAGTTGCAGCGTGGGGTCCGGACTCGCCAACTCGAACCGGTTCTGCGTCCACTGCTGTAGGAGCGAGCATGCTCGCGATGGTCGTTAACGATAACGCGTGCTTACTGGCTGAACACGGCGTTCTTTAGACCATCGCGAGCGGGCTCGCTCCTACAGGTAGATCACTGTCGATCATTGGTTGTAGGCGCGCTCATTGTGCTCGCCCAGATCCAGGCCCAACTCCTCCACCGACTCATCGGCTCGCAGCCCAACCACGACATTCACCACTTTAAGAATGATCCAGCTGACGACGAAGCAATACACCGTTGTCAGCGCTACACCCTTGATCTGCGCCAGCACCTGCCCGCCCATGCTCACGCCTTCCACCAGCCCGCCCAGCGACGGCACGCAAAACACACCGGTCAACACTGCGCCAATCATCCCGCCGATTCCGTGAAGGCCGAACACGTCGAGGCTGTCGTCGTAACCGAAGCGGCGCTTGAGCACGGTGACGCTCAAGTAACAGAACACCCCGCATAACAAACCAATGGCCAGTGCGCCGCCCACGCCCACATAGGCACACGCCGGCGTAATCCCCACCAGACCGGCCAGGGCACCACTGGCCAGGCCCAGTGCACTCGGCTTGCCGACCTTGAACCACTCGGTGAACATCCAGCCAAGAATCCCGGCGCACGCTCCCAGCTGGGTGTTGAGCATAACGATGCCGGACGTGCCACTGAGGCCGCCACCGGAACCGATATTGAAGCCAAACCAGCCGACCCAGAGCATCGCTGCACCGGCCATGGTCAGGCTCAGGTTGTGCGCCGGCATCGGGGTATTTTCATAGCCCTTGCGCTTGCCCAGGATCAGGCAGGCGGCCAGCGCGGCGACGCCGGCATTGATGTGCACCGCGGTGCCACCGGCAAAATCGAGGACTCCCCAGTTATGCATCAAGGCCCCCGCACCACCCCAGACCATGTGCGCCACCGGGGCGTACACCAGGGTGAACCACAGTGCCATGAACAGCAACGCCGCCGAGAATTTCATGCGTTCGGCGAAGGCACCGGCGATCAGCGCCGGGGTGATGATGGCAAAGGTCATCTGGAAGGTCACGAACACCCCTTCCGGAATCTCGCCGACCAGGCTTTGCGGAGTCATGCCGGCCAGGAAGGCCCGGCTCATGCCGCCGACAAAACTGTTGAAGGACACCTCGCCCTCGACCATGCCCGTGGTGTCAACCACCATGCTGTAGCCGTAGATCACCCACAGGACGCCCACCACCCCGGCGATGCCGAAACACTGGGTGAACAACGACAACATGTTTTTCGCCCGCACCAGGCCGCCATAGAACAGGGCGAGACCGGGCAGGCACATGAACAGCACCAATACCGTGGCGGTCACCATCCAGGCGGTGCTGCCGGTGTTCAATGCTGGTGCATCGGCAGCCTGCGCCAAGGGCACCAGCGCACCACTCGCCAATAAGCCAACAAGGGATTTGCCGAGAAGACGATTGACCATGTTCAAAGCTCCTGCAATGGAAATGGGAAGTGTCGGCAGCGAGCAAGTGTTGGCGCGTGAGCCTCTTGGCGGGCCCCCTAATGTGATCGATCCCACGCAGAGCGTGGGATCGATCCAAACCCACCTCAGAAACCGGAACCCGGGATCCAGCGGGTTCCCGCCAGCGGTACCCGCGCCATGGCCGCCGATTCCACCGTCAATGCCACCAGATCCTCCGGATCAAGGTTATGCAAGTGCGACTTGCCGCATGCGCGGGCCATGGTCTGGGCTTCCAGCACGAGCACTCGCAGGTAATTGGCCAGGCGGCGACCGCCTTCCACCGGGTCCAGGCGCTTGGACAGCTCCGGGTCCTGGGTGGTGATCCCTGCCGGGTCACGGCCGTTCTGCCAGTCGTCATAAAAGCCTGCGGCTGAACCAATCTTGTGCAGTTCTTCATCCAGCCGCGGATGGTTGTCGCCCAGCGCAATCAGGGCCGCCGTGCCAATGGCCACCGCGTCCGCGCCCAGCGCCATGGCCTTGGCCACGTCGGCACCGTTGCGAATCCCTCCCGAGACGATCAGTTGAACCTTGCGATGCATACCCATCTCTTGCAAAGCCTGTACCGCTTGCGGGATGGCCGGCAAAATCGGAATCCCCACGTGTTCGATGAACACTTCCTGGGTCGCCGCCGTGCCGCCCTGCATGCCGTCGAGCACGATCACGTCGGCCCCGGCCTTCACCGCCAGCTTGACGTCGTAGTACGGGCGACTGGCCCCGATCTTGACGTAGATTGGCTTCTCCCAATCGGTGATTTCGCGGATCTCGGCGATCTTGATCGCCAGGTCATCCGGGCCGGTCCAGTCCGGATGACGGCAGGCGCTGCGCTGGTCGACGCCGATCGGCAAGGTGCGCATGCCTGCCACCCGCTCGGTGACTTTCATGCCCAGCAACATGCCGCCGCCACCGGGTTTGGCGCCCTGCCCCAGGACGATTTCGATGGCGTCCGCCTTGCGCAGGTCATCCGGGTTCATGCCGTAGCGCGATGGCAGGTACTGGTAGACCAGATGCTGCGACTGCCCACGCTCCTCCGGGGTCATGCCACCATCACCGGTGGTGGTGCTGGTACCAGCGATGGTCGCACCACGGCCCAGGGCTTCCTTGGCATTGGCCGACAGTGCACCGAAGCTCATGCCGGCGATGGTCACCGGGATCTTCAGGTGGATCGGTTTCCTGGCGAAGCGGTTGCCGAGGATCACATCGGTGCCGCACTTTTCCCGATAGCCTTCCAGCGGGTAGCGCGACACGCTGGCGCCGAGCAGGAGCAAGTCATCGAAGTGCGGGACCTTGCGCTTGGTACCACCGCCGCGAATGTCATAGATGCCGGTTTCGGCGGCGCGCTGGATTTCCTGGATGGTCAGGCGGTCGAAAGTCGCGGACTCGCGCAGCACTGGAGGGGTTTTCTCATTCATATCTGTTCTCCTTGCGTGGATCAGTACGCGGACGCGTTATCGACTTTGAAGTTGTACAACTGACGGGCCGAGCCATAGCGCTTGAAGTCGGCGGCCTTGTGCTCGAAACCGGCGCGCTTGAGCAGCACTTGCAGTTCTTCCAGGTGTTCGGCACGCATCTCTTTCTCGATGCAGTCCGACCCCAGCGACGCGACCCTGCCCTTCACGTAAATGTGCGTTTCATACAGCGAATCGCCCAGCGCATCACCGGCATCGCCGCAGACGACCAAACGCCCGGCCTGTCCCATGAAGCAGCTCATGTGGCCAATGCTGCCGCCGACCACGATGTCGATGCCTTTCATGGAAATCCCGCAGCGGGCCCCGGCATCGCCTTCGATTACCAGCAACCCGCCGTGGGCGGTGGCGCCGGCGGCCTGGGACGCGCTGCCCTTGATCCGCACCACGCCTGACATCATGTTTTCCGCGACACCCACACCGGCGTTGCCGTGCACGGTGATGCTCGCTTGCTGGTTCATGCCCGCGCAGTAATAACCGGCGTGCCCCTGGATATCGATGGACACGGCCTGGTTCACCCCGACGGCGAGGTTGTGCTTGCCGTTGGCATGGGTCACCACCCACTCACGGTCTTCTACGTTGTGCACCTGGTCATGCAACGCCTGATTGAGTTCGCGCACGCTGGCAATGGAAAGATCGATGGTTTTCATGTGTGCGCTCCTTAAGCTGACTCGCGTTCCCAGATGTACAAGGTGGCCGGTGCCGGCTCCCAGATCCTGGCGTTCTCAATGCCCGGCAGGCTCGACAGCGCCTGGTATTCCGAGGCCATGGCGACGTAGTCGTCGGTCTCGGCGAGGATTGCCGGCTTGCAGGCAATCGGGTCGCGGATCACCGCGAAGCCGTTGCGGGTACCAATGGCGAAGGTGAAGAAACCGTCGAGGTCCTCCAGTGCATGGTCCAGTGCCTCTTTCAACGAATCGCCCTGCTGCAGGCGCCAGGTCAGATAACCGGCGGCCACTTCGGTGTCGTTGTCGGTTTCGAACTGGATGCCTTCACGCTTGAGTGCCTGGCGCAGGCGAAAGTGGTTGGACAGCGAGCCGTTGTGCACCAGGCACAGGTCGGCACCGGTGGAAAACGGGTGGCTGCCTTCCAGGGTCACCGCGCTTTCGGTGGCCATGCGGGTGTGGCCAATGATGTGGCTACCCTGCATGCCAGCCAGGCCAAAGCGCTGGGAAATCTCTTGGGGCAAGCCCATGCCCTTGAGGATCTCGATGCTCTGCCCGGCGCTCATGACGCGCACGCCCGGCGCCAGTTCGGCGAGGGCCAGACGCACCGGAGTTTCCTCTGCGTGGATTTTCAATACAGCGGCGCTGGCGTTCTGGAACCAGTCCAGCGAGCAGCCGAGACGACCTTCCAGATCGCCCATCAGGGCCGGCCAATCGAAGCTTTCGTGGGTTGCCTGCAGGGTCAGCTTGACCCAGCCAGCAGCCACTTCATCGCCATAGATGGCAAAGCCGGCGCTGTCCGGGCCACGGTCGGTCATGGCCTGCAACATCGGCTCGAACAGTTGGCCCAGCCGGGATTCCAGCTGCGGGTTTTTCAGGTAAAGACCTACGATTCCACACATGACAACAGTCCTCACTACGTTCGGCAGCCGCAAGTTTCAAGCTGCGAGATGGTTCGTTTTTGCGCGTCTGCTCGCGCTTAGAAAAATTCGGTGTAGCGCGCGACTTCCCAGTCACTCACATGCCGGCTGTACTCCACCCACTCCATGCGCTTGAGCTTGATGAACTCGCCCACGATCTGCGGGCCCAGCACTTCGGCGAACAACGGGTCGGCCTCCAGCGCATCGCAGGCTTCCTTGAGCGATTGCGGCAAGGTCTTGATGCCGCGCGCGGCGATCTGCGCAAGGCTCAGGCTGTAGAGGTTTTCGTTGCAGACGTGGTCGATTTCCAGTTGGCGGTCGATGCCGTCCAGACCCGCGGCGATGATCGCGGCGCTGACCAGATAGGGGTTGCAGCCGGCATCCGGCAAGCGAAACTCCAGGCGGCCGTAAGGCACCCGGACCATTGCCGAACGGTTATTGGCGCCGAAGGCAATAAACGCCGGCGCCCAGGTAGCGCCGGACAACGAATTGCCCACCACCAGACGCTTGTAGGAGTTGACCGTAGGCGCGGCAAAGGCACACAGCGCCGGGCCATGGACAAGTAGACCGGCAGCGAAGTGATAGGCCATTTTCGACAGGCCCATGCCGCTCGGGTCGCTGGCGTCGTGGAACAGATTCCTGTTCTCGGCGCTGCTGATCGACAGGTGAAAGTGCATGCCGTTGCCGGCGCGCTTCGGGTCGGGCTTGGGCATGAATGAACAGATCATGCCCAGGTCATTGGCGATCTCGCCGGCGGCCATGCGAAAGAAGGTGAAGCGATCTGCCGAAGTCATGGCATCGCTGTAGGTGTAGTTGATCTCGAATTGGCCGTTGGCGTCTTCGTGATCGATTTGATAGACCTCGAAATCCACTGCCTGCAAGGCTTCGGTCAAGCGTTCAAGGAACACTCGGGAGCGCGACAGACCCTTGTAGTCGTAGCAAGGCTTGTCCAGGTTGTCGCTCAGGTCGACCAGTTGCAACTTGCCCTGCTCGTCGCGGCGCATCAGGTTGAACTCCGGCTCCAGGCCGGTATTTAGGGTCCAGCCCTTGTCCTGCAGCCGCCGGATCTGCTGCTGCAAGACATAACGGCTGTCATAGGGATGCGGTTTGCCATCGACATGCCCGACGCACACCACCCGGCCATACCCCGGCTGCCAGGGCACGGGCGTCAACGTGGCCAGATCGCCACGGGCCATGAAGTCCGGACCGTGGGGCTCCATGCCCATGCCACTGATCGCGAACCCGGCAAAACCGGCGCCCTCTTCGGCCACTGTCTTGAGCCCACAGATCGGCACCGACTTGGTCTTGGCCGCACCATGGATATCGACAAACTGCGCAAGCACGTACTTGATGCCGTGCTTGTCGATGATGCGCTGGGTTTCTGCTGGCAACATTGCTCGTCACTCCTCGCGAAAGGCAAATCTCTAGTGGGTTGGCCCTGACTTTCCATTTATTCCTGAAAAGAAAGTTTGTTTCCCAATAGGAATGCAAGCCCCTTGCCAGATTCGCGACGGGTGCGTGATAACCCCCCTGTTGTGCTGTTTATATGGGAAAAATCTTTTCCCCATGGGAATATTGGTTGATGGATGTGTTGCGAACGCCGCCACTTGCACTTTCTCAGTGCGAAACTAATATTACTGAACGGAAAGCGTGCAGACGACTATGCCAACCGAAACCGCCCCTCGCCTCAAGCTTGAGCAATACCTGGGCTTGCAGATCAAGCGCCAGCGCCAGGCCCAGGACCTGAAATTGTCCGATGTGGCGAAAATCGCCGATATCAGCCAGGGCATGCTGAGCAAGATCGAAAACGCCCAGGTCTCGACCAGCCTCGACACCCTCAGCCGCCTGTGTGACGTGCTGGGCTTGCCGCTATCGAAATTGTTCAGTGAGTACGACCAGCAGGACGGCAGCGCACTCTTGGTCAAGGCCGACCAGGGCATGGAGGTGGTGCGCCGGGGAACAGAGAAAGGCCACACCTACCATTTGCTTAACCACACCCGCGGGCCCAAGAAGAGCTTCGAGGCCTACATGGTGAGCATGGATGACGCCAGCGAAGAATTTCCAACCTTTTCCCACCCCGGCACCGAGTTTTTGCATTTGCTTGAAGGTGAGCTGATTTATCGCCACGGCAATCAGCTGTATCGCATGGAGGCTGGGGACAGCCTGACCTTCGAGGGCGAAATTCCCCATGGGCCTGAGGCGTTGGTGCAGGTACCGATCCGGATGTTGTCGATCATGAACTACGGCAGCGACAAGGAGTGATCCAGGCCCAAACCGAACTCAGGCCGCCCGCTTAGCTTGGTTATTGCTGTTGCTGTTGCTGTTGCTGTTGTTGTTGCTTTTTGCTGTTGCTTTTGCTGTTGCTTTGGCTCTTGATCCACCCGCCCCTTCGGGAGGCTGAGCGGAGGTGTTCATCCGGGGATTGGCGCGCAGCGCCGTTCGACGCAGTCGAACACGCTGCATGCAGGTGCAGCGAAGCCAACCGGAGGGCAGTGTCCCCGGATGGATACCGGAGCGAAGGAACGCCGAGCCTTAGCGAGGGGCCGGACGCTGGGGCAAGACTTTTTGGTTCCTTTTGTGGCGTTTGACAAAAGGGACTCGCCGTAAGGGCGAAACCATAAGCCGCCGTTACCGCAGCAATGGATATGTACACAGTCAACAAAACACAGGTCGGCTCTCAGGCCGCCTTCGCTGGCAAGCCAGCTCCTACAGTGGATCGAGTGCAGCCGCGCGAGATTGGGCGGCTGTCAGGCCGTCATCGCTGGCAAGCCAGCTCCTACAGTGGATCGAGTGCAGCCGTGAGATGGGTTGGCTGTCAGGCCGCCTTCGCTGGCAAGCCAGCTCCTACAGTGGATCGAGTGCAGCCGCGCCGGCAAGTCGGATCGCCGCACCGCTGGCTCAAGTCTTAACATGTGCGTCTGCAAAAAAATCCCGCCCGGAATTCTCCGGGCAGGATTTATCGAACCGTACAACCCCACACCATTCAGGCAACCGGAATCAACGGATCCGCCGCCGCCCAAGCGCTTTCTCGATCAGCAGCCGGCGGATAAATCCACACTGTGTTGATCTGCGTCTTCAAAGACTTGCCTTCTTGGCGCGTCAGCTTGACCTGGCGATCCCAACCTTCGGTGTAGACCGCCCCCCAAGCCCCCAGATCCAGGCAGGTCACGTATTTGGGCTGGCTGTACGGCGTCGGGTCCACACCGAGGATCTGCGCGGCAACGTTATTGCCGGCATGACGGCCCAGCGCAATGGCGTGCTGGCAGGTCATCAGCGCATGGTTGCCGATGTCATCGCTGGCCGCGTAGGCCACGTCGCCGGTGGCGAAGATGTCTGGCTGGCCAATGACTTGCAGGTGCGCGTCGACGTGCAGGCGGCCAAGGTGGTCGCGCTCGGCGGGGATCTGCTCGGTCAGCGCGCTGGCGCGCACGCCGGTGGTCCAGATGACGGTTTTGGCGTCGATGCGCCGGCCGTCGGACAAGGTCACGCCGTTTTCATCGACAGCGACAACCGAGGCCTTGAGCTGCCATTTGACCCCGGTTTCCTCGCTGGCTTCGGCAATTTTCTCGGCGATTTGCGGGCCCATGGAGCCGCCTACCTTGTCACCGCGATCGACGATGATCACGTTGATGTCCGCACCCTCACCCAGGATGGCGCGCAAACGGGTTGGCATTTCAGTGGCCGTTTCGATGCCGGTGAAGCCACCGCCAGCCACCACGACCGTGTTGCGTGCCTGACTCTGCGGGTGGTTGACCAGGGACTTGAGGTGGGCTTCCAGGCGTATGGCCTGTTCGATCTGATCGACGTCGAACGCATGTTCGGCCACACCCGGGGTGTCAGGCAGTGCGAGACGGCTGCCAGTGGCCAGAACGAGTTTGTCGTAGATACAGACTTGTTTTTCGCCCCGGGCATCGATGTAACCCACGCGCTTTTGCTCGACGTCGATGGTCTCGGCAGCCCCCTTGATGAACTTGACGCCCACTGCATCGAACAGCTCGCCGATGGGAGCCGCCAGCTGGTGGGCGTTCGGCTCGTAGAAGCGTGGACGTACGCGCAGTTCGGCCTGGGGCGCCAGCACCGTTACGTCAACGTCATTGTGACCGTGGATATCGAACAGGCGGGTGGCGCTCAAGGCGCTCCACATGCCACCGAAACCTGCGCCAATTACCAGGATGCGTTGTTTCATTTTTAACTCCAGGGGGAAAAACCAGGCAGTGAATTGGGTTAAGGGGTCAGGAGGTCGGCACCCGCTTCCGGCTGAAAGCGTATTCCGCTCCCGACCCGACAACTACGACTGTATTGATCGTAGTTAATTCGAGCAAGCTGTTTTTCTCAATGGTTCGAATCGAGGCCGTCGATAGACCTGTCACACCACGCCAAATCCGCGCTCTTGATGGGCTTTCCAGGACCTGGAGTAACATTCCAGATCGTTGCCTGGCTAAGGGTCAGCTGATAATATTTACGACAACATTAGTCGGAGATCGATATGTCTCTTTACAGCGCGGGCGTCGAGTACGGCATTCATTGCCTGATTTTCCTGGTGGGCAATGGTGGTGAGACCCGCGAGGCGAGCGTGCGTGACCTGGCAGAGTTGCAAGGCGTGCCACTGGACTACCTGGCGAAAATCTTCACCAAACTGGCCAAGGCAAAACTGGTGGTCGCCACCGAAGGTGTGCGTGGGGGATTCAAGCTGGCGCGGCCGGCCGATGAGATCAGCCTGCTGGACATCGTCAATGCGATCGACGGGCGCAAGGCCATTTTCGAATGCCGGGAAATTCGCGGTCGCTGCGCATTGTTCGAGGGCGAGGTTCCCGAGTGGGCGCTGGACGGCCCTTGCTCGGTACACGGCGCCATGCTGATCGCGCAGAAACGCATGGAGGAAGCCCTCGCCCAGCAGACCATCCTGGACATCGCCAGAAAGGTCGGGCGTAAGGCGCCTGCGCAGTTCAATGCGCAGGTCGACAGCTGGATGAGTGAGCGCAGGGAAAAGAAAGGCACCGTCGGTGCCCAGGCCGATCAACTGATCCAGGTCACCGAGATCAAAGGCTGATCCCTACAGGCAGTCGCGCACAGCCTGGCGCATCGCGCCTGACTTTGCCCAGGGCGGCCCCTGGTACAATGAGACCCGGCTGCCGTCCTTGTACTTGACGATATCCAGCACTTCATCGGCCGTTATGATGCTCGGCGCGGTGATCCTGTAGCCGTTGGATATCGATGTCTGGGTTGTCTTGGGGATCTCCTTTTGCCAGGCCGGCAATACACACGCCGCTAACTCCTTGGGTATCTTATCGCTCGGTTTGTTGTAGTTCGGCTCTCCCGGCACCAGGGACGCAGGCAACGAACATCCCGCCAACAACGCCATCACCACTCCCCCCATCAACATTCGACTCATGAAGCGTCCTTAAACCTGAAAAAATAAAATGTAGCCTGTTGCCGCGCTAACAGCCATTTTGTTGCATCGAACCTCAGGGGCTGATGCTGTGATTGCCGCTGTCCGGGTAGGAGCGCTCGTTCAAAAAACTTGTCCATCGTTCGAAGGCTTCGTGTTGCCATTGACTGACCCGCTCCCATTCCGGCCCGCTGAACTGGTGCTCGGAGATGAGTTTCATCATTTCACTGGTGGCCGCATCCAGATCGGCTTTCAGTTCCCGGGCATGCGCCCTGAAGTCATCGGTTGTCGTCATTTTGAACGGACCCTGCCCTGGTAAAATGTCGGCACTTCACTACGACAGCGGATTTTGCAAAACGCGCAAATTTCCCGACCAATGGAAGCCCTTTGGCATCAGACGAATACAACGCCGCTGCGCGTGAATGGGTCTAAAATTTCGTAGCACGACGTTACGGGAGATCATCATGTGGCTCAACGAACATGAACAAGTGCTTCGGCGTGACCTGCAAGGGCTTGCATCGGACCTGCGATGGTCGGCGGTGGAGCTGTTGCGCATCGCCGAACAATTGCGCCTGACGGGCAACGATGTCGATGCAGAAGCCGTGAAGCGGCTGTGCGATCTGTTTCAGGGCGATGAACAACGGCTGTCAGGCTATGCCGAAGAAGTGAAAGCCAAGATCATCAGTCGAAACAAGGCTGTTTAGCGGGAGTCCGGCCGTGAACGGGTCCGTCTACGCGCTTGCCACCCTGATCACGGTGCTGGCCGGCTGCAGCACCGACTCACAGGTCTATCGGGACCAGCCGCTGGTGGCGAAGGTCGAGACCGGCATGAGCAAGGAGCAAGTCGAGCAAATCGGCGGCCCACCCCTGTCGATCTCCGACCGTACGGTCGAACCCGGCACCTGTTTTGACTACAACCTGAGCCAGCCAGGCCATCAGCAACGGTACAACGTCAGCTTCGATGGCCAGGGCAAGGTCGATCATAAAAGCTTCATGACCTGTGCCGAATGGAGCCATGCGCAGCAAAAGGCCAGGGAACCGTCCCGCAGCAGCGGCGGTGGAGGCTATTGAGCCGCTAACAATTGCACAGTGACTCGATCAGCCACCTCCCCCGGTACCCAGCCCTTCCAGATCTGCGGCTGGTCACGCAGGAAGGCTTCTGCCACTTGGCGCGGTTGCAGGCGCTTTTCGCTCATCTGGCCAAGGGTATGGTTCAGCAGATCGATCGGCAGGTCGACCTTCTCGAAGAATGCCACCAGGTCCGGGTACTGCGCCTTGAAAGGCGCGGACACACCAATCGCCAGGCTGGCCGGCATCGACCGAGTGCCCTTTGGATGCGGGTTGTTGGCGTCGGCCAGGGTCTTCCAGGCTTCGGCGTCGAACACCGGCTCGTCGAGTTTAACCAACTTGAAACGCCCCAACAGCGGCGTCGGCGACCAGTAGTAGAACAGCACCGGTTTGCCCCGACGGATCGAGGAAGCCACCTCGGCATCCAGTGCCGCACCCGAACCTGTGCGGAAGTTGACGAAGCTGTCGGCCAAGTCATAGGCCTTGAGCTTCTGACTGTTGACGATCTCCGATGTCCAGCCGGTTGGGCTGTTGAGGAAGCGTCCACGGCTGGGGTCTTCCGGGTCGCGGAACACGTCCTTGTAGCGGGCCAGGTCGGCGACGGATTTCAGTTCCGGGGCCAGGGGCTTGATACCCCGCTCTTGGTCGCCCTTGATCACGTATTCCGGTACCCACCAACCTTCGGTGGCGCCCTTGACCGTATCGCCCAGACCGAACACTTTGCCTTCGGACGCGGCCTTGACCCACGCCGGACTGCGCCCGGCCCACTCTTCGCCGATCACCTGGATATCGTTCCTGGCCAAGGCCGCTTCGAGGCTGACAGTGCTGCCCGGCAAGGTATCTGTCGGGTAGCCGTAACCTTTCTCGACGATCACTCGAAGGATTTCGGTGATGAGGCTGCCGCTTTCCCAAGTGATGTCACCAAAGTGAATCGGGACGTTTTTGTCCGCGGCGGGAACCTGGGCCGCCATAAGGCTCAGGGCCAGCAGTGAACTGCCGAGCAGGGTTTTGAACGATCTCATGCGGACCTCCGGGTCAGGGCATTCAAGGGTTGGTTGGCGCTGTGCCGGTTACACAGGGCTTGGGAGCGAGTCATGTAGTCGCTGACCGAGCGTTGGGAAATACCCAGGCGGGCGGCAATTTGCGGGTAGGTCAGGCCGTCGATCCGCGACAACAGGAAGGTGGCCCGAACCTTGCGCGGCAAGCGTTCAAGCGTGCGCTCGATGCCATGTAACGCCTGGATCAATTGCACCTGCTCTTCGGGCGAGAGCGCTTCTTGTTGCTGATCCACGTGTTGCATCTGTTCAAGGTGCTGGCGTTCCAGATCGCGACGGCGCCAGAGCTGAAAGATCAACCGATGGGCAATGGTGGTGAGCAAGGCGCGAGGTTCGCGGATCGGGTTCAGTCCCGACGATTCGAGTAGCTGTAGAAAGGACTCGGCGGCGATGTCTTCGACGCTGGGGCTGGTCCCCAGATACCGACGCAGCCGTGCGCAGAGCCAAGGGTAATGCGCGCGGAATAATCCGCCCACGTCGTGACGATGGGAAAGGTCGGTGCCGGACATAGAGGCTCCAAAGGTCAGGGGTCGCTGAATGTCCGGTGATCCGGTGCGGCGATCCTAACAAGGAGCCTTATTCATTAATAATACTTAAAAAGAATTTTTATATTCTATTAAGGAATTTCAACACAATCGTCCGAATCCCAGATCCTCAGCCTCTCGCTGGTAGTCGAGAACGATTTGATAGTCGATCTCGGTAGCGGGCAGGATCTGTTGCAAACCAAGGATTTCAGCGACCCCAGGTTCCTGCAACGCCTGGTTCATCACCTGCCGAATGTGCCCAGCCTGTTGCTCGGTGACGGTAGTTGCGGTGATGTAGGGCAATGTCGGACTGAATGCACTGCGATTGACGATCCGCAGGCCAGCCACTTCTTCTTTGGCATGTCGCGCCAGGTAGGCAAAGGTTACGCTGTCGATGGCCGCCAGGTCCGCTTTACCCTCCCGCAACCAGCGCAGGCTTTCGCGGTGGCTGCCGCTGATACCGACATCTGCAAAAAAACGCCCGTCTCGATGCAGCGGCGCCAGTCGGTGACGCAGCAGGTTCATGCCGCTGTTGGAGTCTTCGCCATTGATCACACCGCGGCTGTCGCGAAAGGCCGGCAAGCTGCGCCTTGGATCATCGGCGCGACCCAGCAACAGGCTGCAATGATTGCCGCCACTGGCGTCCGGCAGCTCATAACGAGGACGCCCGATGATCCGCACCCGACCACGCAATGCCGTCATCAACGGATAGCCGCAGGTCTGCGTCAGCAGCAAGTGCGGGGACAGCCACAGGTCCATCAGCGAAAGCCCTTCGGCACTGCGGCGCGTGGCCCCCAATCGCTCGAGGATGCGGCTCAGCCAACGCTCGTTGGCCTGGCGCACCGGTTCGGGGGCGACGTACATCAGTAATTCAGCGAGTTGCCGTTTCATCGAAAAACTTCCCATGCAACGTAATTTCAATAGTGGGAGCGAGCCTGTTCGCGAAGAGGCCAGCACACTCAACGCTGATGTCGCCTGACGCAGCGCTTTCGCGAGCAGGCGCGCTCCCACAGGGGACCTCATTCGCAATCAGTGGAACGGATGCCGCGGGCTATCGATGGCCTTTACCCCGTGCCGACGCCATAACTGGCCATATCCCTGCACCAGGAACCCGCCGCTGCGCGCCAGCCATTGCTGGCGACGCGCGTGGTAAGCGCGGGGCAAGTCGTACCAGGCCAGCCCCGGCAAGTCGTGATGCACCAGGTGCAGGTTGAGGTTCAGGAACAGCCAGCGCCACGGCCAGGCGGCCTCATTGATGACTGTCCTTTGCTCGGGCTCGGCATGGGGTCGGTGTTCATAGTAGGAGCGGATCATCGCAATCGATAGCGCCGGCACGCTGACCAGCAACAGGTAATGCCAGACCGGAAGCACGCTGTAGCGGCCGATAAACAACAGCATCAGCAGGGTCACCGTGCCGTGGCTGAGCCACATCGACCAGGCCTGTCGCTCACCGGTCTTCAGGCGTTGCACCTCCTCCCGGGCCAACGCCAACAAGGCCAGTGGAGCCCCAAGGACAAAACGACCCAGCACGGTTTTGTTCAGCCAGTGCAGGCCTCGTTCGAACAGTGAACTGCCCTGCCATTGCTCGGCGCTCAGGTAACGGCTTTCAGGATCGCGGCCAGGCAGGGTCAGGTCTTCGTCGCGGTGATGCAACAAATGGCTGTCGCGATACAGGGTGTAGGGGTACCAGACGGCGAACGGCGCGTAGCCGAGGAGCTTGTTCAGCGCTGCCCAGCGGGTGGGATGGCCGTGAAGCAATTCGTGCTGCACCGACAACCAGAGCACCAGCAACGGGATCAACAACAATGTGCTCCACCACAGGCCCAACCCACCACTGCCCAGTACGATGGCGAACCAGCCAGCGTACACGCCGAACAGCAGCAACCAGGTCGGCCACTCGGTGCGAGCGGTCAGGCGTTGGCGCAAGGTTTCGATTTCTACACGGTGGGCGCTATCGAAGTAATGGGGCATGGCGTTGCTCAGATCGGAGACCAATCCCCTTCTGTGCAACGGCGTCGAGTTTTCTTGCAGATTATTTTGTTCGTAAGGAGCGATGGGCCAACGTGCTTGTGATCGTTCCCACGCTGTGGGAACGATCACACACGGGCAATCATGTGGCTTGCTGATTGCGAGCCTTGCCGGCACGCGCCTTATAGCCAGGCAACGCAGCCGCAAAGGCCAGCGCCTCTTCGCGACTGGCAAACGAGCCAAGCCGGTCACCTTGGGTGCAGACCCGCCACGGGCCGTTGTTGACACTGAGTACGTCGTAGCCGTTCATGTGCATCTTGTTCAACATCGGGACGCTCATAGTCACCTCCATCTTGGCAGTGATCGCAGGGTTGACTTCCCTACCTTACACCCCGCTGCCGTGAAGATGCCGACCGGACGTCGAGTCAGTACACGGCAGCGCGATTGCACTTTTAGACACGCCTGCCGCTCAAAATATCCAGGAAACATGCAATGGGTTGCGGCCTGAATATTGCATTTTTGTTACAGTTTTATGACATTCCGGATTGAAAGAGCCCATGAAAGTACGTGCAACCGTCATTTGCGAGCAGGACCGGCACATACTCCTGGTGCGCAAACCCAGGAGTCGCTGGATGTTGCCCGGGGGCAAGGTGGAGCGTGGCGAGACCGCGCAGGATGCCGCGGTGCGCGAGTTACTGGAGGAAACCGGACTGGGTGCCGACGATATGCTGTACCTGATGGAGCTGGAAACAGGCGGCACCCGTCACCATGTCTACGAAGCATCGTTGCCGAATCCGGAGCAGGCACGGCCGCAAAACGAAATTTTCGATTGCCTCTGGTACCCGCTCAATGCGGTGCACAACCTGAACCCAAGCGACGCCACGCTGCGGATCATCAAAGCGTTTCAACGTCGCCTGTAGTTCACGCGCTTCAGCCCTGGTCGCCGCCGCCCACTGGCATGATCATGCCGGTGATGTAGGACGCTTCATCGCTGGCCAGGAACAAAATGGCTGCTGCCTGTTCATCCAGCGTGCCGTAGCGCTTCATCAAGCTGCTGTCGAGTGTCTGATCGACGATCTGCTGGTACCAGACCTTTTCTTGCTCACTCTGCTCGGCACTGTTACGCGGGATAACCCGTGGCGGGGCTTCGGTGCCGCCCGGCGCAGTGGCGTTGACTCGCACCCCGCGTCCGGCGGTTTCGAACGCCAGGCAGGCGGTCAGCGCATTCACCCCGCCCTTCGCTGCGCCGTAGGGCACACGGTTGACGCTGCGGGTGGCGATCGACGATACGTTGACGATCGCGCCACTGCCCTGCTGCAACATGTACGGCAATGCCGCATGGCAGCACCACAGGGTCGGGAACAACGAACGGCGCACCTCGGCCTCGATCTGCGACGCCTCGTAATGCTCGAATGGCTTGGCCCAGATGGTCCCGCCGACGTTATTGACCAGTATATCGAGTCGACCGAAACGCTCGACGGCGCTTTGCATGACCCGGTTGCATTCCTCGTATTGCTCAAGGTCGGCGGTCAGGGCCAGGACCTGGCTGTCCTTCGCCAACTGCTGCTGAACCTCGAACACCAGCTCGGAGCGATCGACCAGGATCAGCTTCGCGCCTTCCTCCGCCATGCGCTCAGCCACGCGCCGACCGATGCCCTGGGCAGCTCCGGTGATCAGCGCGACTTTGTCGTGAAATCTGTTCATGGAAGGAAACCTCACGCCGCGCTGGCGGCGAATTTTTCGTAGTAGAAATTCGCAGGATTGATGCCTTGCTCGCCGATGTACTTGCTCACCGCTTCAACCATCGGCGGTGGGCCGCACAGGTACACGTCGACGTCGCCATCGTTCAAATGCCTGGGTTCGATGTGCTGGGTCACGTAGCCCTTGAGCGGGTGCTGGCTGTCGGGACTGGCCACGCAGGCGCTGTAGGTGAAGTTGGGGATGCGCGCGGCGAAGGCTTCCAGGCGATCGATTTCCACCAGGTCGAAATCGTTGGTCACACCGTAGATCAAGTGCAACGGGTGTTCGCTGCCCTGCTCGGCGATCTTCTCCAGCATCGCGGTGAACGGCGCCAATCCGGTGCCGCCCGCCAGTAGCAACAAGGGTCGACGGATATCACGCAGGTAAAAACTGCCCAGGGGGCCTGCCAGGCTCATGCTGTCGCCAGCCTTGGCCATGCCGGTGAGGAAGCTGCTCATCAGGCCGCCAGGCACGTTGCGGATCAGGAAGCTGACTTCGCCGTCGCGCTGCAACGAGCTGAACGAATAGGCGCGGGTCTGCTCGCTGCCGGGAATGCCCAGGTTCACATACTGGCCTGGCAGGAACGCCAGTTTGCTCAAGGACTCGCCCTTGATCGACAACGCGATGGTGCTGTCGGACAACTGGCGCACCGCGCTGATGGTGGCGTCGTAGCTGGCCTGGCGGGTGCGGCAGACTTCCGAGGACGTCGGCACCCGCACCACGCAATCGCTCTTGGCGCGCATCTGGCAGGTCAGGACAAAGCCTTGCGCGGCCTCTTCAGGACTGAGGGCGTCTTCGATGTATTCCTCACCCAGATCGTAGCTGCCCGCCTCGGCAAAGCACTTGCAGGTGCCGCAGGCGCCGTCGCGGCAGTCCAGCGGAATATTGATGCCTTGGCGGTACGCGGCATCGGCCACGGTTTCGCCAGCGTTGGCGTCGATGAAACGAGTGACGCCGTCTTCGAAATTGAACGCAATGGAATGGGTCATGACGGCTGCCTCACAAGTGGTAAACATCGATGACCTGACGAACGTAGTCGTTCTTCAGGATCACTTTCTTGGCCTTGATCAAGGGGTTTTCACCGCGCACATCAAGGGTGTAGAAACTGCTGCCGAAATAGCTGTCGACGGTCTTGTAGCGAAAGCTCAGGGTGTGCCAGTTGAAGCGCACCTTGCACATTCCGTCGGCTTGCTCGAGCAGTTCGATGTTGCTGATGTTGTGGGACGTGCGGGTGTCCGGCACGCTGGCGCTGGAGCGCTCGGTCTTGATGCGGAAGATGCGGTCTTCAAGGCCGGTGCGGTTGCCGTACCAGATCAGCGAGATTTCCCGCTGTGGGTCTTCGGTCAGCTCATCGTTGTCGTCCCAGGACGGCATCCAGTACGTCGCGTCGGGGGCGTACAGTTCCAGCCACTCATCCCACTGGCGGTCGTCGAGGTAGCGTGCTTCGCGGTAGAGGAAATCACGTACCGCTTCATAGGAAATGGTCATTGCACGTCCTCCACGGCGATCAGTTTCGACTGCTCGGCAGCCAGGGCCTTGAGCATGGTCTGCTGCCAGTACTTGTGTTGCAGCACGAACAGGCCTTCGTCTTCGGTACGCACGCCGCTGAGCAGCGGATGCAGGTCAATTTCCTTGGCCGCCTCGTCGGCACCTTCGATCCAGTGCTCGGCGCCACGGGACATGTCGTTCCAGGTGGTGACGCTGCCCTGGTAGCTGGTCTGGCAGGAGCGGAACTCTTCCAGATCGTCCGGCGTGGCCATGCCGCTGACGTTGAAGAAGTCTTCGTACTGACGAATCCGGCTCGAACGCGCGTGGTCGCTTTCGCCTTTGGGGGCGATGCAATAGATGGTGATTTCCGTGCGGTTGACCGAGATCGGCCGGGCAATACGGATCTGCGAGCTGAACTGGTCCATCAGGTACACGTTGGGGTACAGGCACAGGTTGCGCGAGTTCTCGATCATCCAGTCGGCGCGAGCCTTGCCGAAGTCCTGGGCGAGCTCATCGCGACGTTCGTACAGCGGACGATCCTCGGGGTTGGCCCAGCGGGTCCAGAGCAACATGTGGCCCTTGTCGAAGGAATAGAAACCACCGCCCTGCTTGGCCCAGCTTCCGGCGCTCATGGTCGGGTTCTCGTCACCGGCTTCACGCTGTTTGCGCTGGTTCTGGGTAGCGGCATAGTTCCAGTGCACGGAGCTGACGTGGTAACCGTCGGCACCGTTTTCGGCGGTGAGTTTCCAGTTGCCTTCGTAGATATAGGTGGACGAACCGCGCAGCACTTCCAGGCCGTCGGTGGACTGGTCGACGATCATGTCGATGATCTTCGCCGACTCGCCCAGGTGCTCGACCAGCGGCACCACATCGGCCTTGAGGCTACCGAACAGGAAACCGCGATAGGACTCGAAGCGCGCAACCTTGGTCAGGTCGTGGGAGCCTTCACAGTTGAAGCTGCTCGGGTAGCCCGCGTTAGCCGGGTCCTTGACCTTGAGCAGCTTGCCGGAGTTGTTGAACGTCCAGCCGTGGAACGGGCAGGTGTAGGAGCTTTTGTTGCCGGACTTGTGCCGGCACAGGGTCGCGCCGCGATGACTGCAGGCGTTGATGAAGGCGTTGAGCACACCGTCCTTGTTGCGCGCGATGAAGATCGACTGGCGCCCCATGGTGGTGGTGTAGAAATCGTTGACGTTGGGGATCTGGCTTTCGTGCGCCAGATACAGCCAGTTGCCTTCGAAGATGTGTTCCATCTCCAGATCGAACAGGCGCGGATCGGTAAACATCTCGCGCTTGCAGCGATAGATACCCTGCTCTGGATCGTCTTCAAGCAGGGACTCAAGGTATTCAGGTCGCAGGGTCATGGCCGCCGCCTCCATTGTTATTGTTCAGGCAAGGCTCATGCTAGGACGGGGCAATGGGGGGGACTATCCGCGGGGTGCAGACCTTTATCCGTTTTGTGCAGGGGGCAACATCAGTGGTGGATGTACCGGCTTCTTCGCGAGCAAGTCGAATCGTCGCACCGCCGCTCCCACATTCGACCGTATTTCTTCAGGTTGGACGCGATCAAATGTGGGA
>NZ_JASCAE010000087.1:0-26447 GCF_029967975.1 Pseudomonas sp. V98_8
GACCGCTCGGTTCGTAGCCGAGTACTCTATCCAGCTGAGCTACGAGTGCATTTGTGTTTTTAGACCAGATCACAACTGGCTGGAGCCAAGTTATTCACATCACTGCAAACAACTCTTAAATGGTGCACTCGACAGGATTCGAACCTGTGACCGCTCGGTTCGTAGCCGAGTACTCTATCCAGCTGAGCTACGAGTGCATTTGTTGCCGCGCATTATAGGCCGTCTAATCTCTATGTCAAGCACTTTTTCTAGTAATTTCAACAACTTACCGAAGAAGCCAGATTACAACGTACTACGCAAATAATGGCGGAGAACGGGGGATTCGAACCCCCGACACCCTTTTGAGGTGTACTCCCTTAGCAGGGGAGCGCCTTCGGCCACTCGGCCAGCTCTCCGCAACACGGGGCGTATCTTAACCAACCTTTTCCCCGTTTGCAAACATAAAAAACGATAAAAATTAATGGCTTGGTTCTTCGTCCTTCTCTTTCTTTATACGCAGGTAAATTTCCTCACGATGGACCGCAACCTCTTTCGGGGCGTTGACACCGATGCGCACTTGATTTCCTTTGACGCCGAGCACGGTCACGGTGATTTCGCCATCACCAATAATCAGGCTTTCTGCGCACCGACGAGTCAGAATCAGCATACCTTTCTCCTCACGCATTACATTTTCAGGGACAACAGTCTGCAAAAAAAAGGCACTCGACCTACAACCAAAGTGGTCGAAGGCCTACATGCCTGAGTATTGACCAGCGCGAGCAAAAGAACAGCCTTGGGGTCGCGCCTTGCAAAAAAACAAAGGGCGCGGTCAAACCGCGCCCTTTGGCAAACGCATCACTCGCCCTGGCGGACCGGTGCGTCCAGTTCGAAAGCCGTGTGCAAGGCGCGCACAGCCAGTTCCAGGTACTTCTCTTCGATCACCACGGAGACTTTTATCTCCGACGTCGAGATCATCTGGATGTTGATGGTTTCCTTGGCCAGCGCTTCGAACATGCGGCTTGCAACGCCTGCGTGGGAGCGCATGCCAACGCCGACGATCGACACCTTGGCGATCTTGGTGTCGCCGATGACTTCACGGGCACCCAGCTCGCCAGCGGTTTTCTCCAGCACGGTTTGCGCCGCCTGGTAGTCGTTGCGGTGCACGGTGAAGGTGAAGTCGGTGGTGTTATCGTGCGCGACGTTCTGCACGATCATGTCGACTTCAATGTTCGCGGCGCTGATAGGGCCGAGAATCTTGAAGGCAACGCCTGGGATGTCTGGCACGCCACGGATGGTCAGCTTGGCTTCATCGCGGTTGAAAGCGATACCGGAAATGATCGGCTGTTCCATGGTTTCCTCTTCATCAATAGTAATGAGGGTGCCCGGACCCTCCTTGAAGCTGTGCAATACGCGCAGCGGGACGTTGTACTTGCCGGCGAATTCCACCGCACGGATCTGCAGCACCTTGGAACCGAGGCTGGCCATTTCCAGCATCTCCTCGAAGGTGATCTTGTCCAGGCGCTGAGCCACGGACACCACGCGCGGGTCTGTGGTGTAGACGCCATCGACGTCGGTGTAGATCTGGCATTCGTCAGCCTTCAGGGCCGCTGCCAGGGCCACGCCGGTGGTGTCGGAACCGCCACGACCGAGGGTGGTGATATTGCCGTGCTCGTCGACGCCCTGGAAACCGGCGACAACCACCACGCGACCGGCCTTAAGGTCACCACGAATCTTCTGGTCGTCAATCTGCAGGATACGCGCTTTATTGTGTGCGCTATCCGTCAGGATCCGTACCTGGTTGCCGGTGTAGGACACCGCCGGCACACCGCGCTTGATCAGCGCCATGGCCAACAGGGCAATCGTCACCTGCTCACCGGTGGAGACGATCACGTCCAGCTCGCGTGGAACCGGTTGATCGCCGCCACTGATTTGCTTGGCCAGATCGATCAGACGGTTGGTTTCGCCGCTCATTGCAGACAGCACAACCACCAGGTCATCGCCGGCATCGCGGAATTTCTTAACCTTGTCGGCAACCTGCTCGATTCTCTCGACGGTGCCGACCGAGGTGCCTCCAAATTTCTGTACGATCAAAGCCATTTCAAAGCCGCCTCTGCCCATGAAGGGCGCCCAAATAAACACTCAAACAGCGTTGCGGCCCGCCACTAGACTGCGGACCGCAGGCACTGCCTTATAAACCCTGCTCTACAAACGGTACGGTCAGCGCCAGTGCCGCATCCAGGGCGCCAGCGTCGGTACCGCCGCCTTGCGCCATGTCTGGACGACCACCGCCCTTCCCGCCCACTGCCGCAGCGGCCTGTTTCATCAAATCACCGGCTTTGAGTTGGCCAGTCAGGTCTTTGGTTACGCCTGCAACCAGAACGACCTTTTCCTCATGGACACTGCCGAGCAGGATCACTGCGCGGCCGAGTTTGTTTTTCAGTTGATCGACCAGCGCCAGCAGCGCCTTGCCATCCTGCCCGTCCAGACGCACGGCCAGCACTTTCACGCCCTTGACGTCCAAGGCTTGCGCCGACAGGTCGTCACCCGCCGCACTGGCGGCCTTGGCTTGCAACTGCTCGAGTTGCTTCTCCAGCAGACGGTTGCGCTCCAGCACAGCCGACAGCTTGTCGATCAGGTTGTCGCGGCTGCCCTTGACCAGGCTGGCCGCTTCCTTGAGTTGCTCTTCCGCAGCGTTCAGGTAAGCCAGTGCTGCAGCGCCTGTCACTGCTTCGATACGGCGCACGCCAGAAGCCACACCGCCTTCGCTGATGATTTTCAGCAGGCCGATGTCGCCGGTACGGTTGGCGTGGATACCACCGCACAGCTCGACGGAGAAATTGCCCATGCTCAGCACGCGCACGTTGTCGCCGTATTTCTCGCCGAACAGCGCCATGGCGCCTTTTTGCTTGGCGGTTTCGATATCGGTTTCTTCGGTTTCAACTTCGGAGTTCTTGCGAATCTCGGCGTTGACGATGTCTTCCAGCGCTTTGAGCTGCTCAGGCTTGATGGCTTCGAAGTGGCTGAAGTCGAAGCGCAGGCGCTGACTGTCGACCAACGAGCCTTTCTGCTGAACATGATCACCCAGCACCTGACGCAATGCAGCGTGCAGCAAGTGAGTTGCCGAGTGGTTCAGCGAAGTGGCGTGACGCACTTCGGCATCGACATGAGCCTCGACCGGAGCACCGACGATCAGGCTACCCGAGTCCAGCACACCGTGGTGCAGGAACGCGCCGCCGGTCTTGGTGGTGTCGCGCACGTCGAAACGCGCAGCACCCGCCTGGAGGAAGCCGCAATCACCGATCTGACCACCGGATTCGGCATAGAACGGCGTCTGGTTCAGAACCACCACGCCCTCGTCGCCTTCATTCAACACGTCGACCGATTGCCCGTCTTTATAGAGAGCAACGATTTTTGCCGAACCGCTGTGGGCGGTGTAGCCGGTGAACTCGGTGTCCACATCGACCTTGACCAGGCTGTTGTAGTCCATGCCGAAGGAGCTGGCCGAACGGGCACGGACGCGCTGGGCTTCCATCTCGCGCTCGAAGCCTGCTTCGTCGATGGTCAGGTTGCGCTCGCGAGCGATGTCGCCAGTCAGGTCCATCGGGAAACCGTAGGTGTCGTAGAGTTTGAACACTACGTCGCCTGGCACCACGTCGCCCTTCAATTCGGCCAGGTCCTGCTCGAGGATCTTCAGGCCCTGTTCCAGGGTCTTGGCGAATTGTTCTTCTTCGGCCTTGAGCACGCGCTCGATGTGCGACTGCTGGGATTTCAATTCCGGGAAGGCTTCGCCCATCTCGGCGACCAGGGCCGCGACGATCTGGTAGAAGAAGCTGCCCTTGGCGCCCAGTTTGTTGCCGTGACGGCAAGCGCGACGAATGATGCGGCGCAGCACATAACCGCGGCCTTCGTTGGACGGCAGCACGCCGTCGGCGATCAGGAAGCCGCAGGAACGAATGTGGTCAGCCACGACTTTCAGCGAAGCCTGGGCATCGTTGGTGCAACCGATGGCCTTGGCCGAAGCGCTCAACAGGCTCTGGAACAGGTCGATTTCATAGTTCGAGTGAACGTGCTGCAGCACGGCACTGATACGCTCCAGGCCCATGCCGGTGTCCACCGACGGCGCTGGCAGCGGGTGCAACACGCCATCGGCGGTGCGGTTGAACTGCATGAACACGTTGTTCCAGATTTCGATGTAGCGGTCGCCGTCTTCTTCCGGCGAGCCCGGTGGGCCACCCCAGATGTCGGCGCCGTGATCGTAGAAAATCTCGGTGCAAGGGCCGCACGGGCCGGTATCGCCCATGGTCCAGAAGTTGTCGGAGGCGTAAGGCGCGCCCTTGTTGTCGCCGATGCGAACCATGCGCTCGGCCGGAACCCCGATTTCCTTGGTCCAGATGTCATACGCCTCGTCATCGCTGGCGTAGACGGTGACCCAGAGCTTTTCCTTCGGCAGGTTCAGCCATTTGTCGGAGGTCAGGAAGTTCCAGGCGTAAGTGATGGCGTCACGCTTGAAGTAGTCACCGAAGCTGAAGTTACCCAGCATTTCGAAGAAGGTGTGGTGACGAGCGGTATAACCGACGTTTTCCAGGTCGTTGTGCTTGCCGCCGGCGCGCACGCATTTCTGGCTGCTGACGGCGCGGGTGTACGCGCGCTTTTCCTGGCCCAGGAAGCAGTCCTTGAACTGGTTCATCCCCGCGTTGGTGAACAGCAGGGTTGGGTCGTTGCCCGGAATCAAAGAGCTGGAGGCTACACGGGTGTGGCCTTGCTCTTCGAAGAAGCGAAGGAAGGCTTCACGGATTTCTGCGCTTTTCATTAGGTTCTTCCACGGAGGCTGCGGCCAAAGGCCTGTTCGAAACGTCAACAGACGAAGCGACGGCAAAGGGCCGCATTATATCGGCCCTGCGCGCGGGGTACAGCGTGTTTATACGATAGAAACGGTCAATTGGAGCGCTAACGCTATCACTTACTGGAAAAGTCGACGAATGTCGCGACGACCTGCTCGATTTGAGTAGCGCTGACATCCATGTGCGTGACCATGCGCAGACGAGCGGCAGCACTGAGCCTGATCCCGCGTTCGGCGGCGAATGACTTGAGTGCTTCGGCCCTGTCGCCCATGGCGACGTAAACCATGTTGGTCTGCACCGGCTCGACCTCAAAACCTGCTGCACGCAGGCCTTGTGCCAGCAATTGGGCGTTGGCGTGGTCGTCGGCCAGGCGCTGGACGTTGTGGTCCAGCGCGTACAGGCCCGCCGCTGCCAGGATCCCGGCCTGGCGCATGCCGCCACCGACCATCTTGCGCAGGCGCCGTGCCTTGTCGATCAGCGCTGCCGAACCGCACAACACCGAACCCACCGGTGCGCCCAGGCCTTTTGACAGGCACACCGAGACGGAATCGAAATGCCGGGTGATTTCCCGCGCATCGACACCCAGCTTGACCGCCGCGTTGTAGAGCCGCGCACCGTCCAGATGCAGTTGCAACCCGTGTTCGCCGGTAAAGTTGCGCGCCCGTGCCAGGTATTCGAGGGGCAGGACCTTGCCTTGCATGGTGTTTTCCAGCGCCAGCAAACGGGTGCGGGCAAAGTGGAAGTCGTCCGGCTTGATCGCCGCCGCGACCTGCGCAAGGTCCAGCGAGCCATCGGCCTGCACTTCCAGCGGTTGTGGCTGGATCGAGCCGAGTACCGCCGCCCCGCCACCTTCGTACTTATAAGTGTGAGCCTGCTGGCCGACGATGTATTCGTCACCGCGTTCGCAATGGGCCATCAAGCCCAGCAGGTTGCTCATGGTGCCCGTGGGGACGAACAGTGCCGCGGCAAAACCCAGGCGATTTGCCAGCTCGGCTTCCAGTCGATTGACCGTCGGATCCTCGCCATACACGTCGTCACCGGTGACGGCGGTGGCCATCGCGTCGAGCATGCCTGGGGTGGGTTGGGTGACGGTGTCGCTGCGAAGATCGATAACGCTCATGAATCTGGCCTCGGTTAGCAGGGGGAAATCCCTTTCAGACGGCAAGTACTGCGGTCATGCCCTCGAATATTCAACCCTTGGGCGGCAAACGACTTGCTGGTTCGACGAAAAAGTCGATAACAATCATCAAATAGCAGCCATGCACAGATGAGAAATATGTGATAAAAAAGCTGCGCCGCCAAACAATCTGGCGGCAAAACGTTCTCAGGGCGGGGTGCAACTCCCCACCGGCGGTAATTGCGTGCAACACGCATAGCCCGCGAGCGCTTGGTGACAGACACGGCCTTTGCCGTGCATGGCGACAAGGTCAGCAGACCCGGTGTGATTCCGGGGCCGACGGTCATAGTCCGGATGAAGAGAGAACGGGATTGGCGCCAAAGGGCCGTCCGCACTCATGCGAGTGTGCGTACCCTTAAATCCCATTCGATTCATAAGCCCTGTTTTTCACACAAACAGGAATCAGAACATGCAACCCACCGCAATCGACAGCAAAAGCAAACACCACCATGGCGAACGCGTTGCGTTCATCCAGGCCTGCTGGCACAAGGACATTGTCGACCAGAGCCGTAAAGGCTTCGTCGCTGAAATGATTGCCCAGGGTTATCAGGAGTCCGACATCGATTTCTTCGAAGTCGGCGGCGCCTTTGAAATGCCCCTGCACGCCAAGCTGCTGGCCAAGACCGGCCGTTATGCCGGCATCGTCGCGGCCGCCCTGGTGGTGGACGGCGGGATCTACCGTCACGAGTTCGTCGCCCAGTCGGTTGTCAGTGGCCTGATGCAGGTGCAACTGGAAACGGAAGTGCCTGTGTTCTCGGTATCGCTGACCCCGCACCACTTTCATGCGGGTGAAGAACTGCATCATAAGTTCTTCTTCGAGCATTTCGTGCATAAGGGTCAGGAAGCAGCGAAGACCTGCGCGGATACGCTGATGAAGATCCGTAGCCTGCGTCGCACGGAACCGCGCGCCGTAGCTGTCTAAACACTGAACCTTGTAGGAGCGAGCATGCTCGCGATGAAGCCTGGAACACCGCGGGGAGCCAGGCTTTGCGCGTTATCGTTGGCGACCATCGCGAGCATGCTCGCTCCTACAGAGGTTACATGCCGATGTCAGGCGAGGTTTTCGTCGGTGGTCGGCACGATCAGGATGCCGGCACGCAGGCCATTCTTCACCTTGGGGTTCGGGAAGATGATCCGGGCGCCCTCCTCCTCGATGATCCAGCGGGTATTGGCGATGTCTTCCGCCAGCAGGTAACCCACTTCCAACTCCGAAAAGTTCTCGATATCCACTGGCAGGTTCAGGCGGAAGTTGTCGCTGTGCTTGATGATTTCCCGTGCCACGCTGAACAGCTGCAAACCGTCCAACGCCTCTTCCGCCAACTCCGGCTCGGTACCTTCGATGATCTGTTTGAGACGGTTTTCCAGCAAGGAAACGTTCACCCCGTCGTTCTGCCCGAACGGCCGCGCCTTGCCCAGCTCGAGGGTGAAGGACTCGGCTCCGAGCTTGTCGTAGGTATAGGAACTGAAGACGATGGACGGTTTGTTCTGCAACAGCACCGCCTCCATGCCGGCGGCGCGAAGCCGGGCCAGTTCCTGGCGTGAATGCTGGCGATCTTCCTTCCAGGGGTACAAGGCGAACTGTTCGATTTTCGAGCCGCGAATCGCCGTGTGCAAATCGTAGTGCAGTCGCTGACGATCCGGCAGGCTGAAGAAACTGGCCGCCAGACGCTCCAGCTCACAGGCGCGCAGCGCTTCGGAGCCACTGCTTTGTTCGTGACGGCCATTGAACAGCCGATTGACGTCCTGCTCGACGAAACGCTCGCCCTTGCGAATGGCTTCAGGATTACCGAACAGGAACAGAATGCGGGCGCGCGGCTTCAGGTCGCCGCGGGCGATGTCATGCAACAGGCGATCGAGCAGTTCGATCGGCGCTGTCTCGTTGCCGTGGATACCGGCCGATAAAAGCAGGTCCAGGCCATTATCACGGGCTTGCGGCGGTCGCACTTCCAGCGCACCTTCGCTCAACCAGCGCATGCGCACGCCTTCGACAGTCAGTTGAGTCTTCTCCGCCGGTTCGCGGCCGGCGAGGGTCAGTTCAAGCAGTTTGCCGAGGGCGAGCATAGAGCGGTTTCCTTAATGGTCGTGATTGCAATCCGGGCCGTGAACATGTTCCTCGTCGTCGCCGAGGTCAGCCGGTTCCATTTCCAGTTGCAGACTTACCAGATTAGTCGCCAATGGGCGCAACAGCAGGTTGGCGTATTCGGCATCGCCTTCTTCGACGTCCACGCCGATCAGCAATTGGCCACGACCATCGTGCTGGATCCACAGCTCTTTGCCTTGCCACATGACCGCGACGCGGGTGCAGGACGTTTCCAGTTGCGTGCCGTCGGTGTCTTCAAGGATCAGCTGCAGTTTGTCGCTCATGTCTTTTACGCTCTCAGTGGAGATGAAGCGGCGCGCCGTCGTGCATGACAACGCACCGTCGATCAATTGATCTGGAATGGATAAACCGCGCCCAGTTTAAGGATTTGCGTCAGTTCATCCAGTGCCGTCCGGCACTCGAGCAGCAATTGCGGGTCCGCCAGATCGTTTTCGGTCATGCGGTCGCGGTAGTGCTTCTCGACCCATTCGGTCAGGGTGCCGTACAACGGTGCCGTCATGATAACCCCTGGGTTGACGGCCGCCAGCTCGGTTTCGTTGAGCGCAACACGCAACCTCAGGCAGGCAGGGCCTCCGCCGTTCTGCATGCTCTGCTTGAGATCGAAGACCTTCACTTCGCTGATCTGGCCGCCGGAGCTGGTCAAACCCTGCAGGTATTGCCATACGCGTTCGTTGCCACGGCATTCTTCCGGCACGATCAACAGCATGGAGCCGTCAGGACGCGACAGCAGTTGGCTATTGAACAGGTAGGACCGCACCGCGTCTTCGACGGTTACCGCGGAACGCGGAACACAGATCGATTGAAATTTCCCACCGACCTTGGCGAGTTTGCTCTGCAGTTCGGCGAGCATTTTCTCGGTCTCGAGGAAAGCGTCCTCGTGATAGAACAGCACTTCACCGTTACCGACCGCGATCACGTCATTGTGGAACACGCCCTGGTCGATCACCGACGGGTTCTGCTGCGCGTAGACCACGCCGTCATCGCTCAGGCCGTGCAGGCGAGCGACTGCCTGCGACGCTTCGAGAGTCTGGCGCGCCGGGTATTTCTGCGGTGCCGGGTAGCGGGTGTCGAAAGCACTGCGACCGAACACGAAGAATTCGACACCGGCTTCGCCGTATTCACGGCAGAAACGCGTGTGGTTGGCCGCGCCTTCGTCACCGAACTGCGCCACGGCCGGCAGCGCGGCGTGGTGGGCGAAGTGCTTCTGGTCGGCAAACATGGCACCCAACACGCGACTGGTGGTCGGGTGCTCGATGCTGCGATGGTACTTGCAGTTGAGGTTGGCGGCGGTGAAATGCACGCGGCCATCCGCGGTGTCGGCGCTCGGGCTCACTGTGGCAGCGTTGGCCACCCACATGCTCGATGCCGAGCAGCTGGCGACCAGCAATGGCATGGCTTCCTTGGCGGCGCGCTCGATGACTTGAGCGTCGGTGCCGCTGAAACCGAGGCGACGCAGGGCAGCCACGTCCGGGCGCTCCTGCGGGGCCAATACGCCTTGCTGGAACCCCATTTCCATCAGCGCTTTCATCTTCGCCAGGCCTTGCAGCGCGGCTTCCTTGGGGTTGGAAGACTGCTGGCTGTTGCTCTGGGACGCGACGTTACCGTAGGACAGGCCGCCGTAGTTATGGGTCGGCCCCACTAGACCGTCAAAATTGACTTCATAGGATTTCATCAGCGAGGCTCCACGAGAATCTGTTGTTATGGCTTCAAGTAACAAATCTTTTAGACCGAGTCGCGGCCTTCGCGAGCAGGCTCGCTCCCACATTGGAATGCATTTCCCTGTGGGAGCGAGCCTGCTCGCGAACGGCCGTCACACCATCTTCACGCCGGGCGTCAAAGCGGCGGGCAACACCAGGCTCGGGGTTTCCAGCGAGGCCACCGGGTATGCACAGTAATCCGCTGCGTAGTAGGCGCTGGCGCGGTGGTTGCCCGAGGCGCCGACGCCACCGAATGGCGCGCTGCTGGCCGCGCCGGTCAATTGCTTGTTCCAGTTGACGATACCGGCGCGGCTTTCCAGCCAGAACTGCTGGTAGCGCGCTTCGGAATCCGACAGCAGGCCGGCTGCCAGACCATATTCGGTGTCGTTGGCTTGCGCGATCGCCGCTTCAAAATCAGCGTAGCGGATCACTTGCAGCAACGGACCGAACAGCTCTTCGTCCGGGCGATCAGCTACCCCAGTGACGTCCAGAATGCCTGGGGTCAGCAAGGCGGCCTGCGCTTGCGGCTGAGTCATTTCCAGCAGCGCCACGGCGCCGTTGGCCAGCAAATGCTCCTGGGCATCCATCAACGCTTTAGCCGCGCCGAGGGAAATCACCGAGCCCATGAAAGGCGCCGGTTGCTGATCGAACGCGCCAACTTCAATCGTCGAGCTGACTGCCACCAGGCGCGCCAGCAATGTGTCGCCCCAAGCGCCCTGCGGTACCAGCAAGCGGCGGGCACAGGTGCAGCGCTGGCCGGCGGAGATGAACGCCGACTGGATAATGGTGTAGACAGCGGCATCGAGATCGGCGACCTGATCCACCACCAGCGGATTGTTACCCCCCATCTCCAGGGCAAGGATCTTGTCCGGACGACCGGCAAATTGCTGGTGCAGGTGATTGCCGGTACGGCTGGAACCCGTGAAGAACAGGCCGTCGATGCCCGGGTTCGCCGCCAGGGCAATACCGGTTTCGCGAGCGCCCTGCAGCAGGTTCAGCACGCCCGCCGGCAAACCGGCTTCGATCCAGCACTTGACCGTCAGTTCGGCGACTTTCGGCGTCAGCTCACTTGGCTTGAACAGCACACAGTTACCGGCCAGTAAGGCCGGCACGATGTGCCCGTTCGGCAAGTGCCCAGGGAAATTGTAGGGCCCGAACACCGCCACCACACCGTGCGGTTTGTGGCGCAGCACGGCGGTGGCGTCGCCCAGTGGGCCGCTCTTCTCGCCAGTACGCTCACGGTAGCTCTGCACCGAGATCGCAATTTTGTTGACCATGCTGGTGACTTCGGTGGCGGCTTCCCACAGGGGCTTGCCGGTTTCCTCACCGATGGCATGCGCCAGTTCGTCCGCGTGATTTTTCAGCGCTGCGGCGAAGGCTTCCAATACCGAAATACGTTCTTGCAGGGTGCGACGGGCCCAGCCCGGGAACGCCTGACGCGCAGCCTGTACCGCCGATTCGACCTGATCCGCAGTGGCACCGTTGCCAGACCAAAGGACTTGCTGGGTCACCGGGTTCAGCGACTCAAAGGCTTCGCCCTGACCTGCCAGCCATTCACCTGCGATGTATAGCGATTTCATTATTTCGACTCCCGAGCAGCAGACAACGCCACGGCGCGCACTTGATCGCCTGCGTTGAGTTGAAGACGTTTGGCGGTCAGCGGATCGACCACCAGCGTGCCGGCGGCCAGACGTGCCGGAGCGGCAGTGATGCGGCAGTCTTCGCGCTTGCGGTTGTGAATGATGAACGGCGTGGCGTCGTCACCCGGCGTGCCGATAGCCAGCACCAGCGCCTGGCTGTCGCGCACGGCGCGGATCTTGCCGGTTTCGCACTCGATGGCCGGGCCCGCGTCGAAAATGTCGACGTAGCCCTGGTAGCTGAAACCTTCGCTCTTGAGCATGGCCAGCGCCGGTTCGGTGTCCGGGTGCACCTGGCCAATCACGTTGCGCGCATCGGGCGACAGGAAGCAGGTGTACAGCGGGAACTTCGGCATCAGCTCGGCAATAAAGGCCTTGTTGCCCACGCCGGTCAGATAGTCAGCCTGACTGAATTCCATCTTGAAGAAGTGCCGCCCCAGGCTTTCCCAGAACGGTGAACGCCCGGCTTCATCGGAAACCCCGCGCATCTCGGCGATGATCTTGTTGCCAAACAGTTGCGGGAACTCGGCGATGAACAGCATCCGCGCCTTGGACAGCATGCGGCCGTTGAGGCCACTGCGGTAATCGGCATGCAGGAACAGCGAGCACAGCTCGGAATTGCCGGTCAGGTCGTTGGCCAGGAACAGCGTCGGGATTTCACGGTAGATGTTCAGCTCTTGCGAAGCACTGACCGTCAGGCCGACCCGGAAGTTGTACCAGGGCTCACGCAGGCCCACGGCGCCAGCGATGGCGGAAATGCCCACCACGCGGGCATTGTCGTCTTCGAGCACGAACAGGTAGTCCGCATCGGCTCGCCCGGCTTCGCCACGGAAGGTCTTCTCGGCCCAGCCGACCCGGTGGGCCAGACGCTCTTCGTTGGCCGGCAAGGTGGTCAGGCCGGTGCCGGTGCTGCGGGCCAGGTCGATCAGAGCGGGTAAATCGCTGCTGCGTACGGGACGAACGATCATGCTATCTCCTCAAACGGGCCGCTTGCGCCACCCGTGAAACTCGCTGCTTTTCAGGCATTTTTTTCAAGCAGGCGTTAAACCGCCACCAGGCGCACGCTCGCACCTTCACCGACACCCAGGGTCTCGGCCGCTTCCAGATCCAGGGTCACGGGCTTGCCCGGCGCGTAATCGAGCTCGAGCATGATTGCGCGGTAATCCTGTAACTGGGCATTGGCCACCAGGTATTGACGACCGGCACCCTTGACTGGCTCACCGATTTTCACCGGCACCACGCGGCTCTGGGCGATCGAACGGATCCCCGAAACACGCGCATGCAGGGTCGGGCCGCCATCGAAGATGTCGATGTAGTGATCGGTTTCGAAGCCTTCGCGCATCAAAATGTCGAAGGTGATCTGCGCCCGCGGGTGCACCTGGCCCATGGCTTCCTGAGCGGAGTCCGGCAGCAGCGGGACGTAGATCGGATAGTGCGGCATCAGCTCGGCGAGGAAGGTCCGGCTCTTCAGACCGCACAGACGCTCGGCTTCGGCGTAGTTGAGATCGAAGAAGTTGCGGCCGATGGCATCCCAGAACGGCGAATCGCCATTTTCGTCGCTGTAGCCGACGATCTCGGTCACCACTGAATCGGCGAAGCGCTCCGGGTGGCTGGCCACGAACAGCAAGCGGCCACGTGAATTGAGCTCCGCCCACGGTGAACCCACCAGCTCACGTTGCACGTAGAAACTGGTCAATAGGCTATTGCCCGTGAGGTCGTGGCACTGCGAGAGCACGTGAATCTTGTTATGAATCTTCAGCTCGCGGGAGGCGTGCACGAAGGTTTCATTACGGAAACTGTAGAACGGCTCGGAATAACCCGCCGAGGCGACGATCGCCGAACAGCCCACCAACTTGCCGGTGGCCGTGTCTTCAAGTACGAAGAAATAGCTCTCTTCACCGTTGAAGCTGACTTCGGCCGCGAACGAGGCTTCGCTCGCGGCGATCTTGTCGCTCAGGCGTTCAACGTCATCCGGCAAGGAAGTGACACCAATCGGGCTGTCCGCAGCCAGACGCTGTACCTCGCCCAGATCAGCCATTTGCGCGGGGCGCATCACCAGCATGGTGTCACTCCTTTCTCATACTCTTGAGGAAAATAAGCCGGACCCTTGTGGGAGCGAGCCTGCTCGCGAAGGTATGTCAGCAACATCGATGTCGGCTGACACACCTTCGCGAGCAGGCTCGCTCCCACATAAAAAACGGGCCCGGCATAAAAATTGGGTTCGACGCCTGACTTGCAGGCGTCGAAGGATCTATCAGGCTTGCGTCAGTTTTGCCGCGGCACGTTCGAAACGGTGCAGACCTTCGTCGATGTCCGCGTCTTCGACCACCAGGCTTGGCGCGAAACGCACCACGTCCGGGCCGGCTTGCAGCACCATCAGGCCTTCTTTTTCAGCGGCGTTGAAGATGTCCTTGGCCTTGCCTTTCCAGGCATCGCTCAGTACGCAACCGATCAACAGGCCCAGGCCACGAACCTGGGTGAACAGACCGTACTTCTCGCCGATCTGCTCCAGGCGCGCCTTGAACTTGTCGTGCTTGGCGTTGACACCGGCCAGCACTTGGGGTGTGTTGATCACATCGATCACGGCTTCGGCGACTGCGCACGCCAGCGGGTTGCCGCCGTAGGTGGTGCCGTGGGTGCCGACGACCAGATGCTTGGCCAGGTCTTCGGTGGTCAGCATTGCCGCGATCGGGAAACCGCCGCCCAGGCTCTTGGCGCTGGTCAGAATGTCTGGAATCACGCCGTAATGCTGGTAGGCAAACAGATGACCGGTACGGCCCATGCCGGTTTGCACTTCGTCGAAGATCAACAGCGCGTTGTGCGCGGTGCAGAGTTCGCGGGCACCTTGCAGGTATTCGAGTTCCGCCGGGATTACGCCGCTCTCACCCTGGATCGGCTCCAGTACCACGGCGCAGGTCTTGTCGGAAATGGCAGCTTTCAGCGCGGCCAGGTCGTTGTACGGCACATGGGTGATACCGGTGATCTTCGGACCGAAGCCATCGGAGTACTTCGACTGGCCACCGACGTTCACGGTGAACAGGGTACGGCCGTGGAAGCTGTTGAGCGCGGCAATGATCTCGTACTTCTCGCTGCCGAAGCGGTCGAAACCGACACGACGGGCCAGCTTGAAGGCCGCTTCGTTGGCTTCGGCGCCAGAGTTGCAGAAGAAAGCACGCTCGGCAAAGGTGGCATCGACCAGCTTATGGGCCAGGCGCAGGGCCGGCTCATTGGTGAACACGTTGGACACGTGCCACAGCTTGTTGGCCTGCTCGGTCAAGGCACCGACCAGCGCCGGATGTGCGTGGCCCAATACGTTGACGGCGATCCCGCCGGCGAAGTCGACCAGTTCGCGACCGGACTGGTCCCAAACGCGGGAACCGGCGCCACGCACGGGAATGAAGGCGGCTGGCGCATAGTTGGGAACCATTACCTGGTCGAAATCGGCGCGTTCTACCGCAGCGTGCTCAACGGACATCGGAGTCTCCTGAAGAGAAAACACTCGCCTGAAACTGGCGAGCTTGGTGAGGATTGTAAGGACAGTTTTCAGCCCGGCCTTGCCGCCAAGCGACAACTTCTTATAGCGCCAAACCCGGTTTTGCCCGGGTTTATGGCAATGCGACAAATAGCGTCGCAAAGGCGCAGTTTAAACTGCTGGAGGGGTTAGAGGCAGCGTCGTCGGGATTTCAATTCAAACACTTGCGCCCCCCTTAATTATGTACCGCATCCTGAGGGAGGCTTTCTGTTTTGCTCGGCGCTCTCTTAACGCTAAAGGATTGGCAGGATGCACCCAACCGACGAACAACCCGTGACCGTTCCGGTTCAAGCGATACTCGCGCAACACCCGGACACCCACTATCTACCTCTTGGCGCCGCCATACCGCATTGGTTGGGCCAGGCTTCGTCCGCCAAGCGCCAGGCGTTGAAAAACACCCGCCCTCGGCTCCCCGAACGACTCAAGGCAGCGCCAGCCCGGGATCACGAAACACTCAAGGCGCTCAACGCGGCCCACTGGACGGCGCAAAATGAAGTCGATCGAATGCTGGAACACTTGCGAGACGCGAGCGCCTTTGCCGAGCCCTTGCTCAAAGCGGCGCTGAAATCACGATTCGGCCTCGATCTGGACGTCAGGAAAACCTTCTTGCGCCTGTACATCCCCGCGACGATCCCGTGGTTCCCGATCAGGACCGGCGCGGCCCGCACCTGGACGATTTCGCTGCTGGACGCGGCCTTGCACAACTTTGAAGACAGGGAAACCGAAGACGGCGCCTATGAGCCTGACTCGACTTTCATAACCGAGCCCTCTGCGTCCGGACAATTCGATACCCTGCCCGATATCAAGCGCACCCTCTCCATCGCGGCGTTCACCAGTTTGTGCCGGGAGCTGGATATCGGCAGCCAATACACCACCCACCTCAAGGATGCCCTGGGCCTGTCCAACCCTGAGGTCGCGGCCACCCTGCAACCCAAAGTGGCGATTAGTCAAAAAGCGGCGCTCAAAGCGGCGCTGCAATTTGCCCGGATGAACGGAGACATCCAGACGGATTACTTTCACCTGATTCAGGGCTTGCTCGATGGCCTGCAAGGCATGCGACTGGATGGACTGGCCTTGCGGTGTCACGACTTGACGATGATGTCCAGCAAACTCACCGGCATCGTGATTTTCGCCCCGGACCTTGAACAGGATCGAAAAGTGGTGCGGGTAGTGGCATATGTCCCGGAAGACCCGGAGCACCCGATCAAGGAGTACAGCTCGCTCGCCGAAATGATCAAGGAACTGACCCGGCAGTTGCGCTCAAGCGATTACCAGCGTTTTTTCAGTCGGTTCGTGGCCCATGAGCAAAGAGGTTACTTCTTCGGCGACCTGAGTCATCGCCTGGCCAAAGTGACATGGCATCAACCCGTCAAAGGCAGCTCCCTGCCCACCTGGCGGGAGACGCCCATCGACGATCCCAATCTGCAATTCGCTGCCACCCCGTTGGACGACAATTTGTGGCAACACCTCTATCGGGAAAAACTGAACAAGATCCTCAATGACGCACGGGTCATTGCCGTTTCAACCGCCACCGCCGACCAGAACGCCCGCTGGGCATTGTGGGACTCCTTCTCAAAGGTGGCTTCCAGGATCCTTGAAATGGCAGCGTTCATTGTTGCGCCGCTCATCCCTTACCTGGGGGAGCTGATGATGGCCTATATGGCCTATCAACTGCTCGACGAAGCGTTCGAAGGCATCATCGATTGGGCACAGGATCGGACCACCGAAGCGTTCGAGCACCTCATGGGCGTGGCCGAATCGCTGGTCCAGCTGGGTGCCTTTGCAATTGGGGGCACCATCGTCGCTGGTGAGTACCGTGCCGTGCTTCCCGGCGAAATCGTGAAATTCATCGACCAGTTCAAACCGGTCAAGGCCCGCAACGGTAAAACCCTTTACTGGAAACCGGATCTGAGCCCCTACGAACAGAAAATGACTCTGGCGCAAGATTCCAGGCCCAACGACCTTGGCCTGCACCGGCACGAGGGTAAAAACATAGTGCCCATCGAGGGTGCGCACTACGCCGTGAGCGAGCACCCTGACAGCGGCCGGTACCACATCGAGCATCCGAGCCGACCCGACGCCTACAAGCCAATCGTGCGGCACAACGGTGATGGTGCGTGGTACACGGAACTGGAGCAACCACTGGAGTGGGACACAGCCACTGCATTGCGCCGTATCGGCCACCCTGTCGAATCGTTTTCTCCTGCCCGGCGCGCGCAGATCCTCAAGGTCAGCGGTTACTCGGAAAACGCCCTGCGCAAAATGCACGTCAACCAGGAGCCGTTACCGCCACTGCTGGCCGACACGATCGAGCGCTTCAAAATAGATGAGCAGTTGCAACTCTTTGCTGATCAGATCGCCAGCGACCTGCCTGAACAATACCTCGACGCCGATCCAAAATTTCAGCTGCAGACGCTTGAGGATGCCGGCTTATGGCCCGACAGCCAACGACTGTGCCTGCTCGATGAACAAGGACAGATCGCCTGGGCGTCTTCAACCAACGAGAACCTGCCCCTGACAGTGATTCGCCAAGGCAGGCTGAGCGACGGCGATGTGCTCAAGACACTCCTTCAAACCCTTGATGACACACAAGTGAGAACGCTGCTGGGCCAAGAATTCAGCGGCCCGATCGTCACCCTCGAGACCCGCACCACCGCCCTGAGGACGAAATTGGCGCAGATTGCCAAGGAGCAAAGAGCGTCGCGCTTTGACGCCCTCTACAGTTCTCGCGGGCAAAACGAAGATCCACTGCTACAAACCATTGTCCAGGCTGAACCAGAGCTGCCTTCAAGCGTCGCGCGCGAACTGCTGAACGTTGCCACCGGCTCGGAACTGCAACACATCGGCCAGGGACAATTGCCTGAGCGACTGGTGACACTGGCCAACGCGGCCAAGCAGGAAGTGCGTGTCACTCACGCCTATGGAGGACTGGAACTGGCGTCCGTTGAAAGTCCGGATACCGACGTACTCGCCTTGCACACCCTGGAAACCCTGCCCGGCTGGTCCGCCGACGTGCGCATCGAGGTGCGCAATGACTCCTTCGCCGCAGAACTGCAGGACAGTATCGGCCGCGAGGATGCAGCCATACGCAAAGTCCTGGTCCGCCTGGAAAACGGTAGGTACCAGGCCTACGACAGCGAGGGACAGCAGCTCCATGGAGCGGCGGACTTCTACACCAGCATCCTGCAGGCATTGCCAGACGCCGAGCGCGTCGCACTGGACACGCACATCGGCCAGGGGGAGAAGCTCAAACAGATGGTTCGCGACAAGCCTCTGGAGAGAAACGAGCTTCGCACGGCGCTGTCGCTCCAGCCCATCCATGAACCGGTCATCGACACACTGCGCCTGCTGGGCATGCAAGGGTATCCGCGCATGATGGGTGAGACTCCACGCACACTGGAAGAAAGGGTACGGGAGGTTTACCCCAGCCTTTCTGGCGAAGAGATCCAGTCCATGGTTCAGACGCTGCAAAGCCATGCTGCTGGCCCGCGCGCAGAACTCTCGCGCTTGCGTAACGAATACTTTGAGCTGGTGAATGATCTGCATATCTGGGCAAACGATCCCCCGCGCTTGCACCCGCAAACCGGCGCCAGGCTCAGCGCGCAGGAGTCGACAGCCGCCAGACGAAATCGAAGACTGTTCAGGGAAGAAATACTGCGCTGCTGGCGCAGGGAAAGTGATCATTTTGATGATTCGGGCGCCAGCAGCGGCTATATCTTGCGCTTCTCCAACCCGATTCTCGGCGAGCTCCCCGCCCTGAGCGCCGACTTCAGCCATGTCACCGCCTTGTCGCTCAACAACAGCACCCATGCCAGCGGCGTTGATTCCTTTCTTGAGGGTTTCGCACAACTGCGTCGCCTGGAAATGCGTGACTTCGCCCTGGAAAACCTGCCGCAGGCCATCAGTGCCCTGGCAGATCTCGAAGAAGTGGTGTTGAGTGACTGCAACCTGGTACTCAATCCGCAAAGCCAGGCCACGATTTCCTCGCTGAACAAGCTCTTGATCCTGGACCTGTACAACAACCCCCTGGGCCTGGTCCCCGACCTGACAAACCTGGCGCAACTGACTTACCTCGACCTCTCGAATACGCATATTTCCAGGCTGCCTGCCGGACTCGAGAATCATCCGGCAATTAAAACGGCCATCCTCAGTGACAATCAGATCACCGAACTGCCGGCCTCCCTCTTCGAGATGCACGACAACATTGGCGAAGAATTCGATTTCGGCAATAACCCACTGTCCCCGGCTACCCGAGAACGCGTGAAGGCCTACTTCAACCAGACCGGGTATGACCTGGGGGTGTATGCCGAACAGGCTGATCTGGATCGCGCAAAAGCGCTCTATCCTGCGTTGGACGATGAAGAAGCGAGTGAATTCATCTATCGCTTGCCCGGCACGCTGGAGCAAGGACGAACCGTACTGTCACGCAAGGAGGCCGAACTCAGCGCCTTGATCAGCGACCTTGGCGTATGGATGACCGATATTCCCCAAGACCACCCCATCACCGGCAACCCACTCAATGCCGAGCAACTGCTTCAGGAGCAATACAAAAGAAGGGAATTTACGCAGAGCCTGGAACGGTGCTGGCGCCAGATACCGACAGAAAGCGTGACCATGAGCGAGTACGGGTTCGCGTCGACCTTGCCGATCATGGGAGAGTTACCGGTGCTGACAGCCGACTTCAGCCACGTGTCCGAAATGTTACTGACGAGCGCTGGCGAGATTGCCCCGAGGGCAAGCCGGTTCCTGGAGTACTTCCCGAATCTGGAAAGCCTTACCGTTCGCAACTATCAACTGGATAACATCCCCGAAGCCATCTTCAGGATGGCAAGGTTGACGGCATTGAGCCTGCCTGAATGCCGTATCACCCTGACTCGGCAGAGCCTGGATGGATTGGCAGGCATTGAGCACCTTGACCATCTGAATCTCAGGAACAATCCCCTTGGTCCAAGCCCTGACCTCAGCAATATGAGGGGTATTTCCACCCTGAACCTGAGTCATACCGGCATCACTGAACTGCCGGCAGGTTTGCTCAACATTGATACCTTGACCGACGTCGACCTGAGCCATAACGCAATCACCGAAATGCCAGCCGAGCTCATGGAAGTCCATCCGGATCGCAGTGACGGTTTTGATTTCAGTGGCAATCCATTCTCTGAAGAAAGCCTGCAACGCATTGCCGCTTACTTTCGCAAGACGGGCAACGATCTGAATATTGACGGGATAGCCAACAGGCCCGCGGCGCCGGATGAGGCTCCGGATATCGACATGGAAGACTGAGCGCCGCTCAGGTGCCAAGGGCGCGGGTGAGTCATCACTGCCCTTGGCCTGCGCCGAATAGCCCGACCTGCCTAGCCCCGCTCCGAAGGCACCGAGGACAATTCGAACGGGCTGCTGCTGCGCCGCTGGTTGCGATCTTCCCGCGGCGTGGCGCCGAAGAAATTGCGGTAGGCGCTGGAGAAATGCGGGCCCGAAGAGAAACCACAGGACAGGCCGATCTGGATGATCGACTTGCTGGTTTGCATCAACATCTGCCGCGCCTTGTTCAGGCGCAGCTCCAGGTAGTACTGGCTCGGCACGCGATTGAGGTATTGCTTGAAGATCCGTTCCAGTTGTCGACGGGACACGCACACATGCTGGGCGATTTCGTCTGTGGTCAGCGGCTCTTCGATGTTCGCTTCCATCAGCAGCACCGCCTGGGTGAGCTTTGGATGGCTGGAACCCAGACGGTTCTGCAATGGGATGCGTTGGCGCTCACCGCCCTCGCGAATACGCTCGACCACCAATTCTTCCGACACTGCGCCGGCCAGTTCGGCGCCGTGATCACGAGCCAGTACCGCCAACAGCAGGTCGAGCACCGACATGCCGCCACAGGCGGTCAGGCGATCACGATCCCAATCGAACAGATGACTGGTGGCGATGACTTTCGGAAAACGTTCGGCGAAATCGTCCTGCCAGCGCCAGTGCACCGCGGCGCGGTAGCCGTCGAGCAAGCCCAGTTGCGCCAACGGATAAACACCGGCCGACAGCCCGCCGATCACACAACCGGCACGCACCAATTGCTTGAGCGCACTGCTCAGGGCCGGCGCGAGACTGGTCGGTGGCTCATCGGCGAGCAGGAACAGTTTCTGGAAGTTTTCGAGCTTGCCGGCCCAGGGTTCACCGGGCAATTGCCACTGACCTTCGCCCTGCGGTTCGGCTTGCAGGAACGACAGCTCATAAACCACGTCGGGATGCACACGCTGGGCAACCCGCAAGGCCTCCTCAGCCAGCGCCAGCGTCAGTGCTTTTGTGCTGGGCCATATCAGGAAACCTATTCGATGGGCAGTCATGGGCGAGCGATCCGAAGCGAAGAACAGTGATGAAGGCATGGGCCAATGCTAGCCCGTAAATGAACACAAATCTCAAAACCGACGGGTATCAACTGTAGGAGCCGGCTTGCTGGCGATGGGGTTGTGTCTGTGCCAGATGTTTAAACTGACTCACCGCTATCGCCAGCAAGCCGGCTCCTACAGGAGATCGGGAGCCAGCCTTGAGACTGCGAAGCATGCACTATAGCGGTGCACAACGGCAGCCTTGATTACTTCAGGCTGCCCGAAAGGAATTGCTGCAAACGTTCGGACTGTGGATTGACCAGCACCTCACGCGGGTTGCCGCTTTCTTCAACAACGCCTTTGTGCAGGAACACCAGCTGGTTCGATACTTCACGGGCGAAGCCCATTTCGTGGGTCACCACGACCATGGTCCGGCCTTCCTGGGCCAGGGCCTGCATGACCTTCAGCACGTCACCGACCAGTTCCGGGTCGAGGGCCGAAGTCGGTTCGTCGAACAGCATCACCTCTGGCTCCATCGCCAGCGCGCGGGCGATCGCCACACGCTGCTGTTCGCCACCGGACATATGGCCCGGGTAAGCATCTTTACGATGCGCTACACCGACCTTGTTCAGGTAGTGCTCGGCCTTTTCACGGGCCTCGGCCTTGGAAACACCGAGCACGTGAACCGGCGCTTCCATGATGTTTTCCAGTGCGGTCATGTGCGACCACAGGTTGAAATGCTGGAACACCATCGACAGGCGCGAACGCATGCGTTGCAGCTGTTTCGGGTCGGCGGCCTTCAGCGCGCCGTCCTTGTTCGCCACCAGCTTCAACTCTTCGTTGTTGAGCAGGATCTTGCCGGCATGCGGCTGCTCCAGCAGGTTGATGCAGCGCAGGAAGGTACTCTTGCCGGAGCCACTGGAGCCGATGATGCTGATCACATCGCCAGCCGCCGCTTTCAGGGACACGCCCTTGAGCACTTCGTGACTGCCATAGCGTTTATGCAGGTCTTGGACTTCAAGCTTGTACATGCGGTCGGTTCTCACAAAAACAGTCAGTCAGTCGTTGAGCAAGCGCCCGTGACGCAGCGCTTCGCGCCCCGCCACCTTGGCCAGCCAGAAACCGGGTTGGGCGTAACGCAGCCGTTCAATGGCAAACAGCACCCCGGACGTACCAGCACACACCGTGCTGACCCGATCCGCCAGCGGATCGATCACTTCGAAAATTTCATCGCCCGCCTCAACCCATTCACCGGGTTTGCGCAGGAAACTCACCACACCCGGATGCGGGGCGAACAGCAGTTCGGTGCCTTCGAACGGCAGGCCTTCGCAAGGTTCGTGCGCCGCGTCCGGCCACTCGCCACTGATCAGGCCTTGCTCGGCGAGGAACGCCAGGATGCCTTCGGCGTGAGCCTCGGATTGCGCGCGACCGGTGTCGGCCTGCCCCCCCAATTCAATCGTAGTCGCCAGGCACGCCAGCGGAATCTGCGCGTCCGGGAACAGACGCGACAGGCGCAGCCACGGCAGCGAACAGGCTTCATCGAAGGAGCTGCCGCCGGAATCTTCCGCCAGCAGGCCGACCTTCACATTCAGGTGCGCCGCCAGCGAACGCCACTGCGGCCAATGCTGTGGCAAGGCGTACATGTGCAGCGCCGCTTCGGCGTCGCAATGCAGGTCCAGCACCACATCGGCGGTGCAGGCGTGGCTGAGCAGAACACGCTGCATGCCTTGCAACTGACTGCTCGCCTCGGGCAATGCCGCCAGATGATCACTCATGGCCTGGCGGATTAAACGAATATTGGCGTGCGGATCATCACCCAGGTGCCCATCGAGTTGCGCAGCCACTGGCGCGCTCAACTCAACGAAATCCCGATTGAAATTCTTGCCGCTACCGGCCTCGAAACGCCCTTGATGATTGCCCTGAAGCAACTGACCGAGGCCCAGTGGATTGGCCACCGGCACCAGTTCGATCACACCGTTCAACAGACCTTGGGCTTCGAGTTCGGCCAGGCGCTTTTTCAGGGCCCAGGCCGTGCGCATGCCCGGCAATTCATCGGCGTGCAGGCTGGCCTGGATGTAGGCCTTGCGCTCGCCACCGCCGAAGCGGAACACCGAAATCCAGCGCTCACTGCCCAGGTGGCTCCACGGCAAAGCATGATCGATGCGTTCCATATCAGTGCTTCCGCGGGGCCAGGTAGCCCAGCCAGCGGCGCTCGGCCATCTTGAACAACTTCACCAGGATGAACGTCAGGCACAGGTAGAACACGCCGGCAGTGATGTACGCCTCGAACGGCAGGTAGAACTGGGCGTTGACCGTGCGCGCGGCACCGGTAATGTCGATCAGGGTCACGATGGACGCCAGGCTGGTGGTCTGCAGCATCATGATCACTTCGTTGCTGTACTGCGGCAGCGCACGGCGCAGGGCCGACGGCAGCAGGATGCGCTTGTACATCTTGACCCGCGACATGCCCATGGCCTTGGCGGCTTCGATCTCGCCGTTCGGCGTAGCGCGCAGGCTGCCGGCGATGATTTCGGCGGTGTAGGCGCTGGTGTTGATGGCGAACGCCAGGCACGCGCAGAACGTTGCGCTGGACAGCCACGGCCACAAGAAGCTTTCGCGAACGGCTTCGAACTGTGCCAGGCCGTAGTAGATCAAGAACAGCTGCACCAGCATCGGCGTGCCGCGGATCACGTAGGTGTAGAGCCACGCCGTCATGTTGACTGCAGCGTTTTTCGAGACGCGCATCAAGCCCAGCGGCAATGCACAGAGCAGGCCGAAGAACAGCGACAGCGCGAGCAACTTGAGGGTGGTCACCAGGCCGCCGAAGTACAGCGGCAAGGCCTCCCAAATGACGTTGTAGTCGAAGATCATAGCTCAGCCGCCCTTACGCCTACCGAGTAGCGCTTCTCGAGGTGACGCAATGCCAGCAACGAGACACTGGTGATCACCAGGTACATCGCCGCCACTGCGAGGAAGAAGGTGAAAGGCTCACGGGTAGCGTCTGCCGCCTGTTTGGCCTTGAACATCATGTCTTGCAGGCCCACCACCGAAATCAGCGCGGTGGCCTTGGTCAGCACCAGCCAGTTGTTGGTGAAACCGGGAATCGCCAGGCGAATCATCTGCGGTACCAGCACCCGGAAAAACACCTGGAAACTGCTCATGCCGTAGGCCATGCCGGCTTCGGCCTGCCCCTTGGGGATCGCCATGAACGCGCCACGGAAGGTTTCCGACAGGTACGCACCAAAGATGAAGCCCAGGGTGCCGATACCGGCGGCCAAGGGGTTCAGGTCGATGTATTCGTCATAACCCAGCATCGGCGCGACGCGGTTGAGCAGGTCCTGGCCGCCGTAGAAAATCAGCAGGATCAGCACCAGATCTGGAATGCCGCGAATCACCGTGGAATACAGGTCGCCCAGCCAGGCCAGCCAGCGCACTGGCGACAGGCGCAGCGCCACGCCAATCAGGCCCAGGACAATGGCCAGGGCCATGGACGACAAGGCGAGCTGAAGCGTCAGCCAAACGCCATCGAGGATGACAGCCCCGTAGCCTTTCAACATGATTCAGGTCCTCGAAAGTTGGGATGAAAAAATGGCGCAAACCTCAGAGATCCTGTTGCTTGCGCCATTTCGGACTTGTCGTTGCGACGTACTTACTTACCGTAAATGTCGAAATCGAAGTACTTGTCCTGGATTTGCTTGTACTTGCCGTTCTCGCGAATGGCAGCGATCGCGGTGTTGATCTTGTCTTTGAGCGCGTCGCCCTTGCGAACGGCTATACCCACGCCGTCGCCGAAGTATTTGACGTCAGTGAAGGCAGGCCCCACGAAGGCGAAACCCTTACCCGCGTCGGTTTTCAGGAAGCCGTCATTCAACAGGGTAGCGTCTGCCACGGTGCCGTCGAGGCGGCCGGCGGCCACGTCGAGATAAATTTCGTTCTGCGAACCGTAAGGCTTGATTTCGGCACCCAGCGGGGCCAGCACTTCACGGGCGAAACGCTCGTGGATCGAACCACGTTGCACGCCGATGTTCTTGCCCTTGAGCTCAGCAAGGTTGTCACCCACCTGAGTGCCGGCCTTCATGACCAGGCGCGCCGGGGTGTTGTAGTACTTGTTGGTGAAGTCCACGGACTTCTTGCGGTCTTCAGTGATCGACATGGACGACAGGATCGCGTCGATCTTGCGCACCTTCAGCGCAGGGATCAGACCGTCGAACTCTTGTTCGACCCACACGCACTTGACCTTCATCTCTTCACACAGGGCATTACCGATGTCGTAGTCGAAACCCACGATGCTGCCGTCCGGCGCTTTGGAAGCGAACGGAGGGTAAGCCGCTTCGATACCGATCTTCAGAGGTTTTTCATCGGCGAAGGATGGCAGGGACAGCAAGGCGGACATAGCCAGGGCGCCAAGCAGCACGAGTTTCTTCATCTTGGGACTCCATCGGTAAAGGGCTAAAACGGCAGAGTGAGCGATAGCCCAATATGCGAATGAGTGGAACCGGAAAGCGTTGCTGCGTTCTGGGATGCGGGTGTTGAAATTCAACACAGGCAACGACGAGCAAGTGATCGGCATTCTAACGACAGGCCCGAAGCCGATATTTCTTCAATGCGACAACTAATTACAGAAGCACCGAGAAAGCCGCCCGGGCACGTTGACAGCCTTGCAGAATCATGCAAGAGCAAAAGACAGTGAACCGATCAATATTGCAAGTTGCGGGCCTATTATTGGCAAACCCTTCTAATCCGGCAAGCGCAGCGTGGATTCTTATTGCTTGTGGAGGCCCCCAACAGGGCGTGGCGTTTCCCAACGCCCCGAATCGGCGCAGCGCGGTTACACATTCAGTTACTTGAAAGCTCGCGGGTAACAGTAGGAAACCTCCCACAGGGGAAGCCGATAATTATTGGCTGTTGTTTATGCGGTGACTGTTCTGTCCCCTTCGCGGGCAAGCCCGCTCCCACAGGATTGCGTGCACGCCGAAAATCCCTGTGGGAGCGGGCTTGCCCGCGAAGAGGCCAGCCCATACAACACAAAACCCTCAGTCAATAAAAAAGCCCCACCAGGCTCACACCTGGCAGGGCTTCGATGGACGCTGAAGGCTACTTACGCCACATTCATCGTCTTGTGCGTATCAATCAAATGCTGCACCACCCCCGGATCGGCCAGGGTGGAGA
>NZ_JASCAE010000088.1:0-24834 GCF_029967975.1 Pseudomonas sp. V98_8
TGGCCCATCGCGGCGACCCACGGAGCAATGCCGGAGAGAGGGCATGCCGAGCCCTCGTATAGCATTCCCCCCTGTACACCGTCCCCGCAGGAGCGGTGTACAGGTCACCCACCAGGGCCTACTTGGGTTGCGGCACCACGCGCAAATACGGTTTCAGGGTCTTGAAGCCATCCGGATACTTCTTCCTCGCATCCTCATCGGAAACCGACGTCGGAATGATCACGTCTTCGCCCGGACGCCAGTTCACCGGCGTGGCGACGGTGTGCTTGGCGTTCAGTTGCAGCGAGTCGAGCAGGCGCAGCACTTCGTCGAAATTACGCCCGGCGCTCATCGGGTAGATCAGCATCGCCTTGACCTTCTTGTCCGGGCCGATGATGAACACCGAACGAACCGTGGCATTGTCCACGGCGGTGCGCTGGCCACCGCTGGCATTGGGGTGAATCATGTCGTAGAGCTTGGCCACCACCAGGTTGTCGTCACCGATCATCGGATAGTTCACCGCATGGCCCTGGGTTTCCTCGATGTCGCCGACCCAAGCGCGGTGGTCGCTGACCGGGTCGATGCTCAAGCCGACGATCTTGGTGTTGCGTTTGTCGAACTCGGGCTTCAGCCGGGCCATATAGCCAAGCTCGGTGGTGCAGACCGGGGTGAAGTCTTTCGGGTGCGAGAACAGGATGGCCCATTTGTCGCCAATCCATTCGTGGAAGTGAATCGGCCCCTCGGTACTGTCGGCGGTGAAATCCGGTGCCTCATCGCCAATGCGGATAGTCATGTTCGATCTCCTTGGTGTAATGGTCGGGGATGTCTTGCATGCTCAGGTTTTTCGGACCTCAATCAGTGTAGTCAGGAACACGCTTTTCAAAACCTTCCCTGGCGTCAATCCAGCAAAGCGATCAACTGATGACGCTGCGCATCGGTAAGCATCGGGCCGAAACCGGCGCTGGCGTTTTCCGTCATGTAGCGCGGGTTGCCGGTGCCGGGGATGACGCAGGTCACCGCCGAATGCGACAACAGGAACTTGAGTGCCAAAGGTGGCCAACTCTTGATCCCGACTTGCGCGGCCCAACCGGGCAACGGTTTGCCCTGCAACCGCGCGATCAATCCACCGCCGCCGAACGGCCGATTGCAGATCACTGCGACACCGCGGTCGCGACACAGTGGCAGGAGGCGTTTTTCGACGCCGCGATCATCCAGCGCATAGTTGATCTGCAGGAAGTCCAGCGGCTCAGCCTTGAGCACGGCCTCCACGTCGTCATAGGCCGACGCGGTGTAATGGGTGATGCCGATGTAGCGAATGCGTCCTTCTTCCTTCCACTGGCGCAGGGTCGGCAGGTGGGTTTGCCAGTCCAGCAGGTTGTGGATCTGCATCAGGTCGATGCGGTCGGTCTGCAGCAGCTTGAACGATTGCTCCATCTGCGCGATGCCTTCCTCGCGGCCACGGGTCCACACCTTGGTCGCCAGGAACGCTGGCGATCGTGGCTCGTGAATCGACAGCAGCTCGCCGGTGGTCTGCTCGGCGCGACCGTACATGGGCGAGCTGTCGATGACCTTGCCGCCCTTTTCAAACAACGCGTCAAGCACGGCTGGCAAGCTGCGGTACGCAGGATCCGAAGGCGCCACATCGAAGCCGCGATAGGTGCCAAGGCCGACAGCGGGCAATGGCTCTTTGCTGGAAGGAATGACGCGGGTCATCATGGTCTTGCCTCCTGTTCCCGCCGCTGGCGAGGTTTGCGCACCGCTCGGGCCGAGCGTGAAGACCGCCGAAGCGGCGGCAGCCAGCGTGAGTATTTGCCTGCGGGTCAAACCTTGCGCATGGCTCATGACGATTCCCTCACCGGTGGTCTGGACTCGGCCAATCGCGCCTGGCGCCTTGCCAGCCACAGGCACAACCCGCCCCACACTCCCGCCACCGGCACGACCGCCAGCGCGACCAGGCCGAACCCTGCGCCCAGGGCCGTCAAACCGGCCGACAGCCAACCACTGGCAGCGTCGCCGCCACGATAGACCAGGGTTTCGATCACATTCTTGGCCTTGTATTTTTCTTCACGGCTGACCACCGTCCACAGCACCTCACGCGCCGGCCGGACAACGCCGAACTCCACCGCGCGGCGCAGTCCCTGTGCCAATGCCACGCTGGCGGGCACCGGTGCCAGTGCCATGGCGCAAAACGCCACGACTGTCGCCAGGGGCAGCGCCAGCAACGCGCCACCTATGCCCACCAGGCGAATCAATGGCGCCGTCAGCAGCAACTGACAGATCAGGGTCAGCGCCGACACCAGCAAATCGACCACGGCGAAAAATTGCGTCCTGCTGCCTACATCAGCGTAGCTGCCAGCGACGATCCGTCCCTGCTCGAAATACAACAAAGTCGCGGCGCTGGTGTGCAGCAGCATGAAGGCCACCAACCCCAAGAGATAAGGCGAGTGCAGGATCAGCGTGATCCCGGCGAGGATGCTGCCCCCCAGGCGCCGTTCGTCCAATAACCGGTTGGCCTGCTGCGATTGCGTCCTCGCCAGCAGCCCCCGATAGCAGTGCACCGCCAGTTCCAGCAGCAGCGCCGCGCCGACGGTCAACGCCAGCGGGCCCAGACGAGTGGCCATGGTCGCCGCCAGCAAGGGCCCGATAAAGGTGCCCAGGGTGCCGCCGGCCGCGATGCAGCCGAACAGCCGTCGTCCCTGCTCGTTGGAGAAACGGTCGACCAGCACACTCCAGAAAATCGAGACGATGAACAGGTTGTAGAGGCTGATCCAGACAAAGAACACCCGCCCGACCGTCACCGGCGCTACGTGGTTGCCGATCAACAGGCCAAACACCAGCATCGACACGGCAATCGCCCGGTAAATCAAGGGGACGAAGCGCGTGGCCGGCAGCCGCGACGCCAGCGTGCCAAACACCGGCACCATCAGCAGCATCACCACGAAGGTGGCGGTGAACAGCCACTGCAACTTCTCGACGCCGCCCTCAAGGCCCAAGGCATCGCGCAACGGTCGTACCAGGTAATAGCTGGCAAGCACGCAGAAATGGAACGCGAAACCCAGGGCCAGCGCCGCTCTTTCCGCCGGCAACACGTTGAGCCACTTGAGCGCGATGGGCATCGGTGCCCTCCTTTACCGCCAGCTACACTCTGACAGCACCCGGAGCCGTCAATGCCGCCCACTAACGTTAGCCGAATGTCCCGAACACTGGTGTTACTCGTCGTCATCGTCGCCGCGCTGTACCTGGCGCTCTGCGCGGCCCTGTTCGTGTTTCAGCGCGCACTGATCTATTACCCGCAGCCCCGCGCCGTCGACTCGCCCGAGACACTGCTGACGTTGCCCGTGGACGAGGCGCAGGTGCTGGTGTCGGTGCGGTCGCATGCCGGGCCCAAGGCGCTGATTTATTTCGGTGGCAATGCCGAGGACGTCTCGCGCAGCCTGCCGGAGTTTGACCGGGCCTTTCCCGAGCATGCCCTGTACTTGCTGCATTACCGTGGATACGGTGGCAGCAGCGGTTCACCGTCCGAAGAAGCGATTGCTCGCGATGCCATGAGCTTGTTCGACAAGGTCTACGCCGACCACCCGCAGGTGGTGGTGGTCGGACGCAGCCTGGGCTCGGGGGTCGCGGTGCGCCTGGCCAGTTATCGCCCGGCGGCGAAACTGTTGCTGATCACGCCGTACAACAGCCTGGAAGAACTGGCGGAGCGCCAGTTCCGCTGGCTACCGGTACGATGGCTGCTCAAGGATAAATTCGAATCCTGGCGCTACGCCGAGCACATCACGGTGCCGACGCGCCTGATCGCCGCTGAGCACGACGAGGTGATTCCAGGCGCAAGCACCCGGCGCCTCTACAGCCATTTCCCCCCGGGCGTGGCGACGCTGCAGGTGATTGCAGGCACCGGGCACAACTCGATCGGTAATAGCCCCGAATACCTCAAGGCACTGAGGGATGGCTTGTAATCGCGTCATCGTTCTTCGCCCGTAGGAGCGAGGCTTGCCCGCGAACCAGACGCCGCGGTGTAGCTGCAAGACCCCTTGTAGGAGCAAGGCTGCCCGCCCTGGCTTTCATGAGAAACATCCTTATTGATCTTAAAGTTGGGTTTTTACCGCGATCATCTGGAAAACGCTGCATAGAACAACCATGACGCCCCCATAGCGTTCAGGCAGATGAACCGACCAACTGGCTCTGGATCTTCTGCACCATGCCTTGCATCGCCGGCAGGTAACGGCGGGCCGCTTCCTCGACGGACATCGCCTTGGCGATGTAGACCAGATTCAGGCACCCCATCAGCCTCGCCTCAAAGGTGATGGGTATCGCAATGGCCGCAATCTTGCGCTCCTGCCCCCAATGCGAGTTGTTTTCGCCATACCCTTTGGCGACGGTGTGCTGTACCAGCCGGTCGACAAAGCGGCGATCGGCAGCCAGCGGCGACTGTTCGTCGTCGCGGCTGATCATCAACTCGATCAACTCTTCGCGTTCGGCAGGCGGGCAGAACGCAAAGTAGGCACGCCCGGTGGCGGTCATCAGCAACGGCAGGCGCCGGCCGACCATGGAGCGGTGGAACGAAAGGCGGCTGAAGCGATGAGTGGTTTCGCGAATGACCATGGCGTCGCCATCCAGCGTACACAGGTCCGTCGGCCAAACCACCTCTTGCAGCAGTTCGCCGAGCAACGGCGCGGCGATCGAAGAAATCCATTGTTCATCGCGAAATCCCTCACTCAATTCGCGCACTTTGAGGGTCAGGCGATAGCTGTCATCCCACTCGCTGCGCCGCACATAACCCTCGGCCTGCAAGGTTTCCAGGAGCCGTCGGACCGTGGTCCGATGCAGCCCGCTGCGCTCGGCCAGTTGTGCGGTGCTGGCCCCGCCGTCGAAGCGATTCAAGCTGTTGATCAGGGCCAGGCCACGCATCAATCCCCGCACGGACTTGTATTCGGTCTCGCTCATTGATCTTTCCTTTTTTGTTGCAAATCAACGATGTGCACCCAGTGCACACTAACAAGGGTTGTCGTTGTCCACCAGTACCGCGATTCACATACTGCGCCCAACAAGAAATCCAAAAGCGCTGTATGGAGATACCCATGAGTCCTGCACCCTCGCCCTCCACGCTGGAACTGAGCACTGACGTCGCCATCGTCGGCGCCGGCCCGGTCGGATTGATGATCGCCAACTACCTGGGCCAATGCGGCGTGAACGTCACCCTGGTGGAAAAGCTCGACCGCCTGATCGATTATCCCCGCGCCATTGGCCTGGATGACGAAAGCCTGCGCACCTTCCAGGCAGTTGGCCTGGCCGAAAACGTACTGCCGCACACCACCCCCTGGCACGCCATGCGCTTTCTCACGCCAAAGGGTCGCTGCTTTGCCGACATCCAGCCCCGGACCGACGAGTTCGGTTGGTCGCGGCGCAACGCGTTCATTCAGCCCCTGGCCGACCGGGTGCTGTACGAAGGCTTGCAGCGCTTTAAAAACGTCAAGGTGCTGTTCAGCCGCGAACTGCAAAGCTTTGCGCAAAACGACAGCGCCGTGGTGCTCGACCTCAAGGACCAGAACGGTCGCGAAGAACGCCTGCATGCCCGTTACCTGATCGGCTGCGACGGCGGCAACAGCCTGGTGCGGCGCAGCCTGGACATCAGCTTCGAAGGCAAGACCGCGCCCAACCAGTGGATCGTCGTCGACATCGCCAACGACCCGCTGGCCACGCCACACGTTTACCTGTGCTGCGACCCGGTGCGGCCCTATGTGTCAGCCGCCCTGCCCCACGGTGTGCGTCGTTTCGAATTCATGGTCATGCCCGGCGAAACCGAAGCCGAGTTGAGCAAGCCCGAGAACATGCGCAAGTTGCTCGCCAAGGTACTGCCCGACCCCGACCGCATCGAGCTGATCCGCAGCCGCGTCTACACCCACAACGCGCGCCTGGCCGGTCGATTCCGCCAGGGCCGGGTGCTGTTGGCCGGCGACGCCGCGCACATCATGCCGGTGTGGCAGGGCCAGGGTTACAACAGCGGCATGCGTGACGCCTCTAACCTGGCCTGGAAGCTGTCGCTGGTGATCAAGGGCCTGGCCGCCGACAGCCTGCTCGACAGCTACGAACAGGAGCGCCGCGACCACGCCAAGGCCATGATCGACCTGTCCGTGCTCGCCGGCCATGTCCTGGCGCCGCCCAAGCGCTGGCAAGGCACCCTGCGCGATGGCGTGTCCTGGCTGCTCAACTACGTGCCACCGGTCAAGCGCTACTTCCTGGAGATGCGCTTCAAGCCGATGCCGCAATACACCCGTGGCGCCTTGATCGCCCCCAACGACAAGTCCTCTGCCGTGGGCAAGATGTTCATCCAGCCGCGGGTGCTGACTGAAGCGGGCGACACCCTGTTGCTCGATGAAGTGATCGGTAGCAACTTCGCGATCATTGCCTGGGGTTGCGATCCGATCTGGGGCATGAGCCGCGCGCAAGTCGAGCAATGGAGCGCCCTGGGCACGCGGTTTATCCAGGTGTTGCCAGACGTCCAGCTAAAGGCCGCCAGTGATGTGAGCCCGGGCGTGATCCGCGTCGGCGACAGCACCGGTCGTCTCAAGGAATGGTTCGCCAGTGGGTCGGCGTCCATCGCCTTGGTACGCCCGGACCGGTTCCTCGCCGGGCTGGCCATTCCGCAAACCGTCGGCCAGGCCTGCGATCAATTGGCCCTGGCGCTCAAGGCACTGCCGCAAGCGCCCGCGACGACTGTCGCCAGCCAGGTGGCTTGAGATGAGCGCTTATCTGCACTGCCTGTCGCACACCCCGCTGGTCGGCCACGTCGACCCGACGCCGCAGGTGCTGGCCGAAGTCGACGCGATGACCGCCGAAGCCCGCGAGCGCATCGCCCGCTTTGCCCCGCAACTGATCGTGCTGTTCGGGCCGGACCATTACAACGGCTTTTTCTACGATGTGATGCCGGCGTTCTGCATCGGCATGGCGGCCGATGCCATTGGCGATTTCGACACGGCCGCCGGCCCGCTGGACGTGCCCAAGGCGCTCGCCGAAGCCTGCGCCCAATCGGTCCTGGATGCTGGCGTCGACATCGCCGTGTCCTACCGCATGCAAGTCGACCACGCGTTCGCCCAGCCCCTGGAGCTGTTGATCGGCGGCTTGCAGGGCTGCCCGGTGATTCCGGTGTTCATCAATTGCGTCGCCGTGCCCCTGCCCGGTTTCAAGCGCGCCCGGCTGCTCGGCGAAGCCATCGGCCAGTGGGCGAAGTCGCTGGACAAGCGTGTGTTGTTCCTCGCCTCCGGGGGCTTGTCCCACCAGCCACCGGTGCCGGAGCTGGCCAGGGTCGATGCGCGCATGGCCGATCGCCTGATGGGCAGCGGTCGCCAGTTGCCAGCCGATGAACGCCAGGCGCGGCAGAACCGGGTCATTCAAGCCGCCCGGGACTTCGTCCAGGACCCGCACAGCCTGCACCCGCTCAACCCGACATGGGACCGGGAATTTCTCGACACCCTCGAGCAGGGTCGAGTCAGTGACCTCGATGCCCTGGGCAATGACCAGTTGTCGGCCCTGGCCGGCAAGTCCACCCATGAAGTGAAGACCTGGGTCGCCGCCTTTGCCGCGCTGTCCGCGTTCGGCCCGTATCGCACCGAAGGTCGCTACTACCGCCCGATTCCCGAATGGATCGCAGGCTTTGCCGCCCTTGGCGCCCAGCCGCTGAACAACAACTACTGAATCCAAGGAACTGTCATGACTGCCACTGCGTTCACCGAAACCTCCACCAGTCGCTTTGCCCGTATCAAGGAAGGCGAACTGGATCTGCAACTGCATTACAACGACGTCGGCCAGGGTGCTGAAACCGTGGTCATGCTCCATGGCTCAGGCCCCGGAGCCAGCGGCTGGGCCAACTTCCACCGCAACATCGAGCCCTTGGTGAACGCCGGCTATCGCGTGATCCTCATGGACTGTCCAGGTTGGAGCAAGAGCGACCCGATCGTCTGCGAGGGCTCGCGCTCGGACCTCAACGCCTGTGCGCTCAAAGGCCTGCTCGACGTACTCGACCTGGACCGCGTGCACATCCTCGGCAACTCCATGGGCGGCCATAGTGCAGTGGCATTCGCCCTCGCCAACCCTGAGCGCATCGGCAAACTGGTGCTGATGGGGGGTGGCACCGGCGGCCCGAGCGCCTTTGTCCCGCAGCCGACCGAAGGCATCAAGCTGATCGGCGCGCTATACCGCGACCCGACTATCGAAAACCTGAAGAAGATGATGAACGTGTTCGTCTTCGACGCCAGCAGCATCTCCGACGATTTGTTCCAGACTCGCCTCGACAACCTCCTCGCCCGGCGCGATCACCTGGAAAACTTCGTCAAGAGCAGCACCCTCAACCCCAAGCAATTCCCGGACTTCAGCCACCGCCTGCATGAAATCAAGGCGCAAACCCTGCTGGTCTGGGGTCGCGAAGATCGCTTCGTGCCCATGGACACCGGCCTGCGCCTGCTGGCCGGCCTGCCCGACGCGCAATTGCATGTGTTCAACCGCTGCGGCCACTGGGCCCAGTGGGAACACGCCGAGACGTTCAACCGCCTGGTCCTGGACTTCCTGACCCACTGATCACCGAGGTCGACATGAACCCTATTCAAGACACCCTGGAACAGCTCGCCACCGACCTGCGTCAGGCTGAAACCCGCCACGAAGCCATTGCGCCACTGCGCGAGCAGATTGGTGAAGACAATGCCGAGGCGGCCTACACCATCCAGCGCCTCAATGTTGCCCACGGTGTGGCCAGCGGCCGGCGTGTGGTCGGGCGCAAGATCGGCCTGACCAATCCCAAGGTCCAGGCGCAACTGGGCGTCGATCAGCCGGACTTCGGCACCCTGTTCGCCGACATGTGCTATGGCGATAACCAAACCGTACCTGTTGCCCGCGTACTGCAACCGAAGATTGAAGCCGAAATCGCCCTGATCCTGCAGCACGACCTACCCCGTGCCGACACCACGTTTGCCGACCTCATGGCCGCCGTCGGCGGCGTGGTGCCTGCACTGGAAATCGTCGGCAGCCGGGTCCAGGGCTGGAACATTCGCTTCGTCGATACCGTGGCCGACAATGCCTCCAGCGGCTGCTTCGTGCTCGGCGGCCCGGTCCGTCGCCTCGATGGTCTGGACTTGCGCGAGGCCAGCATGCGCATGACCCGCAACGGCGAAGAAGTCTCCAGCGGCAGCGGCGCCGAATGCCTCGGTCATCCCCTCAACGCCGCCGTGTGGCTGGCTCGCACCATGGCAAGCCTGGGCGATCCGCTACGGGCCGGCGACATCATTCTGACCGGCGCACTCGGGCCGATGGTCGCGGTCGCTGCCGGCGACCGGTTTGAAGCCGAGATCGAGGGTATCGGTCGTGTCGCGGTCGACTTTGCATAAGGGGCAACAACCATGAACAAACTCAAAGTCGCCATCGTCGGCTCCGGCAACATCGGCACCGACCTGATGATCAAGATCCTGCGCAATGCCCAACACCTGGAAATGGCGGTGATGGTCGGCATCGACCCGGCCTCCGACGGCCTGGCCCGGGCCCAGCGCATGGGCGTGGCCGTCACCCACGAAGGCGTCGAAGGCCTGACCCGCATGGACGTGTTCAAGGACATCGACTTCGTCTTCGATGCCACCTCGGCCGGGGCCCATGTGAAGAATGACGCCTTCCTGCGTTCCATCAAACCCGGCATCCGCCTGATCGACCTGACGCCGGCGGCCATCGGCCCGTACTGCGTGCCGGTGGTCAACCTGGAGCAGAACCTCAGTCAGCTCAACGTCAACATGGTCACCTGTGGAGGCCAGGCGACCATCCCAATGGTCGCCGCAGTATCGCGGGTGGCCAAGGTGCACTACGCGGAAATCGTCGCCTCGATTGCCAGCAAGTCCGCCGGCCCCGGCACCCGCGCCAACATCGACGAATTCACCGAGACCACCTCCAGGGCCATCGAAGTGATCGGTGGCGCGAGCAAGGGCAAGGCGATCATCGTCATGAACCCGGCCGAACCGCCGCTGATGATGCGCGACACGGTGTTCGTGTTGTCCGAGGCGGCGGACCCGGCGCTGGTCGAGGCCTCCATCGTCGAGATGGCCGCCGCCGTGCAGGCCTACGTGCCGGGCTATCGCCTGAAGCAAAAAGTGCAGTTCGACGTGATCCCGCAAGACGCGCCGCTGCACATCCCCGGCCTGGGCCAATTCTCCGGCCTCAAGACCTCGGTGTTCCTCGAAGTCGAAGGCGCCGCCCATTACCTGCCAGCCTACGCCGGCAACCTCGACATCATGACCTCCGCAGCCTTGGCCACCGCCGAGCGCATGGCGCAGTCGATGCTTAACGCCTGAGGAGCCTTTCATGAACGGCAAGAAACTCTACATCTCCGACGTGACCTTGCGTGACGGCAGCCACGCGGTGCGCCACCAGTACTCCCTGCAGAACGTGCAGGACATCGCCCGCGCGCTGGACAAGGCCCGCGTCGACTCGATCGAAGTCGCTCACGGCGACGGCCTGCAAGGCTCGAGCTTCAACTACGGCTTTGCCGCACACACTGACCTGGAGTGGATCGAGGCCGCGGCCGATGTGATCCAGCACGCCAAGATCACCACCTTGCTGCTGCCCGGCATCGGCACCGTGCATGACCTCAAGGCCGCCTACAACGCCGGGGCCCGGGTGGTGCGCATCGCCACCCATTGCACCGAGGCGGACGTCTCGAAACAGCACATCGAATACGCCCGCGAGCTGGGCATGGACACCGTCGGTTTCCTGATGATGAGCCACATGATCCCGGCCGAGCAGTTGGCCGCCCAGGCCAAGCTGATGGAAAGCTACGGCGCGACCTGCGTGTACATGGCCGACTCCGGCGGTGCGATGAACATGCAGGATGTGCGCGAGCGTTTCCGCGCGTTCAAGGCGGTGCTCAAGCCAGAAACCGAGACTGGCATGCATGCGCACCACAACCTGTCGCTGGGCGTGGCCAACTCGATCACGGCGGTCGAGGAAGGTTGCGACCGCATCGACGCCAGCCTCGCGGGTATGGGCGCCGGCGCCGGTAATGCACCGCTGGAAGTGTTCATCGCCGCCGCCGAACGCCTGGGCTGGAACCACGGCACCGACCTGTACACGTTGATGGACGCCGCCGACGACATCGTCCGCCCGCTGCAGGACCGTGCGGTGCGGGTCGACCGCGAGACCCTGGCGTTGGGTTACGCGGGCGTTTATTCGAGCTTCCTGCGCCACGCCGAAATCGCCGCTGCCAAATACGGGTTGAAGACCCTCGACATCCTCGTCGAGCTGGGCAAGCGGCGCATGGTCGGCGGCCAGGAAGACATGATCGTCGACGTCGCGCTGGACCTGCTCAAGCGCTGACGTCACACAACCTTGTAGGAGCGAGCAGGCTCGCTCCTACAAGGTCGACCCTCTGTTTGCCATAACAACAATAAAACGGGTACATCCCCATGACATCGCTGAACGTGACAACCCCGCTGTACCTGGCGCGGACCATCGGTCTGTGCTTCCTCGTCGCCCTGATGGAAGGCCTCGACCTGCAAGCGTCAGGGATCGCCGCCCAAGGCATGGCGGCTGCGTTTGAACTGGACAAGCTGCACATGGGCTGGGTCTTCAGCGCCGGGATCTTCGGTCTGCTGCCCGGTGCCTTCTTCGGCGGCCTGCTGGCCGATCGCATCGGGCGCAAACGCGTGCTGATGGCCTCGGTAGCCCTGTTCGGGCTGTTCTCGTTGCTCACGGCCATGGCCTGGGACTTCAACAGTTTGCTGATCGCCCGGTGCCTGACTGGCGTGGGCCTGGGTGCCGCCCTGCCCAACCTGATCGCCTTGAGCAGCGAAGTGGCGGGGCCACGCCTGCGCGGCACTGCCGTGAGCCTGATGTACTGTGGCGTACCGCTGGGTGCGGCAATGGCGGCCAGCATCGGTATCGCCGACCTGGCCGGCGGCTGGCAGGTGGTGTTCTACGTCGGTGGCGTGGTGCCCCTGTTGATCGTGCCGCTGCTTGGACTTTACCTGCCGGAGTCGGCGCAGTTTCTTGGGCGGGCCCAGGACACCGCTCCACGCGGAGTGGTCCGCGGCCTGTTCCGGGAAGGCGCGGCGCTGTCGACCGCGATGATCTGGGTCAGCTATTTCTTTACGCTCATGGTGGTCTACATCCTGATCAACTGGCTGCCCAGCCTGTTGATCGGCCAAGGCTTCAGTGGTGCCCAGGCGAGCTGGGTGATGCTGGCGCTGCAGTTCGGTGCGGCAGCCGGCACCCTGTCGCTTGGTTGGGTGATGGACCGGTTGCCAGCCTGGGCGCTGTCCGCGTTGATCTATGTCGGCCTGCTCGCCTCACTGACTGCACTGGGCATGGCGAGCCAACTGCAAAGCATGTTGCTGGCCGGTTTCGTCGCCGGTTTCTTCGCCACTGGCGGGCAATGCGTACTGTATGCCCTGGCACCGCATTTCTATCGTCCGTCGGTACGCGCCACGGGCGTCGGCAGCGCCGTCGCCATCGGCCGTTTGGGCGCCATGAGCGGCCCCTTGGTGGCCGGCAAAATGCTCGCGCTGGGTACCGGCACCGCTGGAGTGATGATGGCTTCGGCGCCGGGGATCGTCATCGCGGCATTGGCGATGTTTTACCTGTCGGTACGACGCAACGGCGCTCAAGCCGACTGACCCCCTGACCGCATTTGCCCGCGTCGAGTCGGCGCGGGTACTCCCCACAACAATAAAAGTGAACACTGCCATGCTCAGGAATATTCTCAGGGCGCTCAGCGCTTGCGCCTGCGTTTTGTCCGTTGGCCAGGCTTGCGCCGCGGGTTTTGTCGACGACAGCCACGCCGATCTGGTTGTGCGCAACTATTACTTCGACCGCAATTACGTGAACGCCACGCCCCAGGCGGCCGCTCGCGAATGGGCGCAAGGTTTCATCCTCAACCTGCGTTCGGGCTACACCCAAGGGCCAGTCGGGTTCGGCCTTGACGCCCAGGGACTCTTGGGCGTGCGCCTGGACTCTGCACCGGACCGCACCGGTACCGGCTTGCTGCCCTTCGACCCCGCCACCCGTTCACCTGCCAGCGAGTACTCGGAGCTGGGCCTGACCGCCAAGGCCAGGGCTTCCAATAGCGAGTTGCAATTGGGCACCATCAGCACCTTCCTGCCGATCGCCTTCGCCAGCCCTACCCGCCTGCTGCCGCAGACCTTCCGTGGCGCCTATCTCAAGTCCCGGGAAATAGACGACCTGACCGTGCACGCCGGCTGGCTGGATCGCATCAACCTGCGCGATTCCACCGACTACCAGAAGATGACGGTAGCCTCACCCAACGGGCGCTTCAATGGCGCTGCCGAATCAGACCGCTTCACCTTCCTCGGCGGCGACTATGCCTGGTCGCCGCAACTGACCCTCAAGTACTACCATGCCGATCTCGCTGGCCTGTACCGCAAGGATTTCTACGGTCTGGTCGACAATCGCCCGATGGGGCCCGGCAGCCTGAAAACCGACGTGCGCCTGTTCGTCACCGGTGAAGATGGCGCCGCCAAGGCCGGCCCGGTGGACAACCGCAACGCGGCCTTGATGCTGACGTACAGCCTGGGGGCGCATAAATTCGGCGCTGGCTACATGCAACTGACCGGCAAGACCGCCATGCCCTACCTGTTCGGCACCGAGCCGTTGGTCATTACCGAAGGCACCTTGAGCTCGGAGTTCCTCAACCCCAAGGAGCGCAGTTGGCAGGTGCGTTACGACTACAACTTCGTGGGCATGGGCTTGCCGGGCCTCAATGGTGTGTTGCGCTACGTGCGTGGCGACAACATCGAGTTGCCCAAGTTGGGCGGCTCGGACCTGACGGAAAGCGAAAAGGATATCGAGTTGTCCTATGTGTTGCAGGGCACCCCGCTCAAGGGCCTGGCCGTGCGCGTGCGCAACGCCTGGTATCGCAACGACTTTGCCGCGCAGGCCAGCCACCGCGATGACAATGAACTGCGGGTGAACATCGACTACACGTGGAAGCTTTTGTAGGTGTAGGAGCGAGCATGCTCCGGGCCACGTTCCGACGAAAAACCTGAGGGCGCCGCAGGGCATCAGGTTTTTCGCGTCATCGTTTACGACCATCGCGAGCATGCTCGCTCCTACAGGTGATGGGGTGGTCGATGAAGCGAAGATCGTGCAGCACATGAATCAGGCGGGCTATGAAGCCGAGGTGTTTTTTCGCTCGTCCGGCGATCAGGAAATCGTCGCCCACAACTGCGTGTTCCACCGTCTCGCCGCCGCGCACCCGGTCGTTTGTGAACTGGACCTGGCGTTGATCGGGGCGCTGGGCGACGCTGAAGTCGAGCACAGCGAATGCATGGTGCGCGGCGGCAATGTCTGTCGTTTCAAACTACGGCCGGGGGAGCCTGCGCCCCATCACTGACCTGCCCGGGCATCTGCATCTGCGCCCGCAGGAACCCCATCAACTCGGCCGCTGCCGGCGACAGGCTATGACCCTTGCGGCACAGGATGCCGATCTGGCGCTCCACCCGGGGCTCGGCCAAGGGTAAAAACACCAGCTGTTCATTGCCCTTGGGAAACGCCAGGGACGGCAAAGTGGTGATGCCGATGCCTTCTTCGAGCATCGCGATCAGCGAAATCATGTTGGAGACGAACAGCAGGCTGCTGTCGAGCAAGCCTGCCGCGTCCGTTCCCGCCAGCAGGCGCGAAGTGCCGTTGCGCACCAGCGGGTAGGCTTGCAGGCTGGACCAGTGCAGCGCCCCGCCGCTAGCCACCAGCGGATGATCATGCCGGCAGACCACCCCGACCTGGTCACTCAGGATCGGCACGAACTCGATGTTGTCATCCGCCACCCACACGCTGCTGATGGCAAAGTCCACCTGCCCCTGGACCAACAACTGCTGCACGCTGTCGGCCGTGCCGTCCTGGATGCTGATCTGCATTTTCGGGTGCTCGCTCACAAACCGCGCGAGCAGGTTCGGCAACAGGCGGCTGGCCACCGACGGCACCGTGGCAATGCTCACCTGGCCGATTTCGTGCCGCGCCAGCAGGCTCACTTCCCGGGCGATGCGATCGTGATGGGCGAGCAAATCCTGGAACAGCGGCAGACAGTGCGCACCGAATGGCGTCAGCTCGGTTTTACCGCCCTTCTCGAACAGTGGCTGGCCGAGCTTCTGTTCGAGCTCGCGCACGGCCAACGACAACGCCGGTTGCGTGCGATACGCCTGCCGGGCCGCGCCGTGGAAGCTTTTGAGCTGGGCGACGAGCACGAAATAACGCAATTGAGTGATCTTGAGCTCGGGCAACACGGTTAGTTTTCCTTATCGTTTTATATTTATTATTAATTTTTATTTGCAGAGTAATACTCTCAAGATGGGGCCAACGCAATCGGAGGTTCCCATGGCACTGCAACCCTGCAAAAACTACATTGGCGGCAACTGGTGCGAAGGCCAGGGCCTTGTCGCCAACCACAGCCCTTCGGACGTCGAAGACCTGATCGGGCACTACCACCAGGCCAGCGCCGAACAGACCCTGGACGCCATCGCGGCCGCCCGTGACGCCCAGCCGCAATGGGCCGCCACTGGCCTGGAACAACGCCAGCAAATCCTGATGTCCATCGGCGACGAGCTGATGTCGCGCAAGCAAGAGCTCGGCGAACTGCTCTCGCGCGAAGAAGGCAAGCCGCTGGCCGAGGGCATCGGTGAGGTCCATCGCAGCGCGCAATTCTTTCACTATTACGCCGCCGAAGTGTTGCGCCAGATGGGCGAGACGGCAGCCTCGGTTCGCCCCGGGATCGAGATCGACGTCCAGCGCGAACCGGTGGGCGTGGTCGGCATCATCACCCCATGGAATTTCCCGATGGCCACCGCCGCGTGGAAGATCGCCCCAGCCCTGGCCTTCGGTAACGCCGTGGTGTTCAAGCCGGCCAACCTGGTGCCTGCCAGCGCCTGGGCCCTGACCGAGATCATCAGCCGCCAGCCCTTGCCCGCAGGCACTTTTAACCTGGTGATGGGCAGCGGCAGCGTGGTCGGTGAAAGCCTGATCCAGTCGGCCGATATCGATGCGCTGACGTTCACCGGTTCCCTGCAGACCGGTCGCCGCGTCGCGGTTGCAACCGCCGGCAACCTGGTGCGCTGCCAACTGGAGATGGGCAGCAAGAACGCCCTGGTGGTGCTCGACGATGCCGACCTGGACATCGCCGTCGAATGCGCCTTGAACGGTGCCTTTTTCGGCACCGGGCAAAAGTGCACCGCCTCCTCGCGCCTGATCGTTTGCGATGGCATCCATGACCGGTTCGTCGAGGCGCTGGTCGCGCGCATGCGCCAGCTGAAAGTCGGCCATGCCCTTGAGCAAGGAACACAGATTGGCCCCGTTGCCGAAGCTCGCCAACTGCAACAGAACCTTGATTACCTGCAGCTGGCCAAGGCAGACGGCGCGACCCTGGTCGAAGGCGGCGAGTTGCTCGCCCTGGAACCGGCCGGGCACTACATGCGCCCCGCGCTGTTCACCCACACCACCAACCAGATGCGCATCAACCGCGAAGAAGTGTTCGGACCGATTGCCTGCGTGATCCGGGTGAGCGACTACGAGCAAGCCCTGGCCGTATTGAACGACACCGAATACGGCCTCACCGCCGGGATCATCACCCAATCGCTGCGTTATGCCAGTGACTTCAAGCGCCGCGCCCGCACCGGTTGCGTGATGGTCAACCTGCCCACCGCCGGCACCGATTACCACGTGCCGTTCGGCGGCCGCAAAAACTCGAGCTTCGGTCCGCGCGAGCAAGGGCAATACGCCCGCGAATTCTACACCGTGGTCAAGACCACCTACGTGCGACCTTGAACGGGAGATCACCATGCACGATTTATTGATGATCGATGGCCTGCAATATTCCAACTGGAGCGAAGACATCTTCCGCCAGATGCAGGAAGGTGGCCTGAGCGCAGTACACGCCACCATCGCCTACCACGAGAACGCCCGGGAAACCCTGTCGCGCATCGGCGAGTGGAACCGCCGTTTCGAAACCTGGCCGCAGCTGATTCGCCCGGTGCGTGAGGCCTCGGACATCCGCCTGGCCCACCAGGAAGGCCGCGTCGGTATTTTCTTCGGGTTCCAGAACTGCTCGCCTATCGAAGACGACATCAGCCTGGTCGAAGTCTTCCGCCAGCTCGGCGTGTTGATCATGCAGCTGACCTATAACAACCAGAGCCTGCTGGCCAGCGGCTGTTACGAGAACGAAGACAACGGCATCAGCCGCTTTGGTCGCCAGGTCATCGCCGAGATGAACCGCGTCGGCATGCTCATCGACATGTCCCACAGCGCCGAGCGCAGCACCCTTGAAGCCATTGAGCTGTCGAGCCGGCCGGTGATCGTCTCCCACGCCAACCCGTCGAGTTTCCACGCCGCCAAACGCAACAAGTCCGATGCCGTGCTGCGCGCGATTGCCGAGTCTGGCGGCCTGCTCGGCTTCAGCACTTACCCGTTCCACCTCAAGGGTGCCTCGGGCTGCAGCCTGGAATCGTTCTGCGACATGGTTGCCAGCACGGCCGAACTGATGGGCGTGGAGCATATCGGCATCGGCACCGACCTGTGCCAGCAGCAACCCCTGCAAGTACTTGAATGGATGCGCAACGGGCGCTGGAGCAAAGACAAGGACTACGGCGAAGGCTCCAAGGACAACGCCCACTGGCCGTCACCGCTGCAATGGTTCCGCGACAGCCGGGATTTCCCGGTCATCGCCCAGGGCCTGCGCGACCGTGGGTTCGCCGAGGACGAGGTACGCAACATCATGGGGCTCAACTGGTTGCGTCTGCTGGAAAGCGCGACACCTGCGCAAAACTGACCTTTGATCCACTGACCCTGGTTTCACACCGTGAGGACAGCACAGCATGAAAAATAACAACAATAGCCTCCCGTTCATCCCCCAAACCGGCGGTGCACAGCCCCAGGCGCGTATTTTGGAGGCATCATGAAAACATCCGACACCCTGCAGGCCGACGTCCAGCCACTGGACCTTGCGCCGCCGAAAACAAACATCGACTGGCCACTGTTCCTGATCAGTGGCGGCTTCCTCGGCGCTTTCCTGATCGCAGCCCTGGTCAACATCGAGGGTGTGTCGCTACTGGTGAACACGCTGTTCGCCTGGTCGACGAAGTTCTTTGGCTTGTACTGGCAGATCCTGATGCTGGCGACCTTCGCCATGAGCCTGTTCATCTGCTTCAGCAAGTGCGGCCGCGTCAGGCTCGGCGGCGTCGACCGACGTCCCGATACCAGTACTTTCAACTGGATCGCCGTGATCATGTGCGCCCTGCTCGCCGGTGGGGGTGCCTTCTGGGCGGCGGCGGAACCGATGATGCACTTCGCCAGTCCGCCACCGCTGTTCGCGGGCATGCAACCGCATACCGAAGCGGCAGGCCACACCGCGCTCGCGCAATCGTTCGTGCACTGGGGCTTCCTCGCCTGGGCGGTTTTGGGCAGCTTGCTGGCCATTGTGCTGATGCACTTGCACTACGACAAAGGCTTGCCACTGGCACCGCGAACCTTGCTCTATCCACTGTTCGGTGAACGTGCACTCAAGGGGCCGATTGGTACCCTGGCCGACGCCACGTCGATTATCGCCGTGGTCGCCGGCACCATCGGCCCGATCGGTTTCCTCGGCCTGCAGATCAGCAGCGCGTTGCACTCGGTGTGGGGCATTCCCAACGACCTGATGGTGCAGTCCATCACCATCGTGCTGGTCACGGTGATGTACACCATCTCCTGCCTGGTCGGGCTCGAGGGAATCCGCTTCGTCAGCGGGATCAACGTCTGGCTGATGATTGGCCTGGCAGTGTTCATGGTACTGCTGGGGCCCACTGCGTTCATCCTCGGCGGTTTCCCCACGGCGTTCGCCTTGCACATCGAACAGTTCATCCCGATGACCCTGTTCCGTGCCGACCCGAAATGGCTCGACTGGTGGACGGTGTTCTACTGGGGCTGGTTCATCGGTTACGCGCCGATGGTGGCGCTCTACGTGGCGAAGATCTCCCGGGGCCGGACCATTCGCGAAGTGATCATGACCCTGTCGATCATCGCCCCGCTGGTGACCATGTTCTGGTTCACCATCGTCGGTGGCGCCGGCATCGGCATGGAATTGCAAACCCCGGGCATCGTCACCGCCCACGGCGCGCAACCGGAAGACCTGCTGCTGGGCGTGACCCAGAACCTGCCCTTGGGCGGATTGATCTCGGCGCTGTTCCTGTTCCTGAGCTTCATCTCGGTAGCCACCAATGGCGATGCCATGGCCTTCACCGTGGCGATGGCGATGTCCGCGAATGACAAACCCAAGGCATGGCTGCGCGCCTTCTGGGCGATCGGCATGGGCCTGGCCGCCGTGGTGCTGATCACCATCGGCTCGGGTGGGGTCACGGCGCTGCAATCCTTTATCGTCATCACTGCCGTACCGGTTTCGCTGCTGATCCTGCCGTCGCTCTGGGATGCACTGCGCATCGCCCGGCAGATGGCTCGTGAACAGGCAGTCTGATAATGAACAATCCAGGAATCGCAATGATGTCGCACACCGACACAGACACCTCTTCGGCCTTGCGCCCCGCCGCCCGGGTCATGGACCTGGAACGGCTGGGCAGTCACTTCCAGAGCCGCCTGAGTTTCGTGCGCAGCAGCATGCGCAAGATGATGAACGAGCAATGGCGTATCGAGCGCACTCGCTTCGATCTCGACACCGAGGGCTTCGGCACGGCGATCTATCGGATCGACACCGCCAGTGCCCACTATCATTGCGTGATTTTCTCGATGTACCTGCCGCCGGAAAAACGCAGTGACCGGGTCATCGCCGATCAGTGGGACGTCAGCTTCGTGCTGTTGGCCGGCGATGTCGACGAGGCGCAACTGGCCGACTTGCGGCGTAACGTACCGTTGCAGGAAGCCGGGCGTTTCGATGCGCGGGTACTGGTGCTGTCACGGGCCAACCGCAGCCTGCGCAACTTCGAGCGCTTCCTCGGGGCGCTGGCGGAAGGTTGCCAGCCAGACCCACGGCAACTCGCCGAGGTCGGCTACCTGTATCGCACGACCGCCGTGTACGGCAACGGCAAGTTCGGCATCGCCGACTTCAGTTGCCTGCAAGGCAATGCCGACTTCACCCAACCGTTCAGCGCGCAGATGTTCACCGTGTACCTGCTGCGACATTTCAGCATCGAGCAGATCGAGCACATGGCCCGGGCGCGCAATCCGCAACGGGCGGTCGGGTTGGACATCGAGCTGCAACGCTACCTGGGGGTCGGCAACTCCACCGGGCTGGGCATGGCGCCCTTCCTGATCAATCACCCTCAACTGGTCAATCAGTGGGTGTGTGCCCGTGAAACCGCACTGGCGAAGGTGGTGGCTCAACCGGCTGACGTGCACCGCGCGCAGCGTTTCCAGGCACTGCTGCAGCGGGCTCGGCAACACCTGCAACAAACCAGCACCGAGGATCAACGGCAAAGTGCGATCGATCGGCAGACGTTGGACGATCTCGGCCGATTGAGCGAGTGGTTCGCCTGTCAGCCTGTCAGCGCCGAACTGTGGTCACGGCTGCAAGACTGGGCCGAGCTGAATGCCGGTTTTGGCTGCCAGGAATTGCTGGTCAGCCTGCTGCTGGAGCTGTACCCCGAACAGGTCGATCCGCTGGCCGAGCAGATGTCGGTCAACGAGGGCTTTCGCCTGAACGCCGAGATGCCGCTGGACGCGCTGTGCAACCTGATCGAGACCCACTACCGCTGGGCGCTCGACTACGACCTTGAAGGGGCCGAGGCCAACCACTTCTTCTGGTATCGCTCGGCGGAAAAGGAAGAGCCGCGCCTGGGCGAGCGTGCCATGGAGCCTGGCGCGGAAAAGGAAATGCAATTGGGCATCGCCCACAACCTCCAGCGTTGCCACCGTGCCTTGCTGGCCTACCGCGAACGCCATCCGCAGCAATTGACCGCGCATTTCCTGCTCGCCCAGCCGTCGTTCAAAGGCACCGTATGCCGGCTGCAGGGCATGGCCCGTTGCGCCTTCGGGGAAATCCGCGCCAACCTGATGGACCGCAACATGCTGCCGATCCACTTGCTGCGTTGCAAACTGGCGTTCTTCGGCGCCGGCAAGTTCGACCCCAAGTCCAGCCGCTGGGTGCGCATCACCTTGTTCCAGGGTGCGCCACTGGTCAGTGAGATTGGCCAGCCTTTCGCCGATGACTGGAATTTCGCCGTGATGCCGACACTGCCCACCGCTGCCGGAGAACACTGATATGCGCGTCTCGCTCAATGAAATCCAGGTGATCTGCCGCAAGGCCTTCGAGGGTATCGGCTTCGCCCCCGGTGACTGCGACGACGCCGCCGAGATGATCGCGCGCCTGCAACTGCAAGGCCTCGATGGCATCGGCGCGTTGAAAAAGGCCTTGGCCTTTCTCCACGACGAAGTCGATCGCCCGATCGAAACCTGCTACGAAGATGCCGCGCAGTTAACCCTCGATGCCCACGGCCAAAGTGTCTTGCGCTGCGCCGCCCAGGCGGTCGAGCTAGGTGTCGGCAAGGCCTTGCGCGGCGGCAGTGCGTTGATCCGCATCCGCCATTGCCATAACCGTGTCTTGCTGCTCGGCTACCTGGCGCGCTGTGCCTCGGACGCGCTGAATTTTTGCGTGTACTGGCGCGATGCACGCCAGGAAATGGTTGCCACGTTCAGCGCCGGGCAAACCCACCCGACCCTGCGGGTGTATGACCTGCCCCAACCGGCGCAGAGCGACGAACAAAGCATCAATGTGCTGATCTCCAGGCACTTCGCGCTGCTGCCGCGACTCAGTGCCGAGGATGCCCTGCTTGCCACCTACCCGCAGCCCGCAGAGGGGCTGGTCGTCGACGATGACGTCTGGACCCAACTGAAAAAACTGGGCGAACGGGTGCTGGTGGAAAGCACCGAGGAGTCGCGTCGGCGCGGTGCTGGCGAAAGCAGCGATGCCCAATAAAACCTTGTATTGCTCCAGGAATCAATCAATGAAACACGCGATCAAGACTGACCTTTTCGCCTCCCGCGCGCCACTGGAATGGGCGGTGGTCGGCAATGGCACGCTGTACACCGCACAGATCCCCATTGACCGCGAGGGTCAGGTCGTCAGTGGCGGCATCGAGGCGCAAACCCGGCAGACCCTGGACAATCTGCGCCATACCCTGCAAGCCGCCGGCAGCACCCTGGACGCGGTTACCCAGGTGCTGATCTACGTCACTGACCGCAGCTACCTGGCGACGGTGAACGCGATCTATGGCGAGTATTTCCAGGCCCCCTACCCCAATCGCGCGGCCATCGTCGTGGCCGGGTTGGCTCGGGAGGAGATGTTGGTGGAACTGGTGGTGTACGCCTGCCTCTGACGGCCCACCAATTGCTGCGGCAACGGCCACTTAGGGTTTGATGAAAACCCTGTGGGAGCGAGCCTGCTCGCGATGGTCGTCAACGAAAACGCTGGCTGCCTGACACCCCGCGGTGCTTGCTCCTCCATCGCGAGCAGGCTCGCTCCCACAGAGTCGCCCCATACCCTTCGTCGGGTGCACGATCCGGCAAACAAAACGCCTCCCCGCCGCCTTGAACCTTGTCCCAAGACGCCAGTCTTAGACGGGCATTTTTTCCACCTCCCCATCGTTGTCATCTCACCAGAGCTGTCCGCACCATGCGCCCAACCGCCCTCGCCTTGCGCTTCACTTCGCTGTGCCTGTTGACCTCGCTGCCCCTGATTTCCACCCCCGCCCACGCCGGCGCGGAGCGACAATTGGTGGACGCCATCAACGATTACCGAGCCCATCCGGAAGATTGTGCACGGCGTCCCGCCCAACGCTTGTCACCGCTGGCCCTGAAGTCGAGCCTGGCCTTGCCGGTCGGCTACGGCGGTGGCTTGCGCGACCGCTTGAAAGCTTCCGGGTACCAGGCCGTGGCGGTGCGCTCCATTCGCGTGGTGGGTGCCCAAGATGCCGAGGAGGCCTTCGAGATGCTGCAGAGTGATAATTGCGCCGCCTTGCTGGATAACCAGTACGCCGACATTGGTGTCAGTCGCAGTCGCGGTGAATGGCAAGTGTTGCTGGCGCGACCCGTGCTGGACAATCAGGTGGTCGACCCGCGCAGTGTCGGTAAAACCTTGCTCGCCCAGGTCAATGCCGCCCGGGCCAAACCGCGCCTGTGCGGTCGCCAGCGCTTTGCCGCCGCGCGGCCCTTGGCCTGGAATGCCAGCCTCGGCGCGGCGGCGCAAGGGCACAGCAAAGCCATGGCCTACGGCAATTACTTCGCCCACCGCGACCCCGATGGCGACATGCCCGCCGACCGCGCGCGCGCCGCAGGTTTCCGTGGCCGACAGATTGGTGAAAACATCGCCGCCGGCCAAGGTTCACCGAACAAGGCCATGGCCGGCTGGCTGGCCAGCCCTGGGCATTGCGCCAACCTGATGAACCCGATTTTCACCCAGGTGGGTGCCGCCTATGCGACGGACGCACGCAGTGATCAAGGCGTTTACTGGACGATGCTGTTCGGCGCGCAATGACCGCTGCACCGGACATCATCGCGATGCCCGGTGCCCCAGCAAGCCGTTACTTCACCAGCCGGGTTTCCCGAGACGGCCGATAACCGAAATAGGCGCTGTAGCACTTGCTGAAGTGGCTCGGTGATACGAAACCGCAGGCCACCGAGACTTCAACGATGGTCAGCGTGGTGTGCTGCAGCAATCGACGCGCCTCGGTGATGCGCAAATCCATGTAGTAGCGCTGGGGTGTCGTGCCCAGTTGCTCCTTGAACAGCCGCTCGATCTGCCGGCGCGACCGCCCCGCATACAGACAGAGCGCCTCCATCTCCAGCGGCTCTTCCAGATTGGCGTCCATCAGATTGACCACCTCCCTCAGCGGGCCACTGACGGACACATTCAAGGTGGGTTTGATGCGCCGGTAACGGGACGCTTCAAATGCGAGGATATCTTCGATACCGTCAGTCAACGCCTTGTCATGCAAACCCCTGATCCACTCCAGCGCCATGTAGAAAGCCCCCGTTGGACTGGACGCTGTCAGGCGGTCGCGATCCACCACATAGGCCTCGCTGGTGACCTGGCTGAGCCTGGCGATTTCCGCCAGCGCCGGACGATGCTCCGGGTGTATGGCGCAGCGATAGCCGTCGAGCAAACCGGCTTGCCCGAGAAACCAGGCGCCATTCCAGATGCCAGCCAGCGTAACCCCCTGTTCGGCGGCGTCGCACAACAAGCCAGTCAGCGCCTCGTCTGCCTTGAGGGCCGTGCGGTAGCCGCCACAGACAACCAACAGGTCCAGCGCGTGTATTTCGACCGGGTCCAGGCGCGCATCGGGTCGAATCACCAACCCCAGGTCGCTGACGACTTCCCCTTCGGACAACCCGAAGGTTTTCGTCGAAAACAGCTCGGGTCGCAACAGGTTGGCGGTGACGATGGTGTCGAGCGCCTGGGTGAACGCCGGCAAGGAAAAATGTTCCAGCAACAGGAAGCCGGCCCGAGCCCTGACGGACTGGCCTTCATGGTCTTTGAGATAGCGAAGGTTTTTACCCTTCATGGCACCGCTGAACTGACGTCGCTCTACCAACGTTCGCCTCGCCTTTCGTGTTGATCAGGATGAGATATTTCCCGCATCGATAGCCGTCTCTCGCGGCGGCTATCGATGCGCGCTCTGTTTACGCCAGTTGTACCCTATGAGCAAGCGCAATGCTGTTCACTTAACCATGAGGTTGTGTATATAAACTTGGAGGTGTACATATCCATTCCTGCGGTAACGGCCACCTCGGGTTTCGCCCTTACGGCGACTCACTTTTCCAAACGCCGAAAAGTAAGCAAAAGGCTTTGCCCCACCACTCGGTGCCTCGCTAGGGCTCGGCATGCCCTCTCTCCGGCATTGC
>NZ_JASCAE010000089.1:0-24243 GCF_029967975.1 Pseudomonas sp. V98_8
GGCGTACCTGAGGTCGCCTTCGCCGGCAAGCCGGGCTGCTACAAGTGGTGTGGGGTATCAGAGGCTGGATGTGTCGATGACCTGCAAGCTCATCTGCTCCAGCAGTTTGTTCATGTGAATGAACTGGGCGAAGCGTTTGTCCTGGGTCTGGCCATGGTAGAAGCGGTAGTAGATCTGCTGCACGATACCGGCCAGGCGGAACAGGCCGTAGGTGTAGTAGAAATCGAAATTGTCGATTTCGATGCCTGAACGCTGGGCGTAATAGTCGACGAATTCGCGACGGGTCAGCATCCCTGGTGCGTGGCTGGGCTGACGGCGCATCAACTGTACCGGCGCCGGATCACCGGCTTCGATCCAGTAGGCGAGGGTGTTGCCCAGGTCCATCAACGGGTCGCCCAGGGTGGTCAGTTCCCAGTCGAGCACGCCGATGATCTGCATCGGGTTGTTCGGGTCGAGGATGACGTTGTCGAAGCGGTAATCGTTGTGCACGATGCTGGAGGTCGGATGATCGGCCGGCATCTTGTCATTGAGCCAGGCTTTCACTGCTTCCCACTGCGGCGCATCGGGGGTCAGCGCTTTCTCGTAACGATCGCTCCAGCCTTTGATCTGCCGCGCCACGTAGCCTTCGGGCTTGCCGAGGTCGCCCAGGCCATAGGCGTTGTAGTCGACACGGTGCAGTTCGACGAACTTGTCGATGAAGCTCTTGCACAGCGCTTCGGTCTTTGCCGAGTCCAGCCCCAGTTCCGGCGGCAGTTCGGAGCGCAGGATGATGCCGTTGACCCGCTCCATCACATAGAACTCGGCGCCGATCACCGCTTCGTCAGTACAGTGCACGTAGGCCTTCGGGCAATACGGAAAGCCATCGCGCAGTTGATTGAGGATGCGGAATTCGCGCCCCATGTCATGGGCGGACTTGGCTTTGTGACCGAAGGGCGGGCGACGCAGGACAAACTCCTGTTCGGGGTACTCCAGCAAATAGGTGAGGTTGGACGCACCGCCCGGGAACTGGCTGATCCGTGGCAGGCCGCTCAAGCCCGGAATATGGGCCTTGAGATAGGGATCGATCAGGCTGGCATCGAGTTCTTCGCCGGCGCGGGTGCGGGTGGATTGGTCAGTAAGCGTCATGCTTATCCCTTCTGCTTATTCTGGAGGCCTGAAACTATTGGCTAATCTAATGCGCGCACCCGGCACCCACAACCTCGAACAGCCCTTATAGGTGAGCGTGTTGCCGGGCAATCATTGCTTTTGATACACCTGTTTGAATTGCTTTACTGGACGGCTTGGGTAACCACACCCTGGGGCAATTCGATGGGGGTGAGCACGGGCTGGCCGGAAAAATACGCCACGAGGTTGCGCCCCACCAGTTCCACGGTGCCTTGGGTGGCCTCCGGGGAAAGCCCGGCCACATGCGGGCTGAGGATGACGTTCGCCAGGGACTTGAGGGCATCAGGCACCTTGGGCTCGGCATCGAAGACATCCAGCGCGGCACCGGCGATCCGTCGCTGCTCAAGTGCGGTAATCAGGTCGGCTGTGACCACTACGCTGGCGCGGGCGATATTGACGAAAAATCCGTTCGGCCCCAGGGCCTCGAGCACCTGCCGATTGATCAGGTGCTTGGTGCCCAGCCCTCCCGGGGTGGCGGCGATCAAAAAGTCCGAGGCACGGGCCAGTTCGGTGGGTGTCGAGCAGAACTTGTAGGGCACATCGCTGCGGTGCTGGCGGTTGTGGTAACTCACCGTCATGTCGAAGCCCGCGGCGGCACGTTTGGCGATGGCCATGCCGACCGCGCCGAGGCCCAGAATGCCCAAGCGCTTGCCGGCCAGGGAAGGGCGCATGATTTTTGGCCATTCACCCCGACGTACCGCGGCATCGCAGCGGGGGATATCGCGCACCAGCGACAGCAGCAATGACATGGCATGGTCTGCCACCGAGGAGGCGTTGACCCCGGCGCCATTGGTGACGGTGATGCCCCGGTCGGCGGCGGCTTGCAGGTCGACCTGTTCGTATCCGGCGCCAATCACGCAGATGATCTTGAGGTTGGGCAGGGCGGCGATTTCATCGGCGTAGAGACCGAGAGGGCCCCGGGTCAGGACGGCGTCGATCTGGCCGCTGTGTCGGGTGATGGCCTCGGCGCGCTCGGCGGGCGTGGGCGCCAGGATCAGGTGAAAGCCCTGATGTTCGAGAATGGGCAAGTAATCATTGATGGTTTCAACCAGTACCAGAACGGTTGCAGGCATGCTTTGCTCCTGTGGGCAGCGGGCAGTCGGGCGCGAACGTCGGTCGAGAGTGCTGGTTGCGAACCATTTTGGCAATCTCACTGGCGTCGCTCTCAGTGTAGGAGCTGGCGAAGCTTGCGATCTTTTTAAGGCAGCGAATATTTTTGATGACACCGAATATTCAATCCGGGGCAGGGGGCTCTGTCAGAAAACTCTGGGCTGCCTCGAGGATTTCCTCCGACAGGGCGTCGCCCCGGGTGGCCCGCGCCAGTGTCAGCGCGCCGACCATCAGTGAGTACTGCACCAGCGCCTGCTGCCGGTTTTCGGCGGCATCGTCCGAATCCATCAGTTCGCCCAGGGCATCGAGCAGTCGGTTCAGGCCGGCCATGAACGGCTCGCGCAGGCTGCTGTCGGCGTGCTCGTGGCACATGTCGCCGGCAAAGGCCACCACCGGGCAGCTTTCACCGGGGTTATCGCGGCTGTAGACCGACAGGTAAGGCTTGATCAGTGCCTGGCGCGCCGCCGCCTTGTCGTCGCCCTGGGTGATTCGTTCGCGCCATCGCGTACCCACTTCTTTGAATGCCCGCTCGCTGGCCTCCCTGGCCAGCGCTTCCTTGGACTGGAAGTGACCATAGAAACCGCCATGGGTCAGCCCCGCCGCCGCCATCACGTCGACGACGCTGATCCCATGCAGGCCACGTTCACGAAACAACCGTGTGGCGGCCTCGACGATGATTTCACGGTTGAGGTCGGCTTGTTTGCGGGAAACGCGGGGCATGGGCGGCTCACAGGGCAATAAGTTGGCGATCAGAGTGCGTATTGGGCAATGCCATTGCCGAACGACCAGTTCTCTTTCTTCACTTCCACCAGATTAATGAAAACATCCTCCAGGCGCACGGCCAGTTGCGTGTTGAGGCTTTCGACGATGGTTTTGTAGAGCAGCTTTTTCTGCTCCAGGGTTCGGCCTTCGCTCAGGGTGATCTGGATCACCACCAGGTTCTCGGTGCGCTGGATACCCAGGTACTGGGGATCGAAGATGAAATGCTGTTCGTCGTGCTCGGCGAGGATCTGGAAGTTATCGTTTTCCGGCACGCCAATCGCGCTGCGCAAGGCAGCGTAGATCAGTTGTCCGACGCGTTTGGCGTAGGTGGGGTCCTGCTGTTTCTTGAGGTCGACGCGAACCAGGGGCATGGGATGACTCCAGAGGGTTGACAGGTTCTTTAAAAATACATGATGAATAACCTTTATCAAGCGCACATCGTCGTCTGGCATTGATTGCGAGTCCTTGCAGGGGGCAAAGGTGCAACCTGGTACCACCGTTCCTCACCTAAGTCTTTGCTTCTGTTCACTAATCCTCCAGAATCGCGCCCCTGTTTCGGCCAGGCGCTGCCTGTCGGGTATTCCGACGCGTCCTGGCCGGGTGGCAAGTGACCGGAATGTGGAGATCCCACCGGATGAATGATCAGGCCAATAGCGTTAACGAACGCTTTGTAGCAGCGACACCCGCAACCCTTACGAGCTGGAATCGCCAGGACACCACCTGGATGCTGGGCTTGTTTGGTACGGCGATTGGCGCGGGAACCCTGTTTTTACCGATCAATGCGGGCCTGGGCGGGTTCTGGCCGCTGCTGGTCCTGGCATTGCTGGCGTTCCCGATGACGTTCTACGCACACCGAGGCCTGACCCGCTTTGTGCTGTCTGGCCGCGAAGGCGCGGACATCACCGAAGTGGTGGAAGAGCATTTCGGGCTCAAGGCCGGTGCGTTGATCACCTTGCTGTACTTCTTCGCGATCTTCCCGATCCTGTTGATCTACAGCGTGGCCCTGACCAACACAGTGGGCAGCTTCCTGGAACATCAACTGCACATCATGCCGCCACCGCGCGCGGTCCTGTCGTTCGTGCTGATCCTCGGCCTGCTGGCCGTGGTGCGCTGCGGCGAGCAGGTAATCGTCAAGGCCATGAGCCTGATGGTCTACCCGTTCATCGTCGCGCTGCTGTTCCTGGCGGTGTTCCTGATTCCACACTGGAACGGCGGCATCCTGACCACGGCCAGCACGCTGCCTGAGCCCTCGGCGTTGCTGCGCACCTTGTGGCTGGCGATTCCGGTAATGGTGTTCTCGTTCAACCATTCGCCGATCATCTCGGCATTCGCCGTGGACCAGAAGCGCCGATACGGCGAGCACGCCGAAGAACGCAGCTCGCAGATCCTGTCCCGGGCCCACGCGTTGATGGTGGTGATGGTGCTGTTCTTCGTGTTCAGCTGCGTGTTGACCCTGTCGCCGGCACAACTGGCCGAGGCAAAAGTACAGAACCTGTCGATCCTGTCGTACCTGGCCAACCACTTCAGCAATCCGACCATTGCCTTCGCGGCACCGTTGATTGCCTTCGTGGCCATCTCCAAGTCGTTCCTGGGGCACTACATCGGCGCCAGCGAGGGCCTCAAGGGCCTGATCGTCAAGAGCGGCAAACGTCCGGCAGCCAAGACCCTGGACCGCATCGTCGCGGCGTTCATGTTGGTGGTGTGCTGGATCGTCGCCACGGTGAACCCGAGCATCCTCGGCATGATCGAAACCCTGGGCGGTCCGGTGATCGCGGCCATCCTGTTCCTGATGCCGATGTACGCCATTCGCAAGATACCGGCGATGGCGCGTTATCGTGGCCAGGCGTCGAACGTGTTTGTAGTGGCGGTAGGGCTGGTGGCGATCTCGGCGTTGATCTATTCGCTGAGTGCCTGATCCCCACCCTGATCGTTCCCACGCAGAGCGTGGGAACGATCAGCGCGGTGTTCCTGAAGGCATAAAAAAACGCCGCTCATCTCACGATGGGCGGCGTTTTTCATTGCTTTGAAACGTTAGGCTTGAACGACCGGGATGTTGGCGTTCGCAGCAGCTTCACGGAACTCGGCAATCTGGTCGAAGGACAGGTAGCGGTAGACATCGGCCGCCATGCTGTCGATCTTGCCAGCGTATTCCATGTACTCCTCGACGGTCGGCAGGCGACCCAGGATGGAAGCCACGGACGCCAGTTCAGCCGAAGCCAGGTAGACGTTCGCGCCGTCACCCAGACGGTTCGGGAAGTTACGGGTCGAAGTCGACACGACAGTCGAGTTCGGCTCTACACGTGCCTGGTTACCCATGCACAGCGAGCAGCCTGGCATTTCCATGCGGGCGCCAGCCTTGCCGTAGATGCCGTAGTAGCCTTCTTCGGTCAGTTGGTGAGCGTCCATCTTGGTCGGCGGCGACAGCCACAGACGGGTTGGCAGCTGACCCTTGACCTGTTCCAGCAACTTGCCGGCAGCGCGGAAGTGACCGATGTTGGTCATGCACGAACCGATGAACACTTCGTCGATCTTCTCGCCAGCAACGCTGGAGAGCAGGCGAGCGTCGTCCGGGTCGTTCGGCGCGCAGAGCACAGGCTCCTTGATGTCGGCCAGGTCGATCTCGATGATCTCGGCGTATTCAGCGTCTTTGTCCGCTTGCAGCAGCTCAGGGTTGGCCAGCCAGGCTTCCATCGCTTGAGCGCGACGTTCCAGAGTGCGTGCATCGCCGTAGCCTTCGCCGATCATCCAGCGCAGCAGGGTGATGTTGGACTGCAGGTATTCGGCAATCGACTCTTTGGACAGCTGGATGGTGCAACCGGCAGCCGAACGTTCGGCCGAGGCGTCAGACAGTTCGAACGCTTGCTCTACGGTCAGCTTAGGCAGGCCTTCGATCTCCAGGATGCGGCCGGAGAAGGCGTTCTTCTTGCCTTTCTTCTCTACGGTCAGCAGGCCTTTCTGGATCGCGTAGTAAGGAATGGCGTGAACCAGGTCACGCAGGGTGACGCCTGGCTGCAGTTCGCCCTTGAAGCGAACCAGGATCGACTCAGGCATGTCCAGCGGCATGACGCCGGTGGCCGCGGCGAACGCTACCAGGCCGGAACCGGCCGGGAACGAGATGCCGATCGGGAAGCGGGTGTGCGAGTCACCACCGGTGCCGACGGTGTCTGGCAGCAGCATGCGGTTCAGCCACGAGTGGATGATGCCGTCGCCCGGACGCAGGGAAACGCCGCCGCGGGTCATGATGAAGTCAGGCAGGGTGTGGTGGGTGGTCACGTCGATTGGCTTGGGGTAAGCCGCGGTGTGGCAGAAGGACTGCATCACCAGGTCGGTCGAGAAGCCCAGGCACGCCAGGTCTTTCAGTTCGTCACGGGTCATTGGACCGGTGGTGTCCTGGGAACCCACGGTGGTCATCTTCGGTTCGCAGTAGGTGCCCGGGCGAACGCCGGTCACGCCGCAAGCCCTGCCGACCATTTTCTGCGCCAGGGTGAAGCCCTTGGTGCTTTCAGCTGGCGCTTCAGGCTTCTTGAACAGCGTCGAAGGTGGCAGACCCAGCTCGCTACGAGCCTTCTCGGTCAGGCCACGGCCGATGATCAGCGGGATACGGCCGCCGGCGCGCACTTCGTCCAACAGGACCGGAGTCTTCATTTCGAAGGTGGTCAGGACTTCGTCGGTGCCGTGCTTGCAGACTTTGCCAGCATGCGGGTACAGGTCGATCACGTCGCCCATGTGCATGTTGGATACGTCGAATTCGATTGGCAGTGCGCCAGCATCTTCCATGGTGTTGTAGAAGATCGGAGCGATCTTGCTGCCGAAGCAGAAACCGCCGGCACGCTTGTTCGGCACGTAGGGAACGTCGTCGCCGAAGAACCACAGCACCGAGTTGGTGGCCGATTTACGCGAAGAACCGGTACCGACCACGTCGCCAACGTAGGCGATCGGGAAGCCGGCGTTGCGCATTTCTTCGATCTGCTTCATCGGGCCGGTGACGCCTTGTGCGTCAGGCACGATGCCGTCGCGAGCCATTTTCAGCATGGCCAGGGCGTGCAGCGGGATGTCCGGGCGGGACCAGGCATCAGGTGCAGGGGACAGGTCGTCGGTGTTGGTCTCGCCAGTTACCTTGAACACACGCAGGCTGATCTTGTCGGCCAGCACAGGGCGTTTCACGAACCACTCGCCGTCAGCCCAGGATTGCAGCACGCCCTTGGCGTGTACGTTACCGTTCTTGGCTTTTTCAGCGACGTCGTGGAAGGCATCGAACATCAGCAGGGTGTGCTTGAGTTCTTCGGCCGCTACTGGTGCCAGCTCGGCGTCGTCCAGCAGGTTGACCAGGGTCACGATGTTGTAGCCACCCTGCATGGTGCCGAGCAGTTCAACAGCGCGCTTCTTGTCGATCAGGGGGGATTTGGCTTCGCCTTTGGCGATGGCGGACAGGAAGCCGGCCTTGACATAGGCTGCTTCGTCCACTCCAGGCGGAACGCGATTGGTGATCAGGTCAACGAGAAATGCTTCTTCGCCAGCCGGGGGGTTCTTCAGCAGCTCGACCAGGCCTGCAGTTTGTTCGGCGTTAAGCGGCTGGGGAACGATACCCAGTGCTGCACGCTCTTCGATATGTTTGCGGTAGGCTTCAAGCACAGTTATTACCCTCATCAGTGGTCCCAAATGGGTGTCCGGGACGCTCATCCCGAAATTGCCGTACTCATGCGCTGCGTGGCGTTGTGAGCCACTTAGCCAGAATTACCGACAATTCCTTACAGAAGCTGCTTTCAAAGTTTTACGCCTGCAGAACGGGAGCTGATGAGGGTTGGCGTTGGGCTTTTCCCCGCTGGAAAAACCCCTCGCCAACACCGCTCTGAAGGAACGACTGTGCTCGTGACGCTTTGAAAACAGCTTCTAACGGACATTGGCGCCTAAAAAGGCAGGCTGATTCTACGGCAAAAAAAAATTAAAGGTAAGTTGGCACCTGAAACTTTGAGGGGTGATCAATGTTAGACAAAGGGCTAACATGCCGTCCTGTTTTGCTTTTTCGCGTTTTGCCTACCTATGCCCAATCAGACCATCAAGACCCCCTGCGTCGGCCTTTGCTCCACTGTTTACGGTGATTTGGTGTGCCGTGGCTGCAAGCGCTTCCACCATGAAGTGATTCACTGGAACGGCTACAACGAGGAAGAAAAGCGCGCAGTGTGGCTGCGTCTCGAGCAGTTGTTGTCCCAGGTGATGGCCGCCAAGGTGGAGATTTTCGATCCGGCGTTGCTGCGAACGCAGCTGGAACAGCGCAAGATCCGCTTTGTGCCGCATCAGTCCGAGTATTGCTGGGCTTACCAGTTGATCGCCCGGGGCGCGCGGGTCATCAACAACCTGCAAGCCTACGGGATGGTGTTGTTGCCGGAGTTTCGCGACTGGAACCTGCCGGAACTGCGCGACGCCATCGATCGGGAATTTTTCCTGCTGTCCGAGGCGCATTACCAGCGGTACATCGCGCCGGGGTTCCTCAAGGACGCGTTTGTCGGCTAGACCCTGAAAGCTTCGCGAGCAAGCCCGCTCCCACATTCAACCGCGTTCCTTCAGTTGATTTGCGGTTGAGTGTGGGAGCGGGCTTGCTCGCGAAGACGGCCTGACAGGCGCTACGAATCTCAATGCTTGACCGCCAACTCCTCCAGGTGATCCTCGACTTCCTGTGGCTTGAGCACCAGCACATCGCTCTCTACCGCATCGAGCACCACTTCCGCCGTATTGCCGATCAACGTCCCCGATAAACCGCTGCGCGCCACGGTGCCGATCACTGTCACGGCCGCCTGCAGCTTGTGCACCATGAACGGAATCAACACATCCGCCGGGCCCTCGGCAATGTGCAGGTGTTCGTTGTCGATGTCGAACTCGGCCTGGAACGCCTTGCATTGTTCGCGATAGCGCGCCTCGATGGTTTCGCTCAGCTGCAACGTTGGGTCGGCTGCCGACAGCATGGGCGACGGATGAGCACTGATCACATGCAGATGCGCCTTGGCCAGGCTGGCGATGTCGTAGCCGTAATCGATGATGGTGTTGTGCAGATGACGGTGTTCACTTTCCATATTGCCAACGTCGACGGCCGCCAGGATCACCTTGTCCTTCCACGAACCGGCGGTTTTCACCAGCAGCACCGGGGTAGGGCAGTGGCGCAGCAGTTTCCAGTCCACTGGGGTCAGCAGGGCTTTTTTCAGCGAGCTGTCAGGGAAATGCTGCTTGATGACCAGCCCGCAGCCTTCGGCCTGCTGCACGTCGACGATGGTTTCGTGCAGGCTTTCATTCCAGGCCTGCTCGGTCGTGACGCTGTACCCGTCTTGCAGCAGGGCAGCCTTGAGCACGCCCAGCATGGCGCTGTGATCGTGCTTGCGGTCACACACCAGCAAATGCAGGTGCGCCTGGGTTACACCGGCGATCAGTTTGGCTCGTTTGAGTGCCAGGCTTTCCGAATGCTCGGGGTCGATGACCACCAGGATGCTGCGAATGGCTTGCATGATCGGGATCTCCTGAAAATGAAAAAGCATGGCGTTGCACAACTATAGTTGCTGCGCGGCAATCGGTGACTTGATGCATATCAACGGTGTGACTGGTGGTCTTCGGGCAGGCCGGTATAATCGGCGCCCTTCGTTTTATACCTTTTCTACCCTTTTTCCGTGAGCCCCATGATCCTTCCCGAAATTCACGAGTTCCTCGGCTGCCGAACCCCGGATGGCTGGGTTCAGGCCGCTTTGGCCGATCAGGACACCTTGCTGATCGACCACAAGAATTGCGAGTTCAAGGCGGCCAGCACGGCGCTTAGCCTGATTGCCAAGTACCACTCCCACGTCGACCTGATCAACATGATGTCGCGTCTGGCCCGGGAAGAGTTGGTGCACCATGAGCAGGTCATGCGCCTGATGAAAAAACGCAAGATCGGGTTGCGCCAGCTGTCTGCCGGGCGCTACGCCTCGGGACTGCGCAAGGTGGTACGCAGTCACGAACCGGTGAAGCTGGTGGATACGCTGGTGGTCGGTGCGTTCATCGAGGCCCGCAGCTGTGAGCGTTTCGAGGCGTTGGTACCGCACCTGGACGAGGAGCTGGGCAAGTTCTACTTCGGTCTGCTCAAAAGCGAGGCCCGGCACTTCCAGGGCTACCTGAAACTGGCGTACCAGTACGGGGACGCCAAGGACATCGCCCAGGTGATAGACAAGGTGCGGGCCGCCGAGCAGGAACTGATCGAATCGCCGGATGTGGAGTTTCGCTTCCACAGTGGCGTGCCAGTGGCGGCGTAAAAATCAACAAATCGCGGGCTTAACGGCTCAAGCCCAGGCGCTCATGCCACTCGGCGATCGATTCTTCGGGATAACCCTCGAACTGTTTATCGCCAGGCTTCACCTCGACCTCCACCCAGGAGGCCTTGGAGTCCAGCAACAAATGTGTGTGTTGCGGCGCCACGGGCAGCGGCGTGTCGATCGCGGAGGCGAATGGGTGGATCAATTCCGGCCATTCAGGGCTGAATAGCCACAAGCCCGAGCCGCACAGCGAGCAGAAATGCCGCTCGGCACTGCTGCGGTGGGCGCGCTGCTCGCCTTCTCCCTTGAGCAGCGCATGGTAGATCGCGATGTTCTTGCGCCCGCGCACCTTGAGGCTATGGGCGTCACCGGCAATATTGATCGCATAACCGCCACCGCCCTGGGTCTTGCGACAGATCGAGCAGTAGCAGCGTTGATAGGGGTAGGGATGGGCGCTGGTGAGGCTGAACGACACCGCGCCGCAATGGCATGAGCCTTCGAGTTGCATGGGGGGTCTCCAGTGGCAAAGTTGTTCGGTTCAGCCTAGAAGATTTGCTGCGCGATTTCCGACGCCTTCGCGAGCAGGCTCGCTCCCACAATGATCTGCAAAGCCCACAAAACCTTTGTGGGAGCGAGCCTGCTCGCGAAGAACGATAACGCGGTCCCACTGGACGCATACCTTTCAGCGGGTCAGCATGGGCGCCTCGAAACCCGGACCCGACCCGATGCGCCGATTACCCTCCCTCGCAGCCCTCAGAACCTTCGAATGCGCCGCCCGTCACGCTCATTTTGGCCGGGCGGCGGCGGAGTTGTGCGTGACTGACAGCGCCGTCAGTCATCAGATCCGCCAGTTGGAAGAACAGCTTGGCGTGTCGCTGTTCGTGCGCGAAGGCCGGCAGATTCGTCCGACCGTCGCCGCCGGGCGCCTGATGCAAAGCTTGCAGCAGGCTTTTGAATTGATCGGTGATGCCTGCGATGAGCTTCGCGACCCTTCGTCCCTGGCGGTGTTGCGCCTGGCGGTCACCGCCGAGCTGGCCCAGAAGTGGCTGATGAGTCGCCTTTCGGATTTCTATGCGCGTTATCCGCACATCACCTTGCACCTCTACGAGCAGCCGATCGACGCCACGGCGCCGGGAGAAGACATCGACCTGGCGATTACCTACGGCACTGGCCCGGTGGACAGCAGTGCGTATTTCGTCCGGCCATTGCCGGCGCTGCAGTTTTTTCCGGTGTGCAGTCCTGGTCTATTCAACCAGGGAACCCTGAAAACCCCCAGGGACCTGGCCCGTCATTGCTTGCTGCATGACGATCAGGACGGCAAGACCTGGACCGCCTGGCTCACCAGCCATGCCGGCGACCAGCGCCCCGAACGCCAACTGTATTTCGCCCATGCCGGGTTGGCCCTGGAAGCCGCGGCCCAGGGGCAGGGCGTCGCGATGGGCGATAACCTGACGGCACAGGAAGATTTGCTCAGCGGTCGCCTGGTCCGGCCATTTACCTCAAGCATGACGGCATTGGGGCAATACGCACTGGTGTGCGAGCGGGTTCGCCTGGAGCGGCCTGCCGTGGCGCAGATGCTCGAATGGTTCAACGATCAACTGGTCGATTGATGAGTTGGATTCAAGTGTTCCGAAATAATCATCGTTGGCGAGGAGTAGGCACACGACCTTAGCCTGTGGTCATTCCAATCCCCGCTGATGAGGTTTGCCCATGGCACGTTTGCTCGACTCCACCCCCAAACTCGACGGTTTCCGTTTGCCCGGTGAATTCGAAACCAAGTCCGGCTGCTGGCTCGGCTGGCCTGAACGCACCGACGTCTGGCGCAATGGCGCCAAGCCTGCGCAGAAAGTCTGGGTACAGATCGTCACCGCCATCTCCCAGAGCGAGCCGGTTACCGTCTGCGCCTCGGCCGCGCAATTCGCCACCGCTCGCCGCCAGTTGCCGCCGCAAGTCCGCGTAGTGGAAATGACCTGCAACGACACCTGGTTCCGCGACAGCGGTCCGTGCTTCGTGGTCAACGACCAGAGCGGTGAAGTGCGCGGCGTGGATTTCGAGTTCAACGCCTACGGCGGCCTCGACGGCGGCTTGTACTACCCGTGGGACAAGGACGATCAGATCGCCAGCAAAATCCTCGAAATCGAACGCTTCGACCGCTATCGGGCACCGTTGATTGCAGAGCTGGGCGGTATCCAGAGCGACGGCCAGGGTAGCCTCCTCACCACCGAGCAATGCCTGCTCAACCGGAACCGCAATCAGCATCTGGGCAAGGACGAAGTCACTCGCCGCTTGACCGATTACCTGGGCGCCGAGCAAGTCATCTGGTTGCCACGGGGTTGCAAGTTTGACGAAACCGACGGCCACGTCGACGATCTGGCGTGCTTCGTGCGCCCTGGTGAAGTGGTGTTGCAATGGACCGACAATCGCGCCGACCCGCAGTGGGAAATCTACCAGGAGGCCTACGATATCCTGCGCAGTACCCGCGACAGCCGTGGTCGCGAGCTGATTGTGCACAAGCTGCCACAACCGGATGTACTGGAGTGGACGGCCGAGGAGGCCGAGGGCCTGGATCAACAGGACAGCACGCATGCTCGCCGGGCTGGCACGAAAATCTGCGCGTCCTATATCAATTACTACGCCGGTAACACCTCGATCGTGGTGCCGCTGTTTGGCGACCGCAATGATCAGGTCGCGTTGGCGACCCTGGCCGAACTGTTCCCGCGGCACAAGATCGTCGGCATCGAAAACTCCCGGGAAATTCTCCTCGGCGGCGGCAATGTCGCGTGCATTACCATGCCGCAGTACGCCGGTACTGCCTGCAACAAACAGGGCGTTTGATCATGGGCCTGCACAAACTGACCCAAGCGTTACTGCTGGTGCTTGCACCCCTGTGTGTGCAGGCCGCCGACACCGCCAAGCCGGTGGTGAACCTTTACATCTGGGGCGAGTACCTGGCCCCGGACACCTTGACCAACTTCGAGAAGAAAACCGGTATCCATGTGGTCGCCGATCACTTCGATTCCCTGGAAACCGTCGAGACCAAATTACTCACGGGCCGTAGCGGTTACGACCTGGTGCTGACGGCGGGGCAGCATCTGTCGCGAGCCATCCGGAGTGGTGCGATCCAGACCGTGGACAAACAGCAGATACCGCACTTTGCCGGTGTCGGCGAGGAGTTCCGTCAGCACATGGCCGTGTTCGATCCGGGTAACCGTTACGCCGGGATCTACGCTTGGGGCACCACTGGCGTGGGTTATCAGGAGGAGGCGGTCAAGCAGCGCCTGCCCGATGCACCGACGGACAGCTGGGCAATGCTGTTCGACCCGGCGATGGTTTCGAAATTCGCTGATTGCGGGGTCAGCCTGCTCAATGATCCGAATGAAGTGTTCGCGGCGGTCATGAAGTACCTGGGCCTGGACATCAACCGCCAGAACCTCGATGACCTGAAACTGGCCGAACAGCAGCTGGCGAAGATTCGCCCCTACATTCGCTACTTCGACAACGACCTGAACATCAGCGACCTGGCCAACGGCAATACCTGCGTGGCGATGTCGTGGAACGGTAACGTGGCCATTGCGGCGGGCCAGGCAGAGGCGGCGGGAAAGCCGTTTTCATTGAAGTACCGGATACCGAAAGAGGGCACGCTGATCTGGTTCGATGCCATGGTCATTCCCAAGGACGCGCCGCATCCCGAGGCGGGGCTGGCATTGATGGATTACCTGATGACACCTGAAGTGATCGCGCCGATCACCGACACCATCCACTATGCCAATGCCATCACGGCGGCGGACAGCTTGATCGATCCGGCGATTCGCAATGATCCGGGGACTTATCCGTCGCAGGCGGTGCGAGCGTCGTTGTACAGCAAGAATGACAATGGCAAGGCGTTCAACCGGGCTTTGATTCGGGCGTTCAGCCGGTTGAAATCGGGGTTGTGATCGACTGACGCCTTTGCGAGCAAGCCCGCTCCCACAATTATCCGAGTTCCATCAGAAGAACGCGGTAAATGTGGGAGCGGGCTTGCCCGCGAAGAACGATCACGCCGTTTAACGGCTGGGCACACGCCACAAATACCACGCTGCCACCGTCCGATACGGGCTCCAGGCCAAACCGATCTCGATCATCTGCTTGCGCGTCGGTTGCATCTGGAGCCCCTTGAGCCGTCGATAACCCTCGCGTACGCCAAAGTCATCGGCCGGCAAGATGTCCGGCCGCTCCAGGCTGTAGATCAATAGCATCTCGACCGTCCAGCGTCCCACGCCGCGCAGGGTTACCAGGCGTTCGATCAGTGCTTCATCGTCCATGGCCAGCGCCGTGGCGTAATCCGGCACCACGCCGTCCAGTGCAGCCTGGGCGATGCCTTGAATGGTTGCGATCTTGCTGGCGGAAAAGCCGCAACTGCGCAGTCGCTCAAAATCAGTCGCGACAATCTGCTCCGGCTGTGGAAACGCCACCGATGGGTACAGCGCCAGCAACCGGCCGATAATTGCATCCCCGGCCTTGGCGTGCAGTTGCTGGTAGGCGATCGCCCGCACCAGTGACTCATAGGGATCGCGGGCTGTGTGAGGTTGATGCAGGCACGGGCCGACAGCGTCGATGTGGCGACGCCAGTCGTCATCAAGATTCGCCAGCCATTGGGTGGCCAGTGGGTAGGGGACAGGCATAAAGCATCCTTGGAGCGGCTGACGAACGCAGCCTGTGATCAAAAGGCCAGTTGCTCGGTCATCGGCACCGCCGCCTTTTCCAGCCTGAGCAGGAATGCCTTGCGCGGCTGGCCTCCAGCGTAACCGGTCAGCGAGCCGTCGGCGCCGATCACCCGATGGCAGGGTACGACAATCGAGAGGCGGTTATGACCGTTGGCCAGCCCCACGGCCCGACTGGCCCCGGGTTTGCCCAAGGTGGATGCGATCGCTCCGTAGGTGGTGGTCTGGCCATAGGGGATGTGTGCCAGTTCGGCCCATACCTGACGAGAAAATTCGCTACCGGGCATGTGCAGGGCAACGCTGAATTCAGTCCGGTTTCCGGCGAAATATTCGCTCAGTTGGTCTTCGATTTGCTGCAAATGCCCGTTATGCCCTGGCGCCACGACGTAACCAAAGCGGTTTTGCAGCGCTTGCACTTCCCGGCTCAGGCTGGGCTGGTCGAGGAACTCCAGTAGCACCAGCCCGCGACGTTCGGCCATGGCGATCATCGGCCCAAGCGGAGTGGTCAGGCGCGTGAACAGCAGCGGCTCACTGTTGGCGGCGCGGCCCGGCGTGATGTGGAACGACTTCTGGAATGCATCGCGAAAACCGCTGAGGGATTCGTAACCGGAGTCGTACGCGGCGCTGTCGATGGAGTGGCCCTGCTTGATCCCGCCCAAGGCCATGCCGAGGCGTCGGGTGCGCAGCCAGGCATGAAAGGTCATGCCCAGATGCTGCTTGAACCAGCGACGCAGTTTCAGCGGCTCGATGCCTTGGGCGATTAACTGGGCATCGGTCCAGCGCTGCTCGGGATCGGCGTCCACTGACTTGAGCAACTGCTGGACCCAGTGTGGCGCAATCGCCGCGGCGTCCATGGGTTTGCAGCGCAGGCAAGCGCGGTAGCCCGCCGCCAGGCATTCATCGGCGTGGGCGAAGAACTCGACATTTTCAGGTTTCGGGCTGCGCGCGGTGCAGCCGGGACGGCAGAAAATACCGGTCGTCTTGACCGCGGTAAAAAACACCCCCTCATAGGCGGTGTCTCGTTCGAGCATGGCGCGGACCATCTCGGCGTGGGGCGGCAGTAGCGAGTTTTGTAGGTTCATGGGGTGAGCTTAAATGGCGGGGCAGAACCCCTCCACCGGAAAATCGACAGGGAATTGCCCGCGTTCACCGGCAGGTGCCCAAGGGCGCGCGATCCGCCAGTTCTTCCAGAAGATCTGCGGAGGGAGCGAAAAACAGGCCACCGGTGACTGCGGTGCTGAAATCCAGCAAGCGGTCGTAATTACCGGCGGGCTTGCCGACAAACATGTTCTCGAGCATCTGCTCCAGAGGTTCGGGCGAGCGCGCATAGCCGATGAAGTAGGTGCCGAATTCGCCAGCGCCTGGCCGGCCAAAGGGCATGTTGTCGCGCAGGATCTTTACTTCTTCGCCGTCCTTGGTGATGGTCGTCAGGGCACTGTGCGAATTGCTCGGCTTGACCGAGTCATCGAGTTCAATATCGGATAACTTCGTTCGCCCGATAATCCGCTCCTGCGCCTCGACGGATAACGCGTTCCAGGCATCCATCTTGTGCAGGTACTTCTGCACCAGCACATAGCTGCCTGCGCTGAAAGACGGGTCTTCATCGCCCACCATCGTGAAGCTTTCAGCCTTGCGGCCGACGGGGTTTTCGGTGCCATCGACAAAGCCGATGATGCTGCGCATGTCGAAATAGCGGAAGCCCTGGACTTCATCGACCACCGACACCGCATTGCCCAGCGCTGAGAGCAATTGCGTCGCCAGTTCAAAGCAGAGGTCCATCTGCTCAGCCCGAATGTGCAGCAACAGATCGCCAGGGGTGGAGATGGCGCGTCGTTCCTCGGGTCCGAATTCACGGAAGTTGTGCAGCGAGGCGGGGCGCGGGTGGCCAAACAAGGTGTCCCACGCCGCGGAGCCAAAGCCACAGATGCACGACAGATTTCCGGAGGGCACGCGTTTGCCTACCGAGCGTGTGAGGGCTGCGATGTCTGCGCACCAGCCTCGCACTTTGCTGGCGGCGTCACTGCCGGGAACCAGGGTTGCCACGATAAAAATCGCGCTGCGGGTAATGGGGCTGGAGATGGACTGTGCGTCCGGCGTTGATTGATCCATCGGCAGGTGTCCCCATGAGCGGTAGTTTGGTCAGGCCCGACGCGCCATTAGCAACACTGTAGCCGCCGCCGACAACAATCCTGCACAGCAGCGATTGAACACCCGCTTGCCCGAAGGTTTGGCAAACCAGCGGCGCATGTGCAGGCCCATGTAAGCGTAGGCGCCGATAGCGATCCATTCCAGCATCAGGAACAACGCGCCCAACAGCGCAAATTGCGGTGCGATGGCATGGGTCGAGTCGACGAATTGCGGCAGGAACGCGGTGAAGATCAGGATTGCCTTCGGGTTACCGGCCGCCACCAGGAACTCTTGCCGAGCCAACGCCAGCATCCCCATCGGCGGGGCGCTCACCGCGGTTTCCGCGCCGGGTTGGGCACGCCACAATTGCCAGGCGAGATAAAACAGGTACGCGGCACCGAGAATCTTGATTGCGTAGAACAACAATTCCGAGGTTTGCAGCACCACCGCCAGACCGGCCGAGGCGAGGGCGATCATGCCGGCGAAAGCGAGCAGGCGACCCATGCCCGCCAGGCATGCGGTGCGGTAGCCGTAGCGGGTCGAATTGCTGACCGACAGCAGGTTGTTCGGGCCTGGCGCCATGTTCAGGGCGAAGCAGGCCGGAAGGAAGAGGGTGAGGGTGGTGAGGTCCATGGTCGGCTCCAGCAGCAGAAGCCGTATTTTTATCACAGTTGCCCAGGGACTTGACCCGTACAGTCAGGGGCGCAGGCAGCGTACCAGTGGCTAGCGCGCGAACTTTTTCGCACCTGCCACACACAGGATCACCGCCACGGTTACGCCCAGCATGGACAGGCTGACGTGTTCATGCAGTAACGTGGCGGCCAGTGCCAGGCCGAAAAAGGGCTGCAACAATTGCAGTTGCCCGACGACGGCGATTCCCCCTTGCGCAAGCCCGCGATACCAGAACACGAAGCCTATCAGCATGCTGAACAGCGACACGTACCCCAGGCTGAACCAGGCCGGTGTACTGATGCTGGCGAACGAGTCGGGCAACTGCCACATGGTCAATGCAGCCATGGCTGGCAACGCAAGCACCAACGCCCAGGAAATCACCTGCCAGCCGCCGAGTGTGCGCGATAGCTTTGCACCTTCGGCATAACCCAGGCCGCAGGCCAGGATTGCTAACAACATCAGGATGTCACCCAGGGGTGAGGCCGTCAGGCCCTGGGCTACGGCGAACCCGACCACCAGCAGGCTGCCCAGCACCGAGAAGACCCAGAACACCGGCCGCGGGCGTTCGCCTGCGCGCAAGACGCCGAACAACGCAGTTGCCAGCGGCAGCAGGCCGACAAACACGATGGAGTGTGCGGATGTGATGTATTGCAGCGCCAGCGCAGTCAGTAGTGGAAACCCCACCACCACGCCCAATGCCACGATGGTCAGGGGCACAAGCTGATGTCGGCCGGGGCGTTTTTCCCTGAACAGCAACAGCAGGCACAGCGCCAGAATTGCGGCGAGGGTAGCGCGGGCTACCGTGAGGAAAACCGGATCGAATTCGAGTACCGCCACCCGCGTCGCGGGCAGCGAGCCGCTGAAGATCACCACGCCAATCAGGCCGTTGAGCCAGCCGCTGGCATTTTTTCGCAGCGTCGGGTTTTGCAGGTTAGACGTCCGTTCCATGTGGCTCACGCTCATTGTTTGATTGCACGAAACCATCCTATGGCTGAGTATCGATACAATCAAAAAATTGTCATGGATACATTTGCACATGCCTCGATCCCGCTACAAAACGCTGGTTGACGCCTTTGCCGTGGACATCCGCTCGGGGCATTTGCCTCCGGGTACACGCTTGCCGACCCATCGGCAACTGGCCACTGAACAGGGTTTGGCGCTGGTCACCGCGAGCCGGGTGTACGCCGAGCTTGAGAGCATGGGCCTGGTCAGCGGTGAAACCGGACGCGGGACTTTTGTCCGGGAGACTTCACTGCCGCCGGGCCAGGGGATTTCGCAATCGGTGGTCGCGGCGGGGATGATCGACCTCAACTTCAACTATCCGTCTTTGCCAGGTCAGGCTGACCTGTTGCGCAACGCCCTGCGGCAGCTCGCGTTGTCCGGTGACCTGGAGTCCCTCCTGCGTTATCAGCCTCACGCCGGGCGTCTGCATGAACGGGCTGCGTTCGCCCGACATCTGGGCGAACGTGGCCTGAACGTGCCAGCCGAACAGGTGCTCATCGTCAGTGGCGCCCAGCACGGCCTGGCAGTGGTATTGATGAGCCTGCTCAAGCCTGGCGATGTGATTGTTGCGGATGCCTTGACCTATCCGGGCTTCAAGACGCTGGCGCAAACGCTGCATCTCGAAGTCCTGCCCATTCCCGTGACCGACAACGGACCTGATCTGCCGGCCCTGGATAAACTTTGCCGCACTCGATCGGTGCGAGCCGTGTATTCGATGCCGACCCTGCACAATCCACTGGGTTGGGTAATGGACGCCGATCAGCGCCAGCATCTGGTAGCTATCGCACGCCGGTATGACCTGACGATCATTGAGGATGCGGCCTACGCTTTCCTGGCCGAAAACGCACCGCCACCGCTGGCTGAAATGGCACCGGAAAGAACCGTGTATGTCAGTGGCTTATCCAAGAATGTCGCCACCGGCTTGCGCGTCGGTTTTATCGCCGCGCCAGCGCCATGGGTTGCCGGGTTTGAACGCACCATCATGGCGACCACCTGGAACACCCCCGGGGTGATGACCGCCATTGCCACGGCCTGGCTCGAGGACGGCACTGTCAGCCGGCTCGAGGCGCAAAAACGCGCGGACGCACAGGCGCGCCAAGCCTTGGCTCGTGAAGTGCTGACGGGACTGCGGAGCATCAGCCATCCGTCCTCGTATTTCATCTGGTTGCCCTTGGCCGAAGACGCCAGGGCCGATCAGATTGCCATGGCGCTGATGCGCGAGCAGGTGTCTGTGTCGCCCGCCGAACCCTTTGCGATTACCCAGCATGTTCCGCACGCGATACGCCTGGCGCTGGGCTCGGTGGACATGGACGCGCTACGCCAGGCATTGGTGACGGTGAAGAGGGTGGTCGGCTATTACTCATGACGGGCACATCCTTGGGCAGTTTTGTTCAATACGCGCACCATCAGGCATCTCTATCTTCATGCCTGGTTCAATTGACTGAGCAGGTGTGCGATGAGTTTGATCATGTCCATGGCGGCGTTTGCATTGGCCGCTTCAATAACGCCGGGACCGGTGAATATCGTGGCGCTGGGTTCGGGCGCGCGCTTCGGTTTTCGCGCCAGTCAGCGGCATGTGGCCGGAGCGACGCTGGGGTTTGTGCTGCTGCTGGTCTTGATGGGGTTGGGTTTGCACGAGCTACTGCAATGGTGGCCGGCAATGACACAAGTGGTGCAATGGGCCGGGGTAGCGTTCCTGTTGTACATGGCGTTCAAACTGGCCGCCGACAACGGTCAGTTGGAGGCCAAGGACAGTGGCCGCGCGCCGTCGATGCTCTATGGCGCCGTCATGCAATGGCTCAACCCGAAGGCCTGGCTGGCCTGTGTGGCCGGCATGGGCGCGTTCGTCGCCGATGGCGAGGCCCACCTGGTGTGGCAGTTCGCTGCGGTGTACCTGGTGATTTGCTACCTGTCGGTCGGATGCTGGGCCTACGCCGGGACGTTCTTGCGTGGCTACTTGAACAACCCGGCGGGCATGCGCATGTTCAATCGGTTAATGGCGTTGTTGTTGGCGGTGAGTGCGGTGTATCTGTTGTTGCCTTGATTTAACCGCGATACTGCCCTGGCGTTGCTGCCAGATGCTGCTTGAACGCCCGCTGGAAATGCGCCTGGTCGGCAAAGCCTGCTTGCAGCGCCACATCGGCGATCTGCTCGCCGTTGCGCAGTTGATCCTGGGCAAACTGGATACGCCGGTTGACCAGGAAGGCGTGGGGCGTCATGCCGTAATGCTGCTTGAACGCGCGGATCAGGTAGGAGGGCGACAACTGCGCCGCTTCGCAGATATCTTCGAGCTTGAGCATTTGCGTGCAGTGCTCGCGGATAAAGTCGGCGGCGCGTTCGAGCTTGAAATTGGGCTCGTGCAGCGGCTGTTCGGCCGGGTTCAGGCGTAGTTGCACCTCGGTGAAAAATTCCACGGCCGCGCTGTGTTTACCCAACACGTCTTGCTGTGTATCGACCAGCACCTGGTACAACGCCTGCAAGCCAGCGAACAAAGCACGGTCGGCGGTGTGGGTGACCGCGAACCGGCGCAACGCCAGATCGTTGCCGAACCCGAGTTGATGCTGCAAATCGGTGAGCCACGGGGTGTCGACATACAGCATCAGGTACGACCAGGGCTGGTCATCGATCGGATTGCAGGCATGGACATCACCGGGGTTCATCAGCACGACGGTCCCGGCGCAGACCTCGAAGTTCGATTGCTCATGGACATAGGTACTACGCCCGGCGGTGATCGCACCGATGGAAAAGTGCTCGTGGGCATGCCGGGTGTAACAGACCTCGCGTCCGTCGGCGATGGAGCGGGCTTCGATGAAGGGCAGGGCATCATCGCGCCAAAAGCGCGGCGCCTTGTCGGCGTCCCTGGTCTTTGCGGGCTTCATGATCAATCCTTGGCAGATCAGCGCAAGAGTGTATTAGCTCTCGCCGTCAAAGGCTCGTTTCAGTTCGGCGATATCGAGTTTTTTCATGTGCATCATGGCCAGCATCGCGCGCTGGGATTTTACCGTGTCGGGATCCTTGATCATCTCCATCATCGCGACCGGCACGATCTGCCAGGACACGCCGAATTTGTCCTTGAGCCAGCCGCATTGCTGTGCTTCGACCGGCCCACCGGCAGACAGGCGTCCCCAGAAGTGGTCGACTTCCTCCTGGGTCTGGCAATTGACCTGAAACGAGATCGCTTCGTTGAAAGTGAAGTTCGGGCCACCGTTGAGACCGGTGAAGGTTTGCCCGTCGAGTTCGAAGCTGACCGTCATGACCGAACCGACTTCCCGGCCGTGGAACTCTTTTCCGGCCTCGCCGTAGTGAGTGATGGCGGTGATTTTCGAATGATCGAAGATCGCACAGTAGAACTTGGCGGCCTCTTCGGCCTGACCATCGAACCACAGGCAAGGGGTGAGTTTTTGCACATGTAGCATGGCGGGTCTCCTTGGCAGGTTTTTGCAGGCTGGATTATCAGCGTAGCTAGCCTGGGGCGGTCTGGCCGTGCCGTAGATCGCCGAGTGTGTAAGGATTTCCTACAGATTGTTGTCAATATGACTGCGTCATGAGTCATGCTGACTATGTCTGGAGAGAGTCGTTATGACACGTACGTTCTCAAGGTCCTGATTTTCATACGTTAATTGGATGGCACGCGACTTGATACGTCCAACGTACAACTGAACTGCTACAGGAGTACGGAAATGTTCCATGTCTTCAGCAATGCTCAGAATGTCCTGAACCTATCCAGCCGTGTGTTGGGCGTTGGCCTGGCGATGTTATTGGCAGGTATCTACGGTGCTTATCTCCATGCCGGCCATCTGTCGATTGTTGCACTGGTTTCGTTGCATGCCATGACCATCGTCGGACCGACCCTGCTGAAAATCGGCTACGTCATGCGCCTGCTGGCCCAACACCGGTTGAGCAAACCTCAGTTCGTGGCGCTGGCCTGATGGGTAAACTGTCCGCTGCTCCCGTCTTCAGCCTTGGTTTTAGACCGTTTTTTCTCGCGGGTGCCGCGTTTGCCGCAATGGCGGTGGCGATCTGGGCCCTGTGGCTGTACGGGCGTTTGCCCGATGCGCAACCGGTAGGAGGCATGCTCGGCTGGCATCGGCACGAGATGCCGTTCGGGTTCGCCATGGCGATCATTGCCGGTTTTCTGCTGACGGCGGTGCCGAACTGGACCGGTCGCCCCGGGCTCAGCGGTTGGCCACTGATCGGTCTGGTGCTGATCTGGTTGCTGGGGCGACTGGCCTGGTTGCTGCCGATTTCTCCTGCAGGTTTGTTGCTTTCGCAACTGCCTTTCTTGCCATTGTTAGCCTGGGTGCTGGGCCGAGACCTGGTGGCAGCTGGCAAGCGTGAGAACTATCCGATTCTGCTGCTGATTACGTTGCTGGCCGGTTGTCAGCTCATGACACTGTGGGGGCTCTGGACTGATGACACAGGTTTGCAGCGGCGTGGTGTATTAGCGGCCTTATGGTTGGTCGGCGCGCTGATGAGCGTGATTGGCGGGCGGGTGATTCCGTTCTTCATTCAACGCGGCTTGAACCGTCCGGCAACGCCTGCAGCCCATCCATTACCCACCAAGGTGCTGCTGGTGAGCGGATTGCTGGCCGCGGTGACGTTTGCCATCGGTTTGAATGACGTGCCCAGGTTTTGGCTGGCGGCGTTGTTTTTATTGATGGGCATTCTGCATCTGGTGCGCCTGTGGCGTTGGCATGACCGCGGTATGTGGCGTGTGCCGTTGTTGTGGTCGCTGTACCTGTCTTACGCCTGGCTGGTGGTGGCGGTATTTGCCATGGCGCTGTGGCATCTCGGGCTGATGCCGCAACAGAGCCTGGCCACGCATTCGTTGGCGGTGGGCGGTATCGGCGGATTGATTCTGGCGATGATTGCGCGGGTTAGCCTGGGGCATACAGGGCGGCCGTTGCTACCTTCGAAGGCAATCGTAGCGGGGTTTGCCCTGGTGCTGCTGGCGGCTTTGTCACGGGTATTGCTGGTGCCGTTCTCCGGGTGGGGATTGGGGGTGTCGGCGTTGCTTTGGTGTGCGGCGTTTGGGCTGTTTCTGTGGCGTTACACAGGTATTTTGTCCAGCCCGAGGGCGTAGGCGCCAGGCTTGCTGGCGAAGGCGTCCTGGCAGACGATAATTGTCTTTCAGGTGTACATATCCGTTGCTGCGGTAACGACCACCTAGGGTTTCGCTTTTACTGTAGGAGCCAGGCTTGCCGGTGAAGACGTCCTGGCGGCCAATGGGGATTTGTGACTGAGTACATATCCATTGCTGCGGTAACGATCACTTATGGTTTCGCTTTTACTGTAGGAGCAGGCTTGCCGGCGAAGGCGTCCTGACGGCCAATGGGGAATTTTGACTGAGTACATATCCATTTCTGCGGTAACGACCACTTATGGTTTCGCTCTTACAGCGAGTCACTTGGAAAAGCCCCAAGTAACCAAGGGCT
>NZ_JASCAE010000004.1:0-188910 GCF_029967975.1 Pseudomonas sp. V98_8
CCTTGTCCCTCCTCCTCCCTTCAAGTCCTACCATACAAGCGAGCCTGCTCGCGAAGGGGCCCGCAAGAGCGCCTTAGATCCGGAAACTACCCACCAACTGCTTCAACCGCGCCGCCTGCTGTTCAAGGTCGGCACAGGCGCGCAAGGTCGACTGCAGGTTCTCCACGCCCTCCTGGTTCAGCGTGTTGATCTCGGTGATGTCGACGTTGATCGATTCCACCACGGCTGTCTGTTCTTCCGTTGCGGTCGCAACGGATTGATTCATTCCATCGATCTCGCCGATGCGCTGGGTCACGCTGCCCAGGCGCTCACCGGCCTGGTTGGCGATACCGACGCTGCTTTCGCTCTGACGCTGGCTGTCGGTCATGATGGTGACCGCCTCCCTGGCGCCGACTTGCAGTTCCTCGATCATCTTCTGCACTTGCTGCGCCGAGTCCTGGGTGCGGTGGGCGAGGTTGCGCACTTCGTCGGCAACCACGGCAAAACCACGTCCGGCCTCACCGGCGCGCGCGGCTTCGATTGCCGCGTTGAGCGCCAGCAGGTTGGTCTGCTGGGAGATGCTGGTGATCACCTCAAGAATCTGCCCGATGTTGACGGTGTTGCTGTTGAGCGTCTCGATGTTGCCGCACGAGTCACTGATCTTTGCCGAAAGCTGGTGCATCGCCGAGATGGTCTTATCCACCACCTGCTGGCCCTCTTCGGCCAGCGCGCGCGCATCGCTGGAGTGCTGTGAGGCGAGGGCGGCGTTCTGGGCGATTTCCTGGGCGGCGGCGCCGAGCTGATTGATCGCGGCGGCGACGCTGCTGGTGCGGGAGGCTTGCTGATCGGAGTTGAACATCGACGAATTGGACGCGGCGACAACACGCAGGGCCACTTCGTTGACTTGGCCCGTGGCCGAGGACACTTCGCTGATCGAGGTGTGGATGCGTTCAACGAAACGGTTGAATGACAGCCCCAGTGCACCGAATTCGTCATGGCCGTGGATGGTCAGGCGTTTGGTCAGGTCACCTTCGCCCTCGGCGATGTCGTGCATGGCACGGCCCATGGTCAGCAACGGCTGCATCAGGAAACTGATCAACATGCCCAGCAACGCGATGATGATCACCACTGCAATCACCATGGCGATGATCGCCGAGGTGCGGAATTGGCTCAGCATCGAGAACGCAGTGTCCTGGTCCAGCACCAGTGCCACGTACCAGTCTGCAGACGGCACCCCGTTGACATGGGTGAAGGCGATGAACTGGCTTTTGCCATCAATCTCGACTTCTTTCATGCCCGGGCTGACGGTCGGCGCACCGTTGGGGTAAGCGTCGGTGAGCTTTTTGAGCACCCATTTGCTGTCCGGGTGAATCAGGATCTTACCGTCGGCACCCACGATGAAGGCATGGCCGTGGCCGCCGAAGTTCAGCGAGTTGATGATCGCACTGACGCTGGACAGGTCGATGTCGGCGCCAGCAACGCCAATCATCTGGCCCTGGTGCTGAACCGGGGTTGCCACCGTGATCACCAGCTTGCCGGAAGAGGCGGCGATGTACGGTTCGGTGACGATGGTCTGTTGCGCGCTGTTCGCAGCCTTGTACCAGCCGCGGGTGCGCGGGTCGTAATCCGGCGCGCGATTGCCTGCCGGGACTGAGAACATCACGCCATCGGCGCCACCGAAGTAACTCAACTGAAAGTTGCCGGTGTAGGCGGGCAGGTCGATGATTCGTTTCAGGCTGACGGGGGCGTTACCGTCGGCGCTGACCTGCTGGGCCATCGATTGCAGCAATTGCATGCGGCTTTCCAGCCAGGTCTGGATATTGCTGGTGGTCAGGCTGCCAAGTTCCTGCATCGAGGCTTCGGTGCTGCTGCGCAAAGTCTGGCGCTGGCGATAGTCGTTGAACAGGATGAAACAAGCGAATGCGACGGCCACCACGAGGGCGGCAGCCAACAAGATCTTGTGGCTGAATTTCATGTTTCTGGTCATTGGATGAGCTACCGCAGGAGATCGGGTCTACAAAAGGGGGAGCAAATGCCACGGGCGTGGCTTAGCGTTGCTTGTATGTCGACAGAACGGCGCCAAAGATTAGGCGCTTTATGCAAAAACCGATGAAATACCCGGGCGACGGGACGAAGTTCCGGATTTTTGCGAAAAGATAGACGAGCGGCCTTACAAATAGGCCGTCGGACAGGGAACCAGATAGGGCTTTTCTCTTCTAAGGTTCAGCTTGGCAGTCATGCCAATCCCCTCGTCCGTGGAGTTTCACATGTCGCTGCGATCCATCGCCCTGCTGTCGTTTTGCGTGTTGTTGGCTGCGTGCAGCAAGGTCAATCAGGAAAACTACTCAAAGCTGTCGTCAGGAATGGCCAAGGCCGAGGTCGAGACCCTCTTGGGCAAACCTACCGATTGCTCAGGCGCGCTTGGTATGTCCAGTTGCACATGGGGCGACGAGAAGAGCTTTATCAGCGTGCAGTTCGCTGGTGACAAAGTGTTGATGTTTTCCGGCCAAGGCCTGAAGTAAACCGGGGCCACGTGCCCGCGGGAGAAAAACAATGAAGCGGTTATTGATCATGCTTTTTGCCGGCCTGGTGTTGGCCGGCTGTGCCAGTTCTGGCCAGGACCCGTTGGCGCCCAAAACCGCCAACAGTGTCAATCTCAAGCGCTATCAAGGTACCTGGTACGAGTTGGCGCGACTGCCGATGTACTTCCAGCGCGACTGTGCGCAGTCCGAAGCCCACTACACACTCAAGCCTGACGGTAACGTCGCGGTGTTGAATCGCTGCTTGACCCCGCAGTGGGAATGGGAAGAGGTCAGGGGCACGGCTTATCCACAGGTGCCAGGCAAGACCGACAAATTGTGGGTTGAATTCGATACCTGGTTTTCAAGGTTGATACCGGGTGTGGCGAAGGGTGAATACTGGGTGTTGTACGTCAGCGATGACTACAAGACTGCCATCGTTGGCGATCCTAGCCGCCGTTACCTGTGGTTGTTAGCGCGCACCCCGACCGTCAACGGTGTGGTGCGTGAAGAGTTGCTGAGCAAGGCGCGTCAGCAGGGTTACGACACCACGCGGCTGATCTGGCGAGCGTCGGATACGCAGATGGCCAAGACCTCCAACTGACGGTTAGCGCATAACAATGTGGGAGCGGGCTTGCTCGCGAAAGCGGTCTGTCAGTCAACATCTCTGTTGAGTGTGATGACCCCTTCGCGAGCAAGCCCGCTCCCACAGTTGTATTCGTCAGCCTAAAAGTTCGCGCAGGACTTGAGTGAAGGCGCGATTGCTTTCCTCTTCCCCGGCATGCCGCCCGTCACGCACGACCCACTGGCCATTGACCAGTACATCACGCACCTGACGATCTCCACCGGCAAACAACCAGCGATTCAGGATGCCATCGCCGCTCGCAGTGGCCAGGTAAGGATCACTGCCGTCCAGTACCAGCCAGTCCGCACGCTTGCCAACCTCCAATGCACCTATCGGTTGCCCCAACGCCTGCGCACCGCCGTCCAGTGCAGCATCAAACAGCGTGCGGCCGACCATCGGCTGATCCGCGCCATACAAGCGATTGCGCCGTTGATCACGCAGGCGTTGCCCGTATTCCAGCCACCGCAGTTCTTCCACAACGCTCAACGACACATGGCTATCGGAACCAATGCCCATGCGCCCGCCCTGGGCAAGAAAATCCACCGCCGGGAATATCCCGTCGCCCAAGTTGGCTTCGGTGGTCAGGCACAAGCCGGCAATGGCCCGGCTCTTGGCCATCAGCGTGACTTCTTCCGGGTTGGCGTGGGTGGCGTGGACCAGGCACCAGCGTTGATCGACTTCGGTATTTTCATACAGCCATTGCAGCGGGCGACGACCGCTCCAGCTCAAGCAGTCGTCCACTTCTTTTTGCTGTTCGGCGATGTGAATGTGCACCGGGCATTGCTTGTCGCTGGCCGCCAGCACTTCGCTGATCTGTTGCGGTGTGACCGCACGCAATGAGTGGAAACACAAACCCAGGGACTGAGCGGGTTGTTGCGCCAGTATCGGCTGCAGTCGCGATTGCAGCTTGAGGTAGTTCTCGGTGCTGTTGATGAAGCGACGCTGACCGTCGTTTGGCGTCTGGCCACCGAAACCTGAGTGGCTGTAGAGCACTGGCAGCAAGGTCAGGCCGATACCGGCAGCGCTGGCGGCCTGGCTGATGCGCAGCGCCAGTTCGGCGGGATCCGCGTAAGGCTGGCCGTGGGTGTCGTGGTGCACGTAATGAAATTCGGCCACCGAGGTGTAGCCTGCCTTGAGCATTTCGATGTACAGCTGGCGGGCAATGACGCCGAGTTGTTCCGGGCTGATTTTTCCGACGAGGCGATACATCAGGTCGCGCCAGGTCCAGAAACTGTCATTCGGGTTGCCTGCCACTTCCGCCAGCCCGGCCATGGCCCGCTGGAAGGCGTGGGAGTGCAGGTTCGGCATGCCTGGCAGCAGCGGACCGCTTAACCGTTCGGCGTCATCTGCATGGGAATCGGCCTGGATATGGGTCAGGACGCCATCGGCGCTGACCTCAAGACGTACATTGTTGGCCCATCCGTTAGGCAGCAGCGCGCGTTCGGCAAAGAAGGCGGACATGGTTCAGCACCCCATCGTGTGTTATTTGTATATACATATACAGACGTTTGCCTGCCCGGTAAACTCCGGCAAGCTAGCGATATCAATCAAACGACCAAGGATTAACCGTGCCGACTCCGCCTCCAGTCTCTCCGTTGGCCGCGAACATGGGCGACAGTCCGGCGCCCTTGTACGCCCGCGTCAAACAGATGATCACCCAGCAAATCGACAGCGGTAACTGGCCGCCGCACTACCGCGTTCCGTCGGAAAGCGAGCTGGTCAGCCAGCTGGGTTTCAGCCGTATGACCATCAACCGCGCCTTGCGCGAAATGACCGCCGACGGTCTGTTGGTGCGCATGCAAGGCGTCGGCACCTTCGTCGCCGAGCCAAAAAGCCAGTCCGCGCTGTTTGAAGTGCACAACATTGCCGACGAAATCGCCTCCCGTGGCCATCGCCACACCTGCAAGGTGATCACTCTTGAAGAAGAGGCAGCAGGCTCCGAACGCGCCCTGGCGCTGGACATGCGTGAAGGCCAGAAAGTGTTCCACTCGTTGATCGTGCATTTCGAAAACGATATTCCGGTGCAAATCGAAGACCGTTTCGTCAATGCACTGGTGGCGCCTGACTACCTCAAGCAGGACTTCACCTTGCAAACCCCGTACGCCTATCTGAACCAGGTCGCGCCGCTGACCGAAGGCGAGCACGTGGTCGAGGCGATTCTGGCCGAGCCGTCCGAATGCAAGTTGCTGCAGATTGAAAAAGGCGAGCCGTGCCTGCTGATCCGTCGCCGCACCTGGTCCGGCCGTCAACCGGTGACCGCCGCCCGCCTGATCCACCCCGGTTCCCGTCATCGTCTGGAAGGACGCTTTCATAAATGAGCAGTTTGAAAGTTTTACGCGCCAAAGATTACCCGCGCATGCCGTGGAAAAACGGCGGCGGCAGCACCGAAGAGATCACTCGTGACGCCGGAACTGGGCTGGACGGTTTCGGCTGGCGCCTGTCGATTGCCGACATTGGCGAGTCGGGCGGGTTTTCCACCTTCGCCGGCTATGAGCGAATCATCACCGTGTTGCAGGGCGATGGCATGACCTTGTCGGTCGACGGTCAGGTCACGCGACCGTTGTTACCGATCGATCCATTTGCCTTCAGTGGCGAGAGCCAGGTGTCGTGCACCTTGCTGGGTGGGCCGATCCGCGATTTCAACCTGATATACGCGCCGCAGCGATACAGCGCACGGCTGCAATGGCTGAGCGGTGAGCAGCGGTTTTTCAGTGAGGCGGGGGTTGTGCTGGTGTTCAGCGTCAGCGATGCGCTTGAGGTGAAGGCCGGTAACGCTGCTTCGCAACTCGGTCGTCATGATTGCCTGCAACTCATCGGTAACACCGGCCTGCTGGAAGTCTCCAGCAATGGTGCCTGCTGCGTGATTGAGCTGTCTGTGCGTTGATTAACTGCTAAACATATCTCATGTGGCGAGGGGATAAATCCCCTCGCCACAAAAGCAATCACCTTTCCTGTTTCCCATCGCGCACCACTTTGTTACCGAACGCCCCAGCGTGGCGCAAAACCACGCTCAAGTAACAACGCCACCCCTCTTCAAAAAATCCCCTCGAAAATTTTCATCTACGCCGCAACCCTTGATCCAGGCGCTCTCCAGCCATTTCTGAATTTTTCTTGAATGCTCATCCAACAAGTTGGCCGCTTGATTGCATATGCTTGTATGTACAAGTAAAGACGTATGCGTATGAGTCGATCGAGACTCCCCGCAACGTCCACTGATTCGCTTGTGGCGCGTTGACGCGCACAGGCTGGCTTACCCACCGCCAGGGTTGGTTTGGATTGATCGCTGAGGAGTCTTTTTCGTGACTGACAATAAAACTACCAAGTTTCGTGACGTTGAAATCCGCGCTGCCCGCGGTAACAAGCTGACCGCCAAGAGCTGGCTGACCGAAGCGCCGCTGCGCATGCTGATGAACAACCTCGACCCGGAAGTCGCCGAGAACCCCAAGGAACTGGTGGTGTACGGTGGTATTGGTCGTGCGGCGCGTAACTGGGAGTGCTACGACAAGATCGTCGAGAGCCTGACCCACCTGAACGACGACGAGACCCTGCTGGTGCAATCCGGCAAGCCGGTCGGCGTGTTCAAGACCCACGCCAACGCCCCGCGCGTCCTGATCGCCAACTCCAACCTGGTACCGCACTGGGCGAGCTGGGAGCACTTCAACGAGCTCGACGCCAAAGGCCTGGCCATGTACGGCCAGATGACCGCCGGCAGCTGGATCTACATCGGCAGCCAGGGCATCGTCCAGGGCACCTACGAAACCTTCGTCGAAGCCGGTCGCCAGCACTACAACGATGACCTCAAAGGCAAGTGGGTACTGACCGCCGGCCTGGGCGGCATGGGTGGTGCGCAGCCTCTGGCGGCCACCTTGGCTGGTGCATGCTCGCTGAACATCGAATGCCAGCAGGTCAGCATCGATTTTCGCCTGAAAAGCCGTTACGTCGATGAACAGGCCAAAGACCTCGACGACGCTCTGGCGCGCATCGCCAAATACACCAAGGAAGGCAAGGCGATCTCCATCGCCCTGCTGGGTAACGCGGCTGAAATCCTCCCGGAACTGGTCCGTCGCGGCGTGCGCCCGGACATGGTCACCGACCAGACCAGCGCCCACGACCCGCTCAACGGTTACCTGCCAGCTGGCTGGACCTGGGACGAATATCGCGCTCGCGCCAAGACCGAACCGGCTGCGGTGATCAAGGCCGCCAAGCAATCGATGGCCGTGCACGTCAAGGCGATGCTCACCTTCCAAAAACAAGGCATCCCGACCTTCGACTACGGCAACAACATCCGCCAGATGGCCCAGGAAGAAGGCGTGGAAAACGCATTCGACTTCCCGGGTTTCGTACCGGCCTACATCCGTCCACTGTTCTGCCGTGGCATCGGCCCGTTCCGTTGGGCGGCGCTGTCGGGCAACGCTGAAGACATCTACAAGACCGACGCCAAGGTAAAAGAGCTGATCCCGGACGACGCCCACCTGCACAACTGGCTGGACATGGCGCGCGAGCGCATCAGCTTCCAGGGCCTGCCGGCACGTATCTGCTGGGTTGGCCTGGGCTTGCGCGCCAAGCTGGGCCTGGCGTTCAACGAAATGGTGCGCAGCGGTGAGCTGTCGGCGCCCATCGTGATCGGTCGCGATCACCTGGATTCCGGTTCCGTTGCCAGCCCGAACCGCGAAACCGAATCGATGCAGGACGGCTCCGACGCCGTGTCCGACTGGCCACTGCTCAACGCCCTGCTCAACACCGCGAGCGGCGCGACCTGGGTGTCCCTGCACCACGGCGGCGGCGTCGGCATGGGCTTCTCCCAGCACTCGGGCATGGTGATTGTCTGCGACGGTACTGACGAAGCGGCCGAGCGTATCGCGCGCGTTCTGCACAACGACCCGGCGACCGGCGTCATGCGTCACGCCGATGCCGGTTATCAGATCGCGATCGACTGCGCGAAGGAACAAGGGCTGAACCTGCCGATGATTACCGGTAAATAAAAATGCGGGCCGCCTGTAATGGGTGGCCCGACGCATAACCTGTAGGAGCTGCCGCAGGCTGCGATCTTTTGGCGTCATCAGTGACGCCGAAGATCAAAAGATCGCAGCCTGCGGCAGCTCCTACATAGAACAAAAACGACATCGACAAACAATCCACAGAGGTTGAACCATGGCTGTCAGCAGCGAGCGTGCAGGCAACAAACCGTTGATCGAGAAACGTTCGATCGACTACATCCCGGAAGCGGAAAGACACGGTCGTCTGTTTAGCCAGTTCACCCTGTGGATGGGTGCCAACCTGCAAATCACCGCGATTGTTACCGGAGCCTTGGCCGTGGTGCTCGGCGGTGATGTGTTCTGGTCGTTGATCGGTTTGCTGATCGGACAAGTGCTCGGCGGCGGCGTAATGGCGTTGCATGCCGCGCAAGGTCCCAAGCTTGGCCTGCCGCAGATGATCTCCAGCCGTGTGCAATTCGGAGTTTATGGCGCGGCCATCCCGATCGTGCTGGTCTGCCTTATGTACCTGGGCTTCACCGCCACGGGCACCGTGCTTTCCGGCCAGGCGCTGGGGCAGTTGTTTGGCGTCAGCGACAGCGTCGGGATCCTCATCTTCGCCAGTGTCATCGTGCTGGTCACTGTGCTCGGTTATCGGGTGATCCATTGGATCGGCCGTGTTGCCAGTGTCATTGGTGTGATTGCCTTTGTTTACCTGTTCAGCCGTCTGATGAGTCAGGTTGACGTTGGCGCACTGCTGGAAATTCGCCATTTCAGCTGGAGCAGCTTTCTGCTGGCCGTGTCGCTTGCGGCGTCCTGGCAAATCGCTTTCGGCCCCTACGTGGCTGACTATTCACGCTACTTGCCGAGCCAGACTTCCTCGGTGAAAACCTTTTTCGCCGCAGGCGCAGGTTCGGTGATTGGCGCACAAGTGGCGATGATTCTCGGTGTGTTTGCTGCTGCTTCGGCCAATGGACAATTCGCTGGCCACGAAGTCGCCTACATCGTTGGTTTGGGCGGTACCGGCGCCACCGCTGCGTTGCTGTATTTCAGCATTGCGTTTGGCAAGGTCACCATTTCCACGCTGAACTCCTACGGCAGCTTCATGTGCATCGCGACCATCATCAGCGGTTTCCGTGGTGACTTGAAGGTAACGCGCTTGCAGCGTCTAGCCTTCGTGCTGGTCATCGTCGGGGCTGCGACCTTGATGGCTTTGCTCGGCCAGCACTCGTTCCTCGGCGCGTTCAAGTCCTTCATCCTGTTCCTGCTGGCGTTCTTTACGCCATGGAGCGCGATCAACCTGGTGGACTACTACTGCATCACCCGCGAGCGCTATGACGTGCCGGCGCTGTCCGATCCGAATGGCCGCTACGGTCGTTGGAACACCCTTGGTATCAGCGTCTATGTTTTCGGTGTGCTGGTGCAGCTGCCGTTCATCGCCACCAAGTTCTATACCGGTCCGCTGGTGGATGCCCTTGGAGGGGTGGATATCTCCTGGATCATCGGTCTGGTGATCCCTGCAGCCCTGTACTACGTGTGTGCGAAAAAATGGCACGGCTCAGTGCCCGATCACCTGATTCTGCCGGTCGAGCAGGACAGCGTTGTAGAACCTATAACAAGCGGGGCCGGTCGTGCTGCGGCGCAGGCCTGATTGGACGTGGACAGGGCTGGATGCCTCTTGACTGCCGTAAGCCAATTCATGATTAGGAGCGTCATTACAATGAAATCGAACAAGACCCTGCTGACCACATTGCTTTCCATGGGCCTGCTGGCCAGTGCCGGCGCCACTCAGGCGGCGGGTTGGTGCGAGTCGGGCAAACCGGTGAAATTCGCCGGCCTGAACTGGGAAAGCGCCATGTTGCTGACCGACGTGATGCAAGTCGTGTTGGAAAAAGGCTACGACTGCAAGACCGACAGCCTGCCGGGCAACTCCATCACCATGGAAAACGCCCTGAGCAGCAACGATATCCAGGTGTTCGCCGAAGAGTGGGTCGGCCGCAGCGAGGTCTGGAACAAGGCCGAGAAGGCCGGCAAGGTCGTCGGGGTCGGCGCTCCGGTCGTCGGCGCGATCGAAGGCTGGTACGTGCCGCGCTACGTAATCGAAGGCGATGCCAAGCGCAAGCTGGAAGCCAAGGCTCCGGACCTGAAAAACATCGCTGACCTGGGCAAATACTCCGCCGTGTTCAAGGACGCTGAAGAGCCATCCAAAGGGCGTTTCTACAACTGCCCGGCCGGCTGGACCTGTGAGCTGGACAACAGCGAAATGCTCAAGAGCTACGGCCTGGAAAGCACCTACACCAACTTCCGCCCAGGCACCGGCCCGGCGCTGGATGCCGCCGTACTGTCGAGCTACAAGCGCGGCGAGCCGATCCTGTTCTACTACTGGTCGCCGACGCCATTGATGGGCCAGGTCGACGTAGTGAAGCTCGAAGAGAAACCCGGTGTGAACAAGACCGTGACCATCAAGGTCGGCTTGTCCAAGACTTTCCACGACGAAGCGCCGGAACTGGTGGCCGTGCTGGACAAGGTCAACATTCCGATCGACCTGCTGAACCAGAACCTGGGCCGCATGACCAAAGAGCGGATCGAGTCGCCAAAACTGGCCAAGATCTTCTTGAAGGAACATCCTGAAGTCTGGCACGCCTGGGTAAGTGAAGACGCAGCCAAGAAAATCGACGCGGCCTTGTAGGTTGGGCTTCTCCGGCAGTCGGTAACGGCTGTCGGATGCTTGATCGCAACCCCTTGATTGAGAGTCTCTTATGTTTCCCGAAAGCTTTACCTTTTCCATCGCCGACTGGGTCAACGGTTGGGTCGATTCGCTGGTCACCAACTACGGCGATGTGTTCCGCAGCATCTCCGACACCCTGTTGTGGGCCATCGTCAATCTTGAAGGGCTGCTGCGTGCGGCGCCCTGGTGGCTGATGCTGGCAATCGTGGCGGGCGTTGCCTGGCATGCCACTCGCAAAGTCGTGACCACCGGCGTGATCGTCGGCTTGCTGTTCCTGGTGGGCGCGGTTGGCCTCTGGGACAAGCTGATGCAGACCCTGGCACTGATGATGGTGGCCACGGTTATTTCAGTGCTGATCGGCATCCCGTTGGGCATCCTCTCGGCGCGCAGCAATCGCCTGCGTTCGGTGCTGATGCCGTTGCTGGACATCATGCAGACCATGCCGAGCTTCGTGTACCTGATCCCGGTGCTGATGCTGTTCGGCCTGGGCAAGGTTCCGGCGATTTTCGCGACCGTGATCTACGCCGCGCCACCGCTGATCCGTTTGACCGACCTGGGCATTCGCCAGGTTGACGGCGAGGTGATGGAAGCCATCAACGCCTTCGGTGCCAACCGTTGGCAGCAACTGTTCGGCGTGCAACTGCCGCTGGCCCTGCCGAGCATCATGGCCGGGATCAACCAGACCACCATGATGGCCCTGTCGATGGTGGTGATCGCCTCGATGATCGGTGCCCGTGGCTTGGGCGAAGACGTGTTGGTGGGGATTCAGACCCTCAACGTCGGACGCGGCCTGGAAGCCGGTCTGGCGATCGTGATTCTGGCAGTGGTGATCGACCGCATTACACAAGCGTACGGTCGCGCACGGCATGAGGTGAGCAAATGAACAACGCAACCGTGAGCAAGATTGAAGTCAAGAATGTCTTCAAGATTTTCGGCAACCGTGCCAAGGATGCCTTGGCGATGGTTGGCCAGGGTAAGACCAAGGATCAGGTGCTGGCCGAAACCGGCTGCGTGGTCGGGGTAAACGATTTGTCCCTGAGCATCGGCAGCGGCGAGATTTTCGTGATCATGGGCCTGTCCGGTTCCGGCAAATCCACCTTGGTGCGCCACTTCAATCGCCTGATCGACCCGACCAGCGGCGCAATCCTGGTGGATGGTGTGGACATCCTGCAATACGACATGGAAGCCCTGCGCGAATTTCGCCGGCGCAAGATCAGCATGGTGTTCCAGAGTTTCGGCCTGCTGCCGCACAAGACCGTACTGGACAACGTCGCCTATGGCTTGAAGATCCGTGGCGAGAGCAAGCAGATGTGCGCCGAGCGCGCGCTGCACTGGATCAACACCGTGGGCCTCAAGGGCTACGAAAACAAATACCCGCACCAGCTCTCTGGCGGCATGCGTCAACGTGTGGGTTTGGCCCGTGCTTTGGCGGCGGACACCGATATCATCCTGATGGACGAAGCCTTCAGTGCCCTCGACCCGCTGATCCGCGCCGAGATGCAGGACCAGTTGCTGGAACTGCAAAAGACCCTGCACAAGACCATCGTCTTCATCACCCACGACCTCGATGAAGCCGTGCGCATCGGCAACCGCATCGCGATCCTCAAGGACGGCCGCCTGATCCAGGTCGGCACGCCGCGAGAGATCCTGCATTCGCCAGCGGATGAGTATGTCGACCGGTTCGTGCAGCGACGGGCGGCGGTGGTGTAAACAGCACCGCTTTTGTGGCGAGGGGATTTATCCCCGTTCGGCTGCGTAGCAGTCGTAAAGCCATTAGACGCGGTATGCCTGAGAAACTCTGGTGGCATGTTTTGGGGCCGCTTCGCTGCCCAACGGGGATAAATCCCCTCGCCACAGAGTTTCATTAGTCAAAAGAGTTTGTATGAGGTTAATGATGTCCCAGGCTGAAAAAATCGTTATCGCCGATGCCCCGTTGCGTTGGCAGGATGTGGTTGCCGTAGCCCGCCATGGCGCACAGCTTGAGCTGTCGGAGCAGGCCTGGGCTCGCATCGAAAATGCCCAGGCGATCGTCCAGCGCATCGTCTCCAGCGGCGAACGCGCCTATGGCGTGAATACCGGGCTGGGCGCTTTGTGCAACGTTTCGCTCAAAGACGAACAACTCAGCCAACTGTCGCGCAATACCTTGCTCAGTCACGCCTGTGGCGTGGGTGCTCCACTGGCCGACGAACAGACTCGCGCGATCATGTGCGCGGCGATCCGTAACTATTCCCACGGCAAATCCGGCATTCATCGCCGAGTGGTCGAAGCCTTGCTGGCGTTGCTCAATCGCGGCATCACTCCGCAAGTGCCGTCTCAGGGTTCGGTCGGCTACCTGACCCACATGGCCCACATCAGCATCGCCCTGCTGGGTGTCGGCAACGTCAGCTATCGCGGGCAAGTCGTGTCGGCGCAACAAGCGTTGGCCGAAGAGGGCTTGCAACCGGTTCAACTCGGCGCCAAGGACGGGCTGTGCCTGGTCAACGGTACGCCGTGCATGAGCGGCCTCAGTTGCCTGGCCATTGCCGACGCCACGCGACTGCTGCAATGGGCCGATGTGATCAGCGCCATGAGCTTCGAGGCCCAGCGTGGCCAGATTGCAGCGTTCGATGCCGAGATCATCGCCCTCAAGCCGCATCCGGGCATGCAACAGGTCGGGATCAATTTGCGGGCGCTGCTCGATGGCAGTGAAGTGATTGCCCAAAGCAAAGGCATTCGTACGCAGGATGCATTGAGTATCCGCTCGATTCCGCAAGTGCACGGCGCCGCTCGCGATCAGCTTGAGCACGCGATCAAGCAAATCGAAACCGAACTCAACGGCTGCACGGATAACCCGTTGTTGCTGGGTACACCGGACAACTTCCGCGTCATGTCCCAGGCCAATCCCCACGGCCAGTCCGTGGCAATGGCGGCGGACCTGCTGGCGATTGCCATGGCCGAAATCGGCTCCATCGCCGAGCGGCGCCTGGACCGTTTGATCAACCCGCACGTCAGCGGCTTGCCGGCGTTCCTGGTGGCCAACCCGGGGGTGAACTCCGGGATGATGATCGTGCAGTACGTCGCCGCGTCGCTGTGTGCGGAAAATCGCCAACTGGCGCAACCGGCGGTGCTCGACAACTACGTCACCTCGGGCTTGCAGGAAGACCACCTGAGCATGGGCACCAACGCCGCATTGAAGCTGCACCGCGCGTTGGAAAACTGCACGCAGATTCTCGCCATCGAGTACTTGCTGGCGGCCCAGGCTTTCGAGTTCCTGAAAGAACAGCGTTTTGGTGCTGGCACCGATGCCGCGTGGCGCCTGCTGCGCGAACGCGTGCCGGCCTACGATCAGGACCGCTGGCTGGCGCCGGACATCGCCGCCGCTGCCGGCGTTTTGAAAGACCCGGCTTTGTTGCAAAAGGCTTTACCGAATCTGAACTGATTTCCATACCCAACCAGCGTGCCAAGGCGCCAGCCCTTTCAAAAAGAGGGAAGCGACGGACAACGGATCAATCCGGAGCGTCTGGTAGTTAATAACAAACTCTCAAAAGGAGCATGAAATGACTGCGCTTAACTTGATTCCTGGCCAACTGAGCCTTGCCCAATTGCGTGATGTTTATCAGCAACCGGTCAAAATCACCCTCGACCATAGCGCCGCGGCCCAGATCGAAGCCAGCGTCGCCTGCGTGGAGCAGATCCTCGCCGAAAACCGCACCGCTTACGGTATCAACACCGGTTTCGGCCTGCTGGCCTCGACCCGCATTGCCAGCGAAGACCTGGAAAACCTGCAGCGCTCGCTGGTGCTGTCCCACGCGGCTGGTGTTGGCGAGCCGATTAGCGACGCGCTGGTGCGTCTGGTCATGGTGCTCAAGGTCAACAGCCTGAGCCGTGGTTTCTCCGGCATTCGTCGTGTAGTGATCGACGCATTGATCGCCTTGATCAACGCTGAGGTCTACCCGCACATTCCGCTGAAAGGTTCGGTCGGTGCGTCCGGCGACCTGGCCCCGTTGGCGCACATGTCGCTGGTACTGCTGGGCGAAGGCAAGGCACGCTACAAAGGCGAGTGGATGGAAGCGAGGGAAGCGCTGAAAGTCGCTGGCCTGACTCCGCTGACCCTGGCTGCGAAAGAAGGCCTGGCGTTGCTCAATGGCACGCAAGTATCCACGGCATTCGCCTTACGCGGTCTGTTTGAGGGTGAGGACTTGTTCGCCGGAGCCCTGGCTCTGGGCGGCCTGACCGTTGAAGCGGTCCTGGGTTCGCGCTCGCCATTCGACGCACGCATTCACGCCGCCCGTGGTCAGAAAGGCCAGATCGATGCCGCTGCCGCCTACCGCGACCTGCTGGGCGAGCGCAGTGAAGTCTCTGATTCTCACCAGAACTGCGAAAAGGTCCAGGACCCGTACTCCCTGCGCTGCCAGCCGCAAGTCATGGGCGCCTGCCTGACCCAGTTCCGCCAGGCTGCCGAAGTGCTGGCGATCGAAGCCAACGCCGTATCCGACAACCCGCTGGTATTTGCCGCAGAAGGTGACGTGATCTCCGGCGGCAACTTCCACGCAGAACCGGTGGCCATGGCCGCTGACAACATGGCCTTGGCCATCGCTGAAATCGGCTCCCTGAGCGAGCGGCGCATTTCGTTGATGATGGACAAGCACATGTCGCAACTGCCGCCGTTCCTGGTGGCCAATGGCGGCGTCAATTCCGGCTTCATGATCGCCCAGGTGACCGCAGCGGCGCTGGCCAGCGAGAACAAGGCGCTGTCCCATCCGCACTCGGTGGACAGCCTGCCGACTTCCGCCAACCAGGAGGACCACGTGTCCATGGCTCCGGCCGCAGGCAAGCGTTTGTGGGAAATGGCCGAGAACACCCGTGGCATTCTGGCTGTGGAATGGCTGGCCGCCGCTCAGGGCCTGGACCTGCGCAATGGCCTGAAGACGTCGCCGAAGCTGGAAAAGGCTCGGGCCATCCTGCGTAAGGAAGTGCCGTTCTATGAGAAGGACCGCTTCTTTGCACCGGACATCAATGCGGCGACTGAGTTATTGGCTTCGCGTTGCTTGAATGAATTGGTCGCGGCGAAGTTGCTGCCTAGCCTCTAACCCGCCCCCAACCGATCGTTCCCACGCTCCGCGTGGAATGCAGCCCGGGACGCTCCGCGTCCCAAGAGCGTCCATTGAGGCATTCCCACGCAGAGCGTGGAGCGATCAACCATCGGAGGAACCGAATGAAAACCCTCTGGCAACACTGCCACGTCGCAACCATGGCCCAGGGCGTGTACTCGATCATCGAGGATGCGGCCATCGTGACGTCCGGTGCACTCATCGAATGGGTCGGCCCGCGCAGCGAACTGCCGTCCGGCGAGTACCCGGTGGTCAATGATTTGAATGGGGCCTGGGTCACGCCGGGCCTGATCGACTGCCACACCCACACGGTGTTCGGCGGCAACCGCAGCGGTGAATTCGAGCAGCGTCTGCAAGGCGTCAGCTACGCGCAAATCGCCGCCAGCGGCGGGGGTATCGCCAGCACCGTGCGTGCCACTCGCGCAGCCAGTGAAGATGAACTGTTCGCCAGCGCCGCCAAGCGCCTGAAAAGCCTGATGCGCGACGGTGTCACCAGCATCGAAATCAAATCCGGGTACGGCCTGGACCTGGCCAACGAACGCAAGATGCTGCGGGTCGCCCGTCGCCTCGGTGCCGAACTGCCGGTCAGCGTACGCAGCACCTGCCTGGCGGCTCACGCCTTGCCGCCGGAGTACACCGATCGCGCCGACGACTACATCGATCACATCTGCAGCGAAATGCTCCCGGCCCTGGCCGCCGAAGGGCTGGTGGACGCGGTGGACGCCTTTTGCGAATACCTGGCGTTTTCCCCTGCCCAGGTTGAGCGCGTATTCGTCACTGCCCGGGAACTGGGCTTGCCGGTGAAGCTGCACGCCGAGCAGCTCTCGTCCCTGCATGGATCGAGCCTCGCGGCGCGTTACCACGCACTGTCGGCCGACCACCTGGAATTCATGACAGAAGACGACGCCATCGCCATGGCCAAGTCCGGCACAGTGGCCGTGTTACTGCCCGGCGCTTTCTATTTCCTGCGCGAGACCCAATTGCCACCGATGGAGGCCTTGCGCAAACACGGGGTGAAAATCGCCATCGCCAGTGATCTCAATCCCGGCACCTCGCCGGCGCTGTCGTTGCGCCTGATGTTGAACATGGCCTGCACCTGTTTCCGCATGACCCCGGAAGAGGCCCTGGCGGGCGCGACGATTCATGCCGCGACGGCATTGGGCATGGCCGCTACCCACGGTTCGCTGGAGGCGGGCAAGGTAGCCGATTTTGTTGCCTGGCAAATCGATCGTCCGGCCGACCTGTGCTACTGGCTGGGCGGCGACCTGGAAAAACGCGTCGTGCGTCACGGCGTAGAAACAAGTCTGTAGGAGAGCAGTTGTGGATAAGGTTCTGAACTTCAAACAAGGCCGCGTGCCGCTGCTGATCAGCATGCCCCACGCCGGTGTGCGCCTGACCCCCGCGGTCGAAGCCGGGTTGATCCCCGCCGCGAAAAGCCTGCCGGATACCGATTGGCACATCCCGCAGCTGTACGATTTCGCCGCCGAACTGGGTGCCAGTACCCTGGCCGCCGAATACTCGCGGTTTGTCATCGACCTGAACCGGCCATCCGACGACAAGCCTTTGTATGTCGGCGCCACCACCGGTCTGTACCCGGCGACACTGTTCGACGGTATTGCGTTGTTCCATGAGGGAATGGAGCCTTCGAAAGAAGAGCGCGCGACCTATCTGGAGCAGATCTGGACGCCATACCACAGCACCTTGCACAACGAGCTGGCGCGATTGAAAGCCGAGTTCGGCTACGCGCTGTTGTTCGATGCCCACTCGATCCGCTCGATCATCCCGCACCTGTTCGACGGCAAACTGCCGGATTTCAACCTCGGCACCTTTAACGGCGCCAGTTGCGATCCACAGCTTGCAACTCAACTGGAAGCGATCTGCGCGGGGCATCCGGACTACAGCCATGTGCTGAATGGGCGCTTCAAGGGCGGACACATCACCCGTCACTACGGCAATCCGGCGCAAAACATTCATGCCGTGCAACTGGAGCTGGGCCAGTGCACCTATATGGAAGAGTTCGAGCCGTTCCGTTATCGGCCAGACCTGGCAGAGCCGACGCAGGTGGTGTTGAAAGAGTTGCTGCAAGGCTTGCTTGCCTGGGGGAAGCAACGCTATTCGTTCTGAGTTGGCGATATCGGAGAGCCATTGGTCAGAACTGTCATTTATGACAGGTGTGTTTTAGCTCTGATCAAGCTAAAAACTTCTACGCTGGCCACCTGGCGAGGCTCAAGGAGAGCGAAAGGATATGTTGGACAAATCTCGTGAACCCGATGTTGCGATCTCATTACTGGCTGACGATTCAATGGCTGATCATGGAATGGTCCTGAGTGAGGTGCCGCGAATGCCGCAGCCGCCCACCATCACTTCCCCCTCTGAAGGCAGCCAGCATGCTGCCTTTTTTGATGTTCTGATAGAGGGGACCTGTGATGAGAATGCGACCAGTGTCGAGTTGCTGACCCCGAACAATACAAAATGGGCTGATGCAGCAATAGTGGGCTCTCGATGGTTTGCTTATCGAATATGGGGGGCATTTCAAGGAGATCTATCTACAGGTCTGTGGCTTGGTTGGTTGGGAGGTGGGGCTGGCACGGTGTCGGTCAAGGCCAGGCAGACTGTCGATGGGGTGCGTTCACAAGCAGGCAATCAAATCTCATTTGAAGTGGGCTATCAAATCGAGTCGCCCATCCCGACAATGACGCTTCCGGTTGCAGGCAGTGAGTATGTAATCGGAAGCGGCAATGGCCCCATTCTGCTCGGGGGGTGCGGGTCAGCCGTGAATGAACGGGAACCGCAGGTGGATGTGTTTATCAGTACCGAGGGAGGGTGGATGCCAGGGCACGCAGCGGTATTCAATGGCACATGGTTCTCCTCTTATTGGCACAGCTACCCCATCACTTCGACCTTCAGAGTAAGGCAAACAGTTAACGGTTTTATGCCGTCACAGGGTAGCGCCCCGATTGCGGTCAAATTCATTGCATCAGACGAGCGTTCTGATGACAGCCCAGCGACCGGGCTAACCGCTATTAAACCGTCCCCGCCGTCAATCACGACCCCTCTCGATGAGGCAACGTACTTTCTGGGAGAGCGGGTATTGGTGATGGGTACTTGTGAGGACGGGGCAACCATGGAGGTTGAATTTGACGGTAACCCAGTGGGCTGCAAATCATACGGGACGAACTGGTATACGTCTGTGAAAGCTGGTTTTCTGTCTTTTGGCTTATCCAGGCAAGTCAGGGCGAGACAACAAGTGCGAGGATCGGAGTTTTCCGATTGGAGTGATCCGGTCGCGATAAAATTCATAGTGGCTTCGCCCAAACTCATCTTCCCGACTGCTGAAAGCATTCATGAGGAAGGTGAAATGATGTTGTCCGGTCTTTGCGACAAGGGCGCCACAGTGGAAATAATCAACCCAGTCGACGGGAGACCACTGGGAAGGGTATCGGTGGCGGGCACTACTTGGGTGTGCATCGTCAAATGGGACAAGGGCCAAAAACACGTGGCTGCAAGGCAAATTTACCATGGGCATGAATCAGCCGTCAGTCAGCCTGTAACGTTCACGATACAGTAGTCCATTGAGGGTCGCGGGCATGGCTTCGTGTCAGACGCCACCGCGCCGAACAGGGTCGCCACAGTTCGGATTTGCAGCTTGATGCCGAGCGACCGATCGCTGATGGCCTCACCATGATGCTGTACACACAGAGGGGGTGGCACAAGGCTGTCTACGGGGGTGGGGGGCAGTTTGACGAGGTTGGTGCGCTCTATCAGACACTGATCAGCCCTATAGCGGAAAAAACGGGTAGTAAAACTCTGACTCTGTAAGTGCATGCTCATTGACGTAAATCGGGTTTATGATGCCCAACGGCAGAATAATAGAAGTCCCCCCAGGGATGACCTCGACCCCTTACGGAGTGCGCAATGCAGACTTTGTACCCGCAGATCAAACCCCACGCCCGGCACGATCTGGCCGTCGACGAGACCCACACGCTGTATGTCGACGAAAGCGGTTCACCGCAAGGTTTGCCAGTGGTGTTCATTCACGGCGGCCCCGGCGCCGGGTGTGACGCGGCGAGCCGATGCTACTTCGATCCAAACCTGTACCGCATCGTCACCTTCGACCAACGCGGTTGCGGTCGCTCCACCCCCCATGCCAGCCTCGAAAACAACACCACCTGGGACTTGGTCGCCGACCTTGAGCGAATCCGCGAGCACTTGGGCATCGACAAGTGGGTGCTGTTCGGTGGCTCCTGGGGTTCGACTTTGGCGCTGGCCTACGCGCAAACCCATCCGGAACGTGTGCACGGGCTGATCCTGCGTGGGATTTTTCTCTGCCGCCCGCAGGAAATCGAATGGTTTTATCAGGCGGGTGCCAGCCGTCTGTTTCCCGATTACTGGCAGGACTACGTTGCGCCGATCCCGATGGACGAGCGCGGCGATTTGCTCAACGCCTTCCATAAACGACTCACCGGCAACGATCAGATCGCCCAGATGCACGCCGCCAAAGCCTGGTCCACGTGGGAAGGCCGGACCGCGACGCTGCGTCCGAACCCGCTGGTGGTCGATCGTTTCTCCGAGCCGCAGCGTGCATTGTCCATCGCCCGTATCGAATGCCACTACTTCACCAATAACGCCTTCCTTGAACCGAATCAGCTGATTCGTGACATGGGCAAGATTGCCCACTTGCCTGGCGTGATTGTCCATGGACGCTATGACGTCATCTGTCCATTGGATAACGCGTGGGAACTGCACCAGGCCTGGCCCAATAGCGAATTGCAAATAATCCGGGACGCGGGCCATGCCGCCGCTGAGCCGGGGATTACCGATGCATTGGTACGCGCTGCCGACCGAATGGCCCGGCGCTTGCTAGACCTGTCGCCTGAAGAAGCATGAAGGGCTTGCTGCAACGCGTGCGCGGCGCGCGGGTGGAGGTAGCGGGGCAGGTGGTCGGCGCAATCGACCAGGGTTTGCTGGTGCTGGTAGCCGTCGAGCCGGACGACACGCGGGCCAGCGCCGACAAACTTCTCAATAAGCTGCTTAACTATCGTGTGTTCAGCGACGCTGAGGGCAAGATGAACCTGTCCCTGGCGGATGTGGGTGGCGGGTTGTTGCTGGTCTCGCAGTTCACCCTGGCCGCCGACACCAAGAGCGGGCTGCGACCGAGCTTCTCGACCGCGGCCCCCCCGGCCTTGGGCGAGGAGCTTTTCGGCTATCTATTAAGCAAAGCGAAACAGGTGCATGGCACTGTGGCATCAGGTAGATTCGGCGCGGATATGCAGGTGCACCTGGTCAATGATGGCCCGGTTACCTTCCTGTTACAGACCTGAAAGCGCTTGAAACATCTTTTTAAGCGCTTTTCGGTCGAAAACAGGCGTTTATCCCAATAAATACTTTGTTACCCCTGATGCGTTGTAACGCGGCCTACTAGATAATCGCGCGCTACGGGGATCAGCGTTCGTTGGTCCATTTTGACTTAGGTAGAGACTTGTCCGGATCCGATTGGGGAATCATTTTGCCCCAGCGGAGTCGGAACAATGCTCGCCAACTTGGCAAGAGTGGTCTGCAGAGTCGGCTTTTTCGTGCCGGATACCTGCTGGCCCTTTAACTGGCCGTTGGTTTTTTGATCTGTTTTCGGCGAGGGTTGCTCGTGATTGTTAGTCCCTGTAACGCACCAAAATTGACTGCCAAACGGTTTCGTAGCGCATTGGTAGCGGGCTCGGCACTGCTGTGCCTGCTCAGCGCCGGCCAGCTTTGGGCATTCAGTCTGGATGATGTATCGGTCAAGGCAAAAGAGCTGGCCGGGCAAAAGTACGAAGCTCCGCGCAGTAACCTGCCGAACGAATTTCGCGAGATGAAATTCGCCGATTATCAGAAAATTCGCTTCCTGACTGAAAAAGCCGAATGGGCCGATCAGAAGACACCGTTCAAGCTGTCGTTCTATCACCAGGGCATGCATTTCGATACGCCGGTGAAAATCAACGAAATCACGGCGAACACCGTCGAAGAGATCAAGTACGACCCGAGTCGTTTCGATTTCGGCGACGTCAAGTTCGATCCTAAGGCCACCGAGCAGCTGGGCTACGCCGGTTTCCGCGTCCTGTACCCGGTCAACAAGGCTGACAAGCAGGACGAAATCATGACCATGCTGGGCGCGAGCTACTTCCGCGTGGTCGGCAAGGGGCACGTCTACGGCTTGTCCGCTCGCGGCATGGCGATCGATACCGCACTGCCGTCCGGCGAAGAGTTCCCGCGTTTTCGCGAGTTCTGGATTCAACAGCCGAAACCGGGCGACAAGCACCTGGTGATCTTCGCCCTGCTGGATTCGCCACGGGCGACCGGCGCCTACCGCCTGACCCTGCGTCCGGGCAGCGACACCATTGTCGACGTCAAGGCGCAGATGTTCCTGCGCGACAAAGTCGGCAAACTGGGCATCGCGCCATTGACCAGCATGTTCCTGTTCGGCGCCAACCAGCCATCGAAAGTCCTCAACTACCGTCGTGAGCTGCACGATTCCAGCGGTCTGTCGATCCATGCCGGCAACGGTGAGTGGATCTGGCGTCCGCTGAACAACCCGAAACACCTGGCGGTGAGCAACTTCTCCGTCGAGAACCCGCGTGGTTTCGGCTTGCTGCAACGTGGTCGTGATTTCAGCCACTACGAAGACCTCGACGACCGCTACGACAAGCGCCCAAGCGCCTGGATCGAACCGAAGGGCGATTGGGGCAAGGGCACCGTCGATCTGGTCGAGATTCCGACCGCCGACGAAACCAACGACAATATCGTGGCGTTCTGGAGCCCGGAAAAGATGCCGGAGCCAGGCCAGCCGCTGGACTTCGCTTATCGCATGCACTGGACCATGGACGAAGCGGCGTTGCACGCACCGGACAGTGCCTGGGTCAGTCAGACCCTCAAATCCACCGGTGACGTCAAGCAGTCCAATCTGATTCGTCAGCCGGACGGCAGCGTTGCCTATCTGGTGGACTTCGAAGGTCCGTCCCTGGCGGCTTTGGCCCCGGATACGGATGTGCGCAGCCAGGTCAGCGTCGGCGAAAACGCCGAACTGGTCGAGAACAGCGTGCGCTACAACCCTGAAACCAAGGGCTGGCGCCTGACTCTTCGGATGAAGATCAAGGACCCGGGCAAGTCCACCGAGATGCGTGCTGCACTGGTGCAGAACATCGTGCCTGCCGATCTGGCCAAGACTTCGATTCCAGCATCCACTTCTTCCGTTGCCAAGGCCGACAAAGTTGCCGCCAAGCAAGCGGAGAAAGCAGACAAGGAAGCGAAGGCCGCCGAGGCCAAGCAGGCCGAAGCCAAGCCAGTCGCAGATGCCAAGGACAAGGCGAACAACAATGACGCCAAGCAGCCTGCTGCTGCCGACGCGGTCCCAGCCACACCGGAATCGGCATCGACTGAAGAAGTCCTGACCGAGACCTGGAGCTACCAGTTGCCTGCCGATGAGTAATTCTCAAGTACAGCCAGAGACTCTATCCGAGTATCTGGCACATCTGCCGATGACCGACCAGCAGCGCGCGGAACTCGCGGGCTGCAAGTCCTTCAGCGAATTGCACGAGCGTTTGTCGTCTTCGACATTTGATGCCCCGACCGAGGCCGCCCAGGCATCGGTTGGCAAGCGCCTGACCCTGAGCACCGCTGAAGAGTTGCAGGACGCTGAAATGCTGGCGCTCGACGCCAGCGGGCGCGTCTGCCTGAAGGCGACCCCGCCGATTCGTCGGACCAAGGTCGTGCCAGAGCCATGGCGTACCAATATCCTGGTGCGCGGCTGGCGACGTCTAACCGGTCGCACCAACCCGCCGAAACCGCCTAAAGACGAGAATGTGCTGCCGGCGGCGCGCTGGCGCACGGTCGGTTCGATCCGTCGCTACATTCTGTTGGTCCTGATGCTCGGACAAACCATCGTCGCCGGCTGGTACATGAAAGGCATCATGCCGTACCAGGGCTGGTCGTTCGTCGACCTTGATGAAGTCCTGCACCAACCGCTGTTGCAAACCGCCACGCAAGTGCTGCCGTATGCATTGCAGACCAGCATCCTGATCTTGTTCGGGATTTTGTTCTGCTGGGTCTCGGCCGGTTTCTGGACCGCGCTGATGGGCTTTCTCGAGCTGCTCACTGGTCACGATAAATACCGTATCTCCGGCAAAAGCGCTGGCAACGAGCCGATTCCGAAGGATGCGCGCACCGCACTGGTGATGCCGATCTGTAACGAAGACGTGCCTCGGGTATTCGCCGGCCTGCGTGCAACGTTCGAGTCGGTCGCCGCCACAGGTGACCTGGATCGCTTTGATTTCTTCGTGCTCAGTGACAGTAACGACGCCGATATATGCGTCGCCGAACAGCAAGCCTGGCTGGACGTCTGCCGCGAAGCCGGTGGCTTCGGCAAGATCTTCTATCGTCGCCGCCGTCGTCGTGTGAAACGTAAAAGCGGCAACCTCGATGACTTCTGCCGTCGCTGGGGGGGTGACTACAAGTACATGGTCGTGCTCGATGCTGACTCCGTGATGAGCGGCGAGTGCCTGACCAGTCTGGTACGCCTGATGGAAGCCACGCCGGACGCCGGGATCATCCAGACCGCGCCACGTGCGTCGGGCATGGACACCCTGTATGCGCGCATGCAGCAGTTCGCTACCCGTGTGTACGGTCCACTGTTCACCGCTGGCCTGCACTTCTGGCAGTTGGGCGAATCCCACTACTGGGGCCACAACGCGATCATCCGCATGAAGCCGTTCATCGAGCACTGCGCCCTGGCGCCGTTGCCGGGCAAAGGTGCATTTGCCGGTGCGATCCTGTCCCACGACTTCGTCGAAGCCGCGCTGATGCGCCGTGCGGGTTGGGGCGTGTGGATTGCCTATGACTTGCCGGGCAGCTATGAAGAATTGCCGCCGAACCTGCTGGACGAACTCAAGCGTGACCGTCGCTGGTGCCACGGTAACCTGATGAACTTCCGCCTGTTCCTGGTCAAGGGCATGCACCCGGTGCACCGCGCCGTGTTCCTGACCGGCGTGATGTCTTACTTGTCGGCGCCACTGTGGTTCTTCTTCCTGGTGTTGTCGACGGCGCTGCTGGCGGTCAATACGTTGATGGAGCCGCAATACTTCCTCGAACCGCGCCAGCTCTATCCGCTGTGGCCACAATGGCATCCGGACAAGGCGATTGCGCTATTCTCGACCACCATCGTGCTGCTGTTCCTGCCGAAGCTATTGAGCATCATCCTGATCTGGGCCAAGGGCGCGAAAGAGTTCGGTGGCAAGTTCAAGGTCACGCTGTCGATGCTGCTGGAGATGTTGTTCTCTATGCTGCTGGCGCCGGTGCGGATGATTTTCCACACCCGTTTCGTGCTCGCCGCATTCCTCGGCTGGGCCGCGACCTGGAATTCGCCGCAGCGTGACGACGACTCCACACCCTGGAGCGAAGCGGTCAAGCGCCACGGTCCGCAGACCTTGCTGGGTTTCTTCTGGGCACTGCTGGTGATCTGGCTGAACCCAAGCTTCCTGTGGTGGTTGGTGCCGATCGTCGGTTCGCTGATGTTGTCGATCCCGGTGTCGGTGATTTCAAGCCGCGTCGGCCTGGGTCTCAAGTCCCGTGACGAGAGCCTGTTCCTGATTCCGGAGGAATACAATCCACCGCAGGCGTTGCTGGCGACTGACCAGTACACTCATGAAAACCGTTATCACGCGCTCAAGGAAGGCTTCATCCGCGCGGTGGTCGATCCACAGCAGAACGCCCTGGCGTGTGCGCTGGCGACCTCGCGGCACCGTGAGGCCGAGCCGATCGAATGGCTGCGGGTCGAGCGGGTGCGGCACGCGATGAAAGTCGGGCCTGAAGGCCTGACCAACAATGAGCGGGTACAGCTGCTGAGCGACCCGGTGGCATTGGCTCGCTTGCATGAGCAGGTGTGGAGCGAAGGTCACCCCGGGTGGTTGGGTGCGTGGCGCAAGTCGGTCCAGGCCGACCCCCATGCACCGCTGTTGCCGCTCCAGCCGCTGAGCGCCCAGCCTCAGTTGGCGTAACAAAAAAAACCCGCGAAAGCGGGTTTTTTATTGATCGTTGGGACGCGGAGCGTCCCTGGCTGCGTTCCCACGCAGAGCGTGGGAACGATCAATTACCCAAAAAACTTGTGCAATTGGACAGGTGCGTTAGCATCCCTCCCCGAATTGGTGCGCCCGGACCGTTTTGTGTCCGTATCTATCGGTTTTCTCAGGAAAAACTGTCGATTTCGTGCCGCAAACGCAATGGTTTTGGGGACTTGAAGATGAAGAAGTATCTGTCGATGCTGCTGGTCAGCGTCATGGCATTGGTTGCAGTCAGCGCGGCGCAGGCCGGTGCCATTGATGACGCGGTCAAGCGCGGCACGTTGAAAGTCGGCATGGACCCGACTTACATGCCGTTCGAAATGACCAACAAGCGCGGCGAGATCATCGGTTTCGAAGTCGACATCCTCAAAGCCATGTCCAAGGCCATGGGCGTCAAGCTGGAGCTGGTGTCCACCGGCTACGACGGCATCATCCCGGCCCTGCTGACCGACAAGTTCGACATGATCGGCAGTGGCATGACCCTGACCCAGGAGCGCAACCTGCGCCTGAACTTCAGTGAACCGTTTATCGTGGTCGGCCAGACCCTGCTGATCCGCAAGGAGCTGGAAGGCACCATCAAGTCCTACAAAGACCTGAACACCGCCGACTACCGCATCACCTCCAAGCTCGGCACCACCGGCGAGATGGTCGCCAAAAAGCTGATTGCCAAAGCCAAGTACCACGGCTACGACAACGAACAGGAAGCTGTGCTCGACGTGGTCAATGGCAAGGCCGACGCCTTTATCTACGACGCCCCTTACAACGTTGTGGCGGTGAACAAGGTCGGCAACGGCAAGCTGGTGTTCCTCGACAAGCCGTTCACCTACGAGCCGCTGGCCTTCGGCCTGAAGAAGGGTGACTACGACAGCATCAACTTCATCAACAACTTCCTGCACCAGATCCACGAAGACGGCACCTACGATCGCATCCATGACAAGTGGTTCAAAGACACCGCTTGGCTCAAGGATATGGAGTAAGGCCTCAGACCGAGTCGCGTCAACGCCAGCAAGCCGGCTCCTACAGGATTGGCGCCGGACACACCTGTTGTGTTCACCCAAATCAACTGTAGGAGCCGGCTTGCCGGCGATGGCGGCCTCCCTGGCGACACAGAATCCGGAACCTGCATACCCAATGAAACAGAAAAAAGCCCAATGGCCCTGGCACGTCCTGACCGTGCTGGTGCTGATCGGCCTGGCTGGCGCGTTGTATTACGCCACCTCGCTGATGTCGTACGAATGGCGCTGGAACCGCGTACCGCAGTACTTTGCCTACCACGCCGAAGAATCCCAGCGCGCCGCCGACATCTCCACCGTCAGCGAGTTAGTGCGCAAGGGCGATAAAGCTGAGGTCACGCTGCGCAATGACGCAGGGGACGAACAACATCTGACCGTCGACGAAAACAGCCTGCAAGTCGCCCAAGGCGATGATGTGGCCGAAGGCGATGTGATTGGTGTAACCCGCCACTGGGCCGCCGGACCCCTGTTGTGGGGTCTCTGGACCACGCTTTGGCTGTCGGTGGTGTCCGGCGTGCTAGGCCTGTTGATCGGCCTGGCGACCGGCCTGTGCCGGCTGTCGAACAACCCGACCCTGCGCGACCTCTCGACCATCTACGTCGAACTGGTGCGCGGTACACCGCTGTTGGTGCAGATTTTCATTTTCTACTTCTTCATCGGTACCGTAATGAACCTGTCCCGGGAGTTCGCCGGGATCGCCGCGCTGTCGCTGTTCACCGGCGCCTACGTCGCAGAGATCATCCGCTCCGGCGTGCAGTCGATCGCCCGTGGCCAGAACGAAGCCGCGCGCTCGCTGGGCTTGAATGCTGGCCAGTCGATGCGTCATGTGGTGCTGCCGCAAGCGTTCAAGCGCGTACTGCCGCCGCTGGCCGGTCAGTTCATCAGTCTGGTGAAAGACACGTCGCTGGTGTCGGTGATCGCGATTACCGAACTGCTCAAAAGCGGTCGTGAAGTCATCACCACCTCGTTCTCGCCGTTCGAAATCCTGTTCTGCGTCGCCGGCCTGTACCTGTTGATCAACCTGCCGCTGTCGAAAATCGCCAGCAGGCTTGAGCGGAGGCTCGCGCAAAGTGATTGAAGTCCGCGATCTGGTAAAAGTCTACGACACCCGCGGCCAAGTGGTGCGCGCGGTGGACAACGTCAGCACGACCGTCGCCAAGGGTGAAGTACTGGTGGTCATCGGTCCGTCCGGTTCCGGCAAGTCGACCTTCTTGCGTTGCCTTAATGGCCTGGAAGAGTTCGATTCCGGTTCAGTGAGCATCGACGGCCTGCAACTGGCCGATCCGAAAACCGACGTGAACGCCTACCGCCGTGAAGTTGGCATGGTATTCCAGCATTTCAACCTGTTCCCGCACATGACCGTGCTGGAAAACCTGTGCCTGGCGCAGAAAGTCGTGCGCAAGCGCGGCAAGAAAGAGCGCGAGGCCAAGGCCATGGTGCTGCTCGAAAAGGTCGGTATTGCACAGAAAGCCAACGAATTTCCGTCGCGGCTGTCCGGCGGCCAGCAACAGCGGGTAGCGATTGCCCGGGCGCTGGCGATGGAACCGAAGGTGATGCTATTCGACGAGCCGACCTCGGCGCTCGATCCGGAAATGGTTGGCGAAGTGCTGGATGTGATGAAGACGCTGGCTGTGGAAGGCATGACCATGGTCTGCGTGACCCACGAGATGGGCTTTGCGCGGGAAGTGGCGGATCGGGTGTTGTTCTTCGATCATGGCAAGTTGTTGGAAGACGCCTCGCCAGCGGAGTTCTTCGATGCTCCGAAGGATCCACGGGCGCAGGCGTTTTTACGCCAGGTGTTGTGAGCCGGTTTGATCTAGCGTTGTACGTCACGCAGCAAAACGCTTGGGCGCCTCCTGCCCACAGAATCTAAAACTGGACGAAGACTCTGTGGGCGCAGGAGCTTGCTGTCGGTAATTCCAGATCAGCCACTAATCTGGACAGCATCCGAATACCTTCCATTGCGGTTCGCTCGCACCTCGAACAAGTGCGTTACACCGGGCGTCAAATCAAAGAACAGGTAGAGGGTCTCGGGAAAATCTCCAAGGATGTTTCGATCTTTTGAAACCTGATAACCGGTGACGCCGCTACTATCAACGGGAGGTTGCCATCTGAGAATTCCGAGAGTGTCGCCGGACCGCACGAATGTCAGATTGGTCGGGCCATTGCCCGCAAGCGTGGTGAGTGGTAGCGGATCGGAGTAGGTACCGTTTCCGGCGGCATCCATCGCGCGCACCTTGAATACATAGGGTGTATTTTTGCTCAAGCCGGTGACAACGATGCGGGTGCCGTTCGCAGTGTCGATCCTATTGTTGCCACGGAAGATCTCATAGCCGGTAACCCCGACGTTATCACTGGATGCATTCCACTCCAGAGTGGCAGAGGTGTCGGTGATAGTGGTGGCTCTCAAGTTAGTGGGTTTGGAGGGCGCTGTCGTGTCTGGTTTGGTGGTGGTGACTGGCAGCGGATCGGAGTCGGTACCGTTGCCGGCGGCATCCATCGCCCGCACCTTGAAAACATAGGGTGTACCTGGGCTCAAGCCGTTGACAACGAAGCGGGTGCCGTTCGCTGTGTCGATCCTATTGTTGCCACGGAAGATCTCATAGCCGGTAACCCCAACGTTATCACTGGATGCAGTCCACTCCAGGGTGGCGGAGTTATTGGTGATGCTGGTGGCTCGCAGATTGCCGGGTTTGCTGGGTGGCTGATCGTCTTTGGATACCAGCACGTCCGAGTAGGTACCGTTTCCGGCAGCATCCATTGCGCGCACCTGGAACCGATAGGGTTGGGTCACGTCGATAGGGAAAAGAAGCGTACCTTCGGTTATGTCGAGTAGATTTCCGTTTCGATAAACCTCATAGCCGATGACCTTGACGTTATCAGTTGACGGGCGCCAGAGGAGAGCGCTTTTGCCTGTATGAGTTATGATTTCGAGGTTGGTTGGCTTAGAAGGTGCGGTCTCGTCCGGTGTAGTGACCGGCAATGGATCGGAGTCGGCAATGTTTCCGCCAGCATCCAGCGCACGCACCTTGTAAATATAGTGGGTAGCTTCGGCAAGACCATGATCGGTGTAACGGGTGCCGGCAATAAGCGGGCTGATCGGTGTGCCGTTGCGGTAGATCCGATAGCCGATAACCGCGACATTATCACTGGATGGATACCACTCCAGGCTGACGGAGTTGACGGTGATTGTGGGAGCGCGAAGGTTGGTGGGTTTGCTGGGGGGATTCTGTCTGCTGTCACTGTCAGCGAGGCGGAATCGGCGAAGTTTCCGGCGGCATCCAGGGCTCGGACTTTATACGACTGGTTGGTGACAACCTCGATTAGGGTCGATGTTTGTTGGACTATTTGTCCGAACGGCAAGCCGTCGCGATAAACCTGATAGCCTATGACTGCCACGTTGTCAGTCGAAGCGGTCCATTGAAGGCGGGCAAGATTGACCTCGCTAAAAAAAACGAAGTAGAGATCGGTCGGTGGAGTGGGTTTTATGGTGTCTGGTATTCCTACGGTCCTGGCAGTGATTTCAGCTGCAGCACCGTGGCCGGAGTTGAAAACTGCGAGTACCTGGAGCCGGTAAGTTACCCCGTCTTTCAAACTTTTGAATGTATATTGCAGTGAGTTTTCCAAGCCAACCAGTTCATCATTAACGGAGAGTTCGTAATGCTTAATTGTTTCGTTGTCTAGAGGGCTGAACCACTTCAAATGAATTGAGTCGGTTGTTATATTGCTGGTTGTCAGACCTATGGGGCGGGATCGATTGGCCTGATTCGCTCTAGTTCGCGTGGCGTTGATGCATCGATCAACGACGCCTGTTCCAGCGAAGAAATCAACGTTGATCATGTTGCCTTTGCTGGGTTGCCGATAGCGGTCAGAACCCAATCTGTTAAAAAAACAATCCCAATGGATAGCGCTGGGCCCAAAGCGAATAGGTCCCAATAAATTGTAGCCCGCGGCGAATATCGACCATAGTTGATCTTTTGGCGGGTCGGCCATGATGTGAGTGATATGGTTATAAAGATCTCTCTCTCCATTAAGGTCTTCGCCGGTCCAGGTCTGATGAACGTTTGGCCAGCAATACCACTGTGAATGGTTCCAGGTGATAATGATGTTTCTGCCAGGGAATCGACTGCGGATTTGACCAATCGTCAGGTTCATTGCCGTTGGAGGAATGCAACGATTACCGAGTGCTATTTCTATAATACTGTCGACGTAAAATTCTCTACCGTCTATTACTGCTTCGTGGAAGTTTAATATTATGATTTCCCCGGGGTTTTGTTCTGCGAACTCTAAAACTCCATGAATACAGTGGTTCAAATTGCGATTGGCGTCATAGCCAGCGTGTTCAAATATGAATTCTTGATGGGTGCCCGTCGCATTGCTTCGGCGGTACAAGCGCAGGTCAAGAGCTCGAGCACCGTTACGCAGTTGATAGGTAAAAGAGTCATCCTGGCAGGCAGCCCACTGATCAGCCGGCCACCCAGCGCCAACTAGGTCGACGCCAGCATTATGGGCTTGGAGTAATATCAGGTCATGTATTTTCAAGTGTTCAAGGTTTGAGCCAATGTCTGTCATCCAACGACTGTAATTGGTCAGGATTATAGGGTGTTGAAACATTAGGCTGTAGCGAACGCTGTTGAGAGATTGTTTCTCCAGTGTGCCATCGCTACTCACCATCAGGATTATTGTAATGGTAGTGTTGTCGGCCAGCTTCGAGAGCTCGTCTAGTGGTAGTTCGCAGGAGAACGCCTGTGCGTCAGGCGAGGTGCTCACTGGTACAGCCTCTGCCAGCTCAATAATGCAAGGGCGTCCGTTGGCGTAGATGCATTCGCAATGCATCCATAGTTTTGATTGGCTATTAATTCCAACCCAGGGTGCAACGCTGACTATTGGGGGGTTTATCAAGCTATTGAAGTTCAAAGTTCCATCTACTGTGTCGGTCACAGTAGGTGGGAGCAAAAAAGAGCGAGATGTTTGAACTTCTAGAGTTTGCGCTGGGAGAGACATGATGGGTTCCTGTCGGGGGAGCAACAGGATTGATTAATGCACAGGTCAAACCCCATTGACCACTAGCAGAACTGTTAGGGGAATAGTACTTAAATAAAGATTAAACTGTACTGATTTTTCGATTGTAGGCAGAGCCTCGGTTTCAAATAAACCGAGGCATCCGTATCACCGTTTAAACTCTGAATCTGCCTACCAACATCTGCAGATGAGTCCCCAACCGCGCCAGCTCAACACTGGAGGCGGCGGTCTCTTCACTGGCAGCCGAGGTCTGTTCCGAAACATCGCGTACGTTCAGCACGCTACGGTTGATTTCTTCGGCCACGGCGCTTTGCTCTTCAGCGGCAGCGGCGATTTGTTGGTTCATTGCCTGAATGGCTGAGACGGTGCGGGTGATGTTGGCCAGCGAGCCGCCGGCGCGGCGAGTCAGCTCTACGCTGCTGTCGGTCAGGTTGCGGCTATTGTCCATGATGTTGGCGACTTGCTGAGTGCCGCTTTGCAGGCCAACGATCAGCTCTTCGATTTCCTCAGTGGACTTCTGGGTGCGCTGGGCGAGGCTGCGTACTTCATCGGCGACCACCGCAAAACCACGTCCGGCCTCACCGGCACGGGCGGCTTCAATAGCCGCGTTGAGCGCCAGCAGGTTGGTTTGCTGGGCGACGGACTTGATCACGTCGAGCACGCTGCCGATCTTGTCGCTTTCGCGCTTGAGCTCGCCCATGGCTTCGGTGGAATGACCCACTTGCGTGGCCAGGCGCTCGATCTGGGCGATGGCCTCACCGACTACCTTGTCACCTTCGCGGGCCTGTTGGTCGGCGGCTACGGCGGCCTCCGAGGCTTCCTCGGCGTTGCGTGCGACTTCCTGCACCGTTGCGGTCATCTCGTTCATGGCGGTCGCCACCTGATCGGTCTCGACCTTCTGGCTGTTGACCCCGGCGCTGGTCTGTTCGGTGACGGCCGACAGTTCCTCGGCGGCGCTGGCGATCTGCGTGACGCCGTCGCTGATGCCGCCGATCAATTCGCGCAGGCCTTGGGTCATGCTCTGAATGGCGCGCTGCAGTTGGCCCAGTTCATCTTGGCGACGGGACACCAGGTTGTGGGTCAGGTCACCGGCAGCGATGCGTTCGGCCGCCTTGAGGGTCTGGTTCAGCGGAATCACGATCTGCCGGGTGATGGCCCAGGCGGCAAACAGGCCAATGACCAGGGCCAGGAGGGTGGCCAGCAACAGCATGTTCTTGGCGTGCGCTACGTCGGTATCGCGCACCAGGGTTTGCGAGGCGGTGAGCTTCTTGCTGACGTCGAGCAGAATCTCGCCTTGGGCAGCCATATGTTTGAATGCATCGGCGCTGGCGGTCTGGGAATCGTGGTATTGGATGACCGCGGCGCGGTAGGCCCTGAGCGAGTCTGTTGCTTGCTGCAAGTTAGCGATGTGTTGTTCTGGCAGCTTCGACGGCAGGCTTTGCAGATGTTTCAGCGCGTTGTCGATGGCGTCCAGCGCTGGCTGTTCTGCCTCAGCCTTTCCGCTGTAGGTGTAACCACGCACCTGAAAGCGCGCTTGCTGGATCAATTTGCTCAAGTCGATCACGCTATTGAACTGCGCCACGCTGTCGCCTTGCAGTAGGGATTGTTCGACTTCGGCGACTTTGGCCACGGCAGTGTCGGCGGTGGCGCCCAATTTGCTGCGAGCATCTTCGCGACTGGCGCTGATCTGGGTCATGGATGCGAAGGCTTGCTTGTACAGGCTGACGGCGGCCAATTGCTGGTCGACCATGGCTACGTCGCCGGGTTGCTCGATCATCCGGCGAGCCGCTTGCAGGCTGGTGTCGAGCTTGCCCAGCAAATCATTGACGGCGCCGGGGCCTTGTTCGCCACGGCGCATTTCGTAATCCAGGCGGGCGATGCGCAGGTCTTTGGTCATCCCGTTGATATCGGAAATGAACCCCAGCGTATCACCGCGACGGGTGACGTCGCTCAGGCCGGTCCAGCCCGTGAAGGTGATCAGCATCGTCAGCAGCAGCACAAGACCGAAGCCGACGCCCAGCTTGCGGTTTACGCTTACGTTCCCCAGTTTATCGGCTAGCGATTGGTACATGCTGCAACTCTCCCGAAGCAAACATTGGTTTCATGGGAGGTATATCGGCAGGGGGAGGGAATCCTGTAGGAGCGAGCATGCTCGCGAAGGTCGTGAACGATGACGCTGGCTGCCTGATACCCTACGGCGCTCTGATGTCCATCGCGAGCATGCTCGCTCCTGCAGGGTGGCGGTGTTGGGTTAGAAGAGCCGGGCGAGCAGCGCGGTAACGGCAGTTTCCACGCGCAGGATGCGCTCGCCCAACTGCACCGGTTGCAGGCCGGACTTGCCCAGCAAGTCGATTTCGTAGGGAATCCAGCCACCTTCCGGGCCGATGGCCAGGGTCACGGGCTCGGTGAGGGCGCGGGGGCAGGGCGGGTATTGGCCTGGATGACCAACCAGGCCGAGAGTGCCCTCGGTAATGGCAGGCAGGCGATCTTCGACGAACGGCTTGAAGCGTTTCTCGATCACGACTTGCGGCAGCACGCTGTCCCTGGCCTGTTCGAGTCCCAGGATCAATTGCTCGCGAATGGCCTCGGGCTCCAGGAACGGTGTCTGCCAGAAACTCTTCTCGACGCGATAGCTGTTCACCAGCACGACCCGTGGCACTCCCATGGCCGCGACGGTCTGGAACACCCTGCGCAGCATCTTGGGCCGCGGTAGGGCCAGGACCAGGGTCAACGGCAGCTTGGCGGGTGGGGACTGGTCGAGGGTGACGCGCAGTTCCGCCTCGTTGGCGTCCAGGCGCAACACCTCGGCCGAGCCCATCAAGCCGCCGATGCGGCCGACCCGCATGCTGTCACCCACTTCACAGCGGTGGACTTCCTGCATGTGGGTCAACCGCCGATCACGCAGGACCACCCGGTCGGCCGCAATGAAGTCGGCCTCTTCAAGGAGCAACAGGTTCACGGTTGGGTCGCTGGCGGCTGGTCGTTGTTATCGTCGGCAGGCTGGTCGTCCGGATGCTCGCCACGCTTGCTGATCAGGCTGCCAAACAGGATGCCGATCTCGAACAGCAGCCACATCGGTACCGCCAGCAGGGTCTGCGAGAAAATGTCCGGCGGGGTAAGGATCATGCCGACCACGAAGCAGCCGATGATCACGTACGGGCGGATCTTCTTCAGGTACTTGACGTCGACCACGCCGATCCACACCAGCAGCACCACGGCCACCGGGATTTCGAACGCCACGCCGAAGGCGAAGAACAGCGTCATGACGAAATCGAGGTAGCTGGTGATGTCCGTCATCATTTCCACGCCGGCCGGGGTGGCGGCGGCGAAGAACTTGAAAATCAGCGGGAATACCAGGAAATAGGCGAACGCCATGCCGGCGTAGAACAGCACGATGCTCGAACACAGCAAGGGCACGGCGATGCGTTTCTCATGCTTGTACAGGCCCGGTGCGATGAAGCCCCAGATCTGGTGCAGGATCACCGGAATCGCCAGGAACAGCGAGACCATCATGGTCAGCTTCAGTGGCGTCAGGAACGGCGACGACACATCCGTGGCAATCATCGTCGCACCGGCTGGCAGGTAGGCCCGCAGCGGTGTCGAGACGAAGGTGTAGATTTGCTGGGTAAAGGCGAACAGCCCGGCAAAGATGATGAAGATCGCCGCTACGCAGCGTAGCAGGCGGGTACGCAACTCGGTGAGGTGCGAAACCAGCGGCATGTGCTGGTCGTTTTCAGGAAGATCGCTCATGGGGCTCGCGGCGGCAATGTTGGGTCTTGAGGGGCCGGCGCAACGGGCGCCGCCGCAGGTGCAACGGGTTCGACCGGCATTGTTGCGACAGGTACAGCTTCGACTGGCGCAGATTCAACGACAGGCGCATGGATCGTCGACGACGCTGCAGGCTCGACAGGTGTCGGTTGCTGCTGGGTCGGCGAGAAGATCTTGCGGGCCTCCTGCTCAAGCGACAGGATGTGCTCGTTGTGCAGTTGCCGACGAATCTCGTCGGCACCGATCTCACGTTCAACTTCCTGTTTGATTGCATTGAAGCTGCGCTTGAGGCGCCCGACCCACAGGCCGGCGGTACGCGCAGCGCCCGGCAGGCGCTCGGGGCCCAGCACCAGCAGGGCGACGAGGCCGACGAGCAGCAGTTCAGAGAAGCTGATACCAAACATTAGTCAGTGCTCACGAGTCTTTGCGGATCGGCTCTTCGACTTTCTGCGCCTGCACGTCGATGGTGTGCGGCTGGTTCACAGAGGCCTGTGGCTGGACCGGTGGCACCGGTTGAGCCGGAGTCGCTGTCGGATCGGCCGGCTTTTCGTCGTCGTTCATGGCCTTGCGAAAGCCCTTGATCGACTCGCCAACGTCGGTGCCGAGGTTTTTCAGTTTCTTGGTGCCGAATACCAGTACCACGACAACCAGGATGACGATCCAGTGTTTCCAGTCAAAAATGCCCATGCTGCTGCTCCTCTCTAATAGTTATTCAGGCGGACGGGCGCGAGGCTTTCTCGGCGTGTCCGGACAGACCGAAGCGACGGTCCAGTTCATCGAGTACAGCCTGGGGATGCTGCCCCAATTGGGCGAGCATGACCATGCTGTGGAACCATAAATCGGCGGTTTCGTAGATCACATCGCTGCAGTCGCCGCTGATGGCGGCGTCCTTGGCGGCAATGATGGTCTCGACTGACTCTTCGCCGACTTTTTCCAGAATCTTGTTCAAGCCCTTGTGGTACAGGCTGGCGACGTACGAGCTGTCGGCGGCGGCGCCTTTGCGCTCTTCCAGCACCTGGGCCAGACGGGTCAACGTGTCACTCATGTTTGTGTCCTGCGCAATAGATGGCGTGCGGATCTTTCAGGACCGGGTCGACAGTCGTCCAGTCACCGTTCTCGAAAACACGGTAGAAGCAGCTCTGGCGCCCGGTATGACAGGCAATGTCGCCAATCTGCTCGACCATCAGGATGATCACGTCGGCGTCGCAGTCCAGCCGCATCTCATGCAGGGTCTGCACATGACCGGACTCTTCGCCCTTGCGCCACAGCCTGCCGCGCGAGCGCGACCAGTAGATGGCGCGGTTCTCGGCAGCCGTCAGTTCCAGTGCTTCGCGGTTCATCCAGGCCATCATCAGGACGCGCCCGGTCTTGTGGTCCTGGGCAATCGCCGGCACCAGGCCGTCGGCGTCCCATTTGATCTCGTCCAGCCAGTTTTTCATCTTCGACTCCGACAGCAAGCCCGTCACATCATTAGTCGGGCTCAACGTTGAAACAGTGTGCCAGTGCGCAGCACAACTGGCTATCGGCGAACGACCAGATACAAGCCGACCGCCATCATGATGCCCGCTGGCCAATAGGCCAGATCGTTCAATGGCCCGCCTGCGGCGAGGATCGCGCCACCGGCCAGATGGGCCGTACCGAGCAGGCGCAGGAACCAGTCGTCGCGGCGTCGATGCCAGGGTGGCGGCGGATCGTTGGCATGGGGCTGGGACAGGCGTTCGAGCAGGTCACGGGTCATATTGGCCAGGTGCGGAATCTGTTCGATCTGGGATTGCACGTTGCCAAACAAGGCTTTGGGGCTGACGCGGTCACGCATCCAGCGCTCGAGGAAGGGTTGCGCGGTGTTCCACAGGTCGAGGTCCGGGTACAGCTGACGGCCCAATCCTTCGATGTTCAACAGGGTTTTTTGCAGCAGGACAAGTTGCGGCTGCACTTCCATATTGAAGCGACGAGCTGTCTGGAACAGGCGCATCAGCACTTGGCCGAAGGAAATATCTTTTAACGGTTTTTCGAAGATCGGTTCGCAGACCGTCCGGATCGCCGCTTCGAATTCGTTGAGTTTGGTTTCCGCCGGCACCCAGCCCGAATCGATGTGCAGCTGTGCCACTCGCCGGTAATCGCGCTTGAAGAACGCGAACAGGTTGCGCGCCAGGTAATCCTGGTCCTGGGGGGTAAGGCTGCCGACAATACCGCAGTCGATCGCGATGTATTGCGGGCTCCACGGCTGCACCGTGCTGACGAAGATGTTGCCGGGGTGCATGTCGGCATGGAAGAAACTGTCGCGAAACACTTGGGTGAAGAAGATCTCCACACCGCGTTCGGCGAGCATTTTCATGTCGGTGCGTTGGTCCGCCAGGGTCGCGAGGTCGGTCACCTGGATGCCGTAGATGCGCTCCATCACCAGCACTTTCGGCCGGCACCAGTCCCAATAGACTTGTGGTACGTACAGCAGCGGCGAACCCTCGAAGTTTCGCTTGAGCTGGCTGGCGTTGGCCGCTTCGCGCAGCAGGTCGAGCTCGTCGTAGATGGTTTTTTCGTAGTCCTGGACTACATCCACCGGGTGCAGCAGGCGCGCATCGGCCGAGAGTTTTTCGGCGGCGCGGGCGAGGATGAACAACCACGCCAGATCTTGCGCGATCACTGGTTTGAGGCCCGGCCGGATCACCTTGACCACGACTTCCTCGCCGGTTTTCAACTGCGCAGCGTGCACCTGGGCCACCGACGCCGAGGCCAGTGGTTCGACGTCGAAGCGGCTGAACACTTCGCTGATTTTCTTGCCCAGCTGCTCTTCGATCAGATTGACCGACACTTGCGAGTCGAACGGCGGCACGCGGTCCTGCAGCATCATCAGCTCATCGGCGATGTCTTCGGGCAGCAGGTCGCGGCGGGTGGACAGGATCTGCCCGAACTTGATGAAAATCGGTCCCAGGTCCTGCAACGCCAGGCGCAATCGTGCGCCACGACTCAAGTCCAGCGTCTTGCGCGGGAACCAGCGCCACGGCAAGGCGTAACGCAGCACCAGGAGAAACCAGGGCAGCGGGAGGGCGAACAGCAGGTCATCGAGGCGGTAGCGGATCACGACGCGCTGGATGCGCAACAAACGGCGGACGGCAAGCAGCTTCATGCGTTATCGCTTGGGTCGAGGGGTCGGGAAAGGCGCTCGAAACGCGCCTCGAGACGTTCCAGATCGAGTTTGATCTGGTCCAGTTCACTGAATCGGGCTTCGGCTTCGCGCTGCCCGACGAGGGTGCGTGATTCTTCGGCCAGGTATTCGCCCAGGTTCTGGCCGAGGCTGGCGAACCCTTGCTGGTACCAGCGGGCGCGGCTACGCAGGTGACCGCCGACCAGTTGCGTGGCGACCGGGCCGAGCCAGCGCGAGAGTTCGTACTCCCAATCCAGCTCGAGGTCCTGGAGGATCGCCGTCAGTTCCAGCAATACACCGCTGTCGCCGTCGAGCTCGACTTCGGGTGCATGCAGCACCGCCGTCTTGTCCTTGCTCATCGCCAGCTTTAGCAGGCTCGAGGCCGGTGCGCGCAAGGTGCAATCGGCACCGGTTTCCCAATGGGAGGCGAGCATCAGGCCCTCATCGCTGGGCAGGATGAACACTTGCAACGCCGGGCTGCGGCAGTCGACGGCAATCACTTTGCCGGCCAAATGTGCCAGCCGCGGCAGTGCCGTGCTGTCGAGGCGAAGCACCCGGTTCAGACCGAGCTCAACGCTGGCGAGCAGGCCGGCGAGCAGCATCAGGGCTTGATGCCACGGTGCAGGGCGACGATGCCTGCGGTCATGTTGTGATAGGTCACGCGGTCGAAGCCGGCCTCGACCATCATCGACTTCAGGGTTTCCTGGTTCGGGTGCATGCGGATCGATTCGGCCAGGTAGCGATAGCTTTCCGAGTCGTTGGTGATCAGCTTGCCCATCAGCGGCATGAAGGCGAACGAGTAGGCGTCGTAGGCCTTGGACATCAACGCGTTGGTCGGCTTGGAGAATTCCAGCACCAGCAGGCGACCGCCAGGCTTGAGCACGCGCAGCATCGAACGCAGTGCGTCTTCCTTGTGCGTGACGTTGCGCAGGCCGAAGGCGATGGTCACGCAGTCGAAGTGGTTGTCCGGGAACGGCAGTTTTTCCGCATCGGCCTGGACGAATTCGACGTTGCCGGCCACGCCCAGATCCAGCAGGCGGTCACGACCGACCTTGAGCATGGATTCGTTGATGTCGGCCAGCACCACCTGGCCAGTCGGGCCAACGAGGTGCGAGAACTTGCGGGTCAGGTCACCCGTGCCGCCGGCGATGTCCAGCACCCGGTTACCGGTGCGCACGCCCGACAACTCGATCGCGAAACGCTTCCACAGGCGGTGCATGCCGCCCGACAGGAGGTCGTTCATCAGGTCGTACTTGGCGGCTACGGAGTGGAAAACCTCAGCGACTTTTTCCGCTTTCTGGCTTTCCGGAACGTTTTTGAAGCCGAAGTGTGTGGTGGGTTCGGCATCGTTGCCTTTGCGCTGATCAGTCATATCGCTGTCACCAAAAGAGAATGCGCGACATTCTAATCCCCAAGGCATGCTTTGTCTTGGCAAGGCTGAAGGTAAGATGGGCAACCATCGGGACGTTTTGACGCAGCAGAGGTCAAGATGCCTCAGGAACGCATCCATAAAGCAGGAGTCATTTGATGGCCCATATCAGTGTTGAACGTGCCCATGGCCTGGGTAAGGAAGCGGCTCGCGAGAAGGCCGACAAGCTGGCGCAGAAACTCTCCGATCAGTATGGCCTGGAACCGCAGTGGTCTGGCGATACCTTGAACCTCAAGCGCTCCGGTGTGAAAGGCGCGGTGCACGTCAGTGACGACTCGATCAGGGTCGAAGTGGAGTTGGGCCTGATGATGTCGGCCATGAGCGGCATGATCAAAGCGGAAATCGAAAAGGCGCTGGATAAAGCGTTGGTCTGACCCGGTTCTTATTGTGAAATGCGGTCGGTGTGGGAGCGGGCTTGCTCGCGAATGCGTCGTGTCAGTCAATATCACAGTCAACTGAACGAACGCATTCGCGAGCAAGCCCGCTCCCACATTTGTTTGTGATGTGTTCAAAGGTTCATGTCAGTTGTTAGGGTGCCGTTTCTAATTTTTCTCCCTACTTTGTGCCGGAGCCCGACACTTATCCGGGCAGTTCCTCAAACCTTCTGCGCGTGAGGTGCACCATGGCCAAAGTTATTTTGAAGAAAAAAATCGACGCATCGACGACCGCTCTGCATGACGTCAAATCGTATGCCCGCAAGATCTGGCTGGCAGGCTTGGGTGCCTACACCAAGGTCGGCCAAGAGGGTAGCGAGTACTTTCAAGAGCTGATCAAGGCTGGGCAAGCAGTTGAAACCAAAGGCAAAAAAGCAGTTGCCCAGAAGCTTGAAGCTGCCAACGCCGAGATCGATGAAGCCAAGAGTGAAGTGAGTACTTTCAAAGGCAAGGTCGAAGTTCAGCTCGACAAAGTCGAGAGAGCGTTCGACACGCGTGTCGCAAGTACCTTGAATCGCATCGGCATTCCGTCTAAACATGACGTTGAGACACTCTCTGCCAAGCTCGATGAGCTGACGGCACTGCTCGAACGCGTCGCGCGTAAATCTTAAGGAGAACGGGATGGCTGGTAAAAAGAACACCGAAAAAGAAAGCAGCTCGTGGATCGGAAAAGTCGAAGACTACTCCCGCAAAATCTGGCTGGCTGGTTTAGGCGTGTACTCGAAGATCGACACTGACGGCAGCAAACTCTTCGACTCGCTGGTAAAGGACGGCGAGAAAGCCGAGAAGCTGACCAAGAGCGCTGTTGGCAAGACTGTCGACGCCGCCAAGGACTCCGCATCGTCGGCCAAGTCGCGCATCAGCGGCGTAAAAGATCGTGCACTGGGCAAGTGGGATGAGCTGGAAGGAGCTTTCGACAAGCGCCTGAACAGCGCCATTTCGCGCCTGGGCGTGCCGAGCCGCAATGAAGTCAAGGCACTGCACAGCAAGGTCGATACCCTGACCAAGCAAATCGAAAAACTGACCGGTGCCAAGGTTGCGCCTGTTGCGGCGAAAACCGCGGCAGCCAAACCAGCCGCCAAACCGGCTGCCAAAACCGCAGCCAAGCCATTGGCCAAAGCGGCGGCCAAACCCGCTGCAAAAACTGCTGCCGCCAAGCCAGCCGCCGCCAAGCCAGCTGCAAAATCAGCGGCCAAACCAGCCGCTAAACCGGCTGCCAAAACCGCAGCCAAGCCTGCAGCGAAAACCGCTGCCGCTAAACCGGCAGCCAAGCCAGCGGCAAAACCTGCTGCAGCGAAGAAACCAGCGGTGAAAAAACCGGCGGCTCCAAAAGCTGCCGCAGCCAAACCAGCAGAGGCTACCGCCAAGCCGGCAACCCCGGTGACTTCGGCAGCTGTGGCAAGCACTTCGAATTCCGCTGCCGCGCCGACCCCTGCTGTAACCCAGACTGCCGCGCCAGCTCCATCGACGCCAACCAGTCAGTCCTGATAGTTCAGGGCTCAAAAAAACGCCCGGCCTGCCAAGGTCGGGCGTTTTTGTTTGAAGGCTTGAAAAGATCGCAGCCTGCGGCAGCTCCTACAGTAAAACGCGATCCGGTGTAGGAGCTGCCGCAGGCTGCGATCTTTTGATCTTAGTGTTCCTCCAGATACTGCATCGCCATCTGCTCAGTCGCCGCCTTGATCGACGGCAACAGATGCGGCGCCACCAGCATCATGATCTGGTAGACCACCAATCGAACTTCGCCTTCACGGCCCAGAATCCGCTGATAGTCCAGTGAGAACAGCAGCGTCAGGGTGATCTGCTCCACCAGCTGCCCCAGCGCCTGGGTGTCGCTGACCAATTGCCCCAAGGCCTTCAATCGAGCCAGCAGCGACGCGAGCGTGCGCTTGAGCGCATTGAGCAGGTTGCGAATACCCTTGGCCAGTTTCGGCAGGCGCCCGGCCAGATTCGACAGGTCCTGAAACAGAAAGCGATAGTGTGACAAGCGTTCGACGATCAGGTGCAGGAACAGCCAGTAATCCTCAGGAGCCAGTTCGACGTCGGCCGGAGGATCGAGCAACGGGGACAACTCGGCCTGGAAACGTTCGAACAGGCCGAGAATCAGCGGCTCCTTGCCATGGAAGTGGTAATACAGATTGCCCGGGCTGATGCCCATTTCGTTGGCGACTTCCATGGTGGAAACATTCGGTTCGCCCTTCTCATTGAACAACTGCAGGGCACATTCGAGTATCCGTTCGCGGGTTTTCATCCAGTCTTCTTATGATCGGGTCATGCCTCGGCCGTTAAAGGCCGCGGTCGTTGAACATCAGCGCACGCGCACGTAAGTCCCGGGCGCCGCCTCCATCGGTGGATAATTCTGATTGCCGAGGGCCATGTGCGTTTCTTTTTTTGCGCCCGAGCGCTCCTGAATCCAGCCCAGCCATTGCGTCCACCAGCTACCGTCGACGGGCTTGGCGTCGTAGTACCAGGCCCTGGGGTCGCTGCTCAGTTTTGTGCCTTCGAGGTAGTTGGCTTTGGGATTGTTCGGCGGGTTGAGAATGCTCTGCACGTGACCGCTGTTGGCCAGGACAAAGCGGCGCTCGCCACCGAGCAACAGGGTTGAGCGATACACCGCGTCCCACGGCGTGATGTGGTCGTTGATGCCGGCCACGCTGAAGCTGTCGACGGTAACCTTCTGCAAGTCGATCGGTGTGCCGCACACTTCCAGGCCACCCGGGTGGCTCAGCGGGTTGTGCTTGAAGAAGTCCAGCAAGTCACCATGCAGGGCGGCCGGCAGGCGTGTGTTGTCATTGTTCCAGTAGAGAATGTCGAATGCCGGCGGCTCCTTGCCCATCAGGTAATTGTTGACGAAGTAGCTCCAGATCAAATCGTTGGGGCGCATCCAGGCGAAAACCTTGGCCATGTCGCGGCCGTCCAGTACACCTTTCTGGTAGGAGCGGCGCTTGGCGGCTTCCAGGGTCTGTTCGTCGGCGAAGAGGGTGGCCGGGCTGTCCAGTTGGCTGTCGAGCAGGCTCACCAGGTACGTCGCGCTGGAGACGCGGCGCAGCTGTCGCTTGGCTTGCAAGTGGCCCTGCAGGGCAGCAATGGTCAGCCCGCCAGCGCAGGCGCCCATCAGGTTGACCTCGCGCGCGCCGGTGATTGCCCGGCAGACATTCATGGCTTCTTCCACCGCTTCAACGTAGCTCGACAGGCCCCATTCGCGGTGACGTACATCCGGATTGCGCCAACTGATGACGAAGGTTTGCAGGCCGTTCTTGAGCGCGAACTGGACGAAGCTGTTATGGGGGCTGAGGTCAAAAATGTAGTACTTGTTGATCTGTGGCGGCACCACCAGCAGCGGTTTGGAATACTGCTTTTCGCTCATCGGCTTGTATTGGATCAGCTCCAGCAGCTCGTTGCGAAACACCACGGCGCCGGTGGTGGTGGCGACGGTCTTGCCAACCTCGAATGCATGCTTGGTAACTTGCCGGGGCAAGCCATCGTTGTGCAAGAGGTCATCGACCAGATGGCCGATCCCGCGCACCAGGCTGTTGCCGCCGGAGTTGAAGATTTCCTTGATCGCCAGTGGATTGAGCAGGCTGTTGGACGGCGACATTGCATCGTTGAGCAGGGCGAACGCGAAGTGCGCACGGGCGCGGTCATCCGGGCTCATGTTGCTTTCGTCGATCCAGCTCCTGACCTGCTTCTGCCAGCTCAGGTACGCCTGCAGGCTGCGACGATAAAAGGGATTGAGACTCCACGCCGGGTCGTCGAAGCGACGGTCTTGCGGGTTGGTGGGATGCAGAGTGTCACCCAGCAACACGCGACCCAGTTGGCTACCCAGTTTCAAGGCGTGTCGCGCGGTGTGCACGGGGTGGCGCAGGCCATGGGCGGCAACACTGCGCAAAGTCGAAACCAGATCCCGGCCACGCAGGCCGGTAATCGCACTTTGTGCGTTGATGAACTTGGCGGGAGTGGGTAGTGACTCCCTCGCAGGTTTATCGCGCATGACTCAACACTCCTTCGTCTTCAGGCCAAATACAAAACACCGAACCAGAACACCATAGACGCTGTAGCAGGTTGTTGCGCGGTGCGATGTCCTGCCACCTCCTCTTTGCCATACAAGAAATGAGCCGCTCAGCCACCCAGTGGCGCCGGATGCGGGTGCATCACCGCCCGCTGGCGCTCCTCTTCAAGGAACTTCATGATGATCGGTGCCACTGCTTCGGCCCGGGTGATCAAGAACAGATGGCCGTCATCGATGATGTGCAACTGGGCATTGGGAATCCGCCAGGCCAGCAAGCGCATGTTGACCAACGGGATCAAGGGATCGTCGTCGCCTGCCAGCACCAGGGTCGGCTGATTGATCTTGTGCAGCCAGTGGATGCTGGTCCAGCCCAAGCCGGCGAACAGTTGCCAGTAGTAACCGAGCTTGCCCGCCGAACGGACCTTTGCCGCATGGCTTGCAGCCAGCGTCGGGTCGCGACGGAACGCGCCGCCGTAGATCATCGGCGCAATGCGGATCACGTGGGATGGCTGGATGTACCGTCGTGGGCTGGCCATCATCCACAAGACTTTCGGCTTGCCCGGCACCATCACCGTACCCGCGGCTGTCGCTGCCAGGACCAGCTTCTTGCATCGCTCTGGATAGTCATAGGCGAACTGTTGCGCCAGGGCGCCACCCCAAGACACGCCGATCACATTGACTCGCCCATAATCGAGGTAGTCGAGCATGCGTGCCGTGAGCTTTGCCAGGCCTGGGAAGCGATATGGACGATTGGGCGTCGATGAACCGCCAACTCCGGGCACGTCGAAGGCGATGACTTCGAGGTCCGGGTCCAGCGCTGCGACGAACGGAAACACCAGCTCCAGGTTGGCGCCGATGCCGTTGAAAATCAGCAAGGGCGTCAAGTGAGGCTTGCCGGGGCGCACCGCCGTGCGGAGGGTCTGGCCATCCAGGTCGACGGTGCGGAATATGAACGGTTGCGGCATGCTTCTAGCCCTGTGGGTTAATTCATCCCTGAACCCTTGCAGGAGCGAGCTTTTGTGGTGAGGGAATTTATCCCCGTTGGGTGGCGCAGCCGCCCCAAAACCTGCAACTGCGGTGTATCAGTTACACCGAGTGCATTGATTTTACGACTGCTTCGCAGTCGAACGGGGATCAATCCCCTCGCCACAGCTCGCTCCCACAAGGGGAGCGGGGTGTGTCAGTTACCGTTCGTGCACGTAAGTGCCTGGCGCCGCTTCACCTGCCGGATACGCCTTGCTGCCCAGTTTTGTCGGGGACTTTTTCAGCTCGCCCGAGCGTTGGGCCTGCCAGGCCTGCCAGTGCAGCCACCAGGAATCGGTATGCTTGGTGGCATTCGCTTGCCATTCATCGGCACTGTCCGCCACTTCGGTGCTGGTCATGTAGCGCGATTTCGGATTGCCCGGCGGGTTCAGGATGCTCTGGATATGCCCGCTGCTCGACAGCACGAATTCAACGTTGCCGCCAAACAGCTGCGCCGACTTGTAGCAGGACTTCCACGGGGTGATGTGGTCGTTGGTGCCGGCCAGGGAAAAAATGTCGGCCGTCACCTGCTTGAGGTCGATGGGGGTGCCGCACACTTCCAGTGCATTCGGGCGAATCAGTGGGTTATTTTTGAACAGTTCGATCAGGTCGCCGTGGAACGCCGCGGGCAACCGTGTGGTGTCGTTGTTCCAGAACAGGATGTCGAACACCGGCGGCTCGTTGCCTAGCAGGTAATTGTTGACCCAGTAGTTCCAGATCAGATCGTTGGGGCGCATCCAGGCGAAGACCTTCGCCATGTCGCGGCCTTCCAGCACGCCGGCCTGGTACGAGTGGCGCTTGGCGGCTTCAAGGGTCTGTTCATTGACGAACAGGGCGACATCGCTGTCGAGGGTGGTATCAAGCACGCTCACCAGCAAGGTGAGGGCGTTGACTTTGTTTTCGCCAATCGCCGCGTAATGGCCCAGCAGCGCGGTGCAAGTGATGCCGCCGGAGCAGGCTCCGAGCATGTTCACGTCTTTGCTGCCGGTGATTGCGGTAACGACGTCAACCGCTTCCTTGAGGGCTTCGATGTAGGTCGACAGGCCCCACTCTCGCTGTTCCTTGGTCGGATTTCGCCAGCTGACGATGAACGTCTGCACGTTGTTGCGCAGGCAGAACCGCGCCAGGCTCTTGTCCGGGCTCAGGTCGAAAACGTAGAACTTGTTGATCTGCGGCGGCACCACCAGCAGCGGGCGTTCATATACCTGCTCGGTGGTCGGCTTGTACTGGATCAGTTCCAGCACATCGTTGCGAAACACCACCGCGCCTTCGGTCACGCCCAGGCTCTTGCCGACCTCGAATGCACCCATGTTGACCTGGCTCGGCATGCCGCCGTTGTGTACCAGATCCTTGGCCAGATGCGAGAGGCCGTCGAGCAGGCTTTTGCCACCGGTTTCGAAAAAGCGTTTGACTGCCGCCGGGTTGGCCGCGGTGTTGGTCGGCGCCATGGCTTCGGTCATGAGGTTGATCACGAAGTGCCCGCGCGCCACATCGCTGGGGCTGAGGCTGCTGTCGTCGATCCAGGCGTGAAGCTCCTTGCGCCACGCCAGGTAGGTTTGCAAATAACGTTTATAGAGCGGGTTCTGACTCCAGGCCGGATCGGCAAAGCGACGGTCATCGCTGGTCGGTTGCAGCCCGGATTTACCCAGCAGCACGTTCTTGAGTTCAAGACCAAAATGCGCAACATGTTTGACGCTGTGCACCGGTTGCCTGATGGCCTGCCTAAGCACCATTCGAGCAGAAGCCAGTAGATCCTTTCCACGCAGCCCAACGACAGGATTGAGCCCCAAGGTGTTTTCCGAGGCTTGATACTTCAACTCATCGTTACTCTTGTCACTCATCTACGACGCTCCATTGCCTTGAGACGAGTACCTCGGTCCCGCTGTGTAGCGACACAGCAACTGCCAGGTACTGCTGCTCGGGTGACCTTTAATTCTGCATCACTGCTTTTCCGTTCAGAGAGCGCTGCAGGGAACTTGCCAGTTCATTGGTTACCCGAGTTTAATTTTTTTCGCAAGCGGGCCAAGCGTCGACCCTGAAGCCGAGCATTCAAACAGATGAAATTAGAAAATGCCCTCTAAAGAGCAAGAGGCTCAGGCTAGAGCATCAGCTTGACGACAGATTCGTTCGGGTCGCGGGTTTTTCCTGCCGCCTTGAGCTCGGCAAGATAATCGTCCCAGAGCGCGTCATGACGTCGCCCCAGTTCGTAGAGGTATTCCCAGGTGAACAGGCCGCTGTCGTGGCCATCGTCAAAGGTCAGTTTCAGTGCGTACTGACCGGCGGGTTCTATCTTGCTCAGGCCTACGTTGATCTTGCCAAATTGCAGGATGGGTTTGCCGTGGCCCTGGACCTCGGCGGAAGGAGAGTGCACGCGCAGGAACTCGGCGGGCAGGGTGAATTCCTCACCGGACGCATATTTGAGCGTCAGGGTTTTCGAGGCTTTGTGCAGCTTGATGTCGGTGGGGAGTTGGGTCATGACCGGATGTCCGTTTGTATGTGTGGCCTGACCCTTGTAGGGGCCGGCTTGCTGGCGATGGCAATCTCAGGTACGCCATCGCCAGCAAGCCGGCTCCTACAAGGAATCACATGACCTACAGGATATAACGGGACAGGTCTTCGTTCTGCGCCAATTCGCCCAGGTGGCTGTTGACGTAGTCGGCGTCGATCTGGATTACCTTGTCGTCATGGACGCTGGCCAGGTCGCCGGCACTGAAAGACACTTCTTCGAGCAGGCGCTCAAGCAATGTGTGCAGACGACGGGCACCGATGTTTTCGGTCTTCTCGTTGACCTGCCAGGCGATCTCGGCAATGCGCTTGATCCCGCTCGGCAGGAACTCGATACCCAGGCCTTCGGTTTTCAGCAGCGCGCAATATTGCTCGGTGAGCGAGGCGTGGGGCTCGCTGAGGATGCGTTCGAAATCCTCGGGGCTCAGGGCCTTGAGTTCGACACGGATCGGCAGTCGACCTTGCAGCTCGGGTACCAGATCGCTTGGCTTGCTCAGGTGGAAGGCACCGGAGGCGATGAACAGGATGTGGTCGGTCTTGACCATGCCCAGCTTGGTGTTGACGGTGCAGCCTTCGATCAGCGGCAGCAAGTCGCGCTGCACGCCTTCGCGGGATACATCGACGCCGCCGGAGTTGCCGCGCTTGGCGACCTTGTCGATTTCGTCGATGAACACGATGCCGTGCTGTTCGACTGCTTCCAGGGCCTTGGCTTTCAACTCGTCATCGTTGACCAGGCGGCTGGCTTCTTCGTCGCGCACCATCTTCAGCGCTTCTTTGACCTTGAGCTTGCGGGCTTTCTTCTTGCCCTTGCCCATATTGGCGAACAGGCTCTGCAACTGGTTGGTCATTTCTTCCATGCCCGGTGGCGCGGAGATATCGACGCCGGCCATTTCGGCGACTTCGATCTCGATCTCCTTGTCGTCCAGCTGGCCTTCGCGCAGGCGCTTGCGGAAGAGTTGGCGGGTATTGGAGTCCTGGGTCGGGGCGTCGTCGCTGGTGAAACCCATGCGTGCCGGAGGCAGCAGGGCGTCAAGGATGCGTTCTTCGGCAGCGTCTTCGGCGCGGTGGCGTACTTTGACGATTTCCTGCTCGCGCAGCAGCTTGATCGCGGCATCGGCCAGGTCACGAATGATCGATTCGACATCACGGCCGACGTAGCCGACTTCGGTGAACTTGGTGGCTTCGACCTTGATGAAAGGTGCGTTGGCCAGTTTCGCCAGGCGACGGGCGATCTCGGTCTTGCCGACACCGGTCGGGCCGATCATCAGGATATTCTTGGGTGTGACTTCAACGCGCAGCTCTTCAGGCAACTGCATGCGGCGCCAGCGATTGCGCAGGGCAATGGCGACGGCGCGCTTGGCATCGTCCTGGCCGATGATATGGCGATTGAGTTCGTGGACGATTTCACGGGGAGTCATGGACATAATATTTAATGGACCTCAAGCAAGAATGAGCCGTGGCGCGGGGCCGAATCAGGCTTACTCGGCGCAGTCCTGCTCCTCAATGGTCTGGGTGTGGTTGGTGAATACACAGATGTCGCCGGCAATGCCGAGAGCGGTCTCGACGATCTCCCGGGCCGACAGGTCGGTTTTCTTCAGCAGTGCGCTGGCGGCGGCCTGGGCGTAACCGCCGCCGGAACCCATGGCGATCAGGCCTTCTTCGGGTTCGACCACATCGCCGTTACCGGTGATGATCAGGGAGGCGTCTTTGTTGGCAACCGCGAGCATGGCTTCGAGGCGGCTCAGGGAGCGATCGGTACGCCATTCCTTTGCGAGCTCGACAGCGGCGCGTACCAGGTGACCCTGATGCTTTTCAAGTTGACCTTCGAAACGTTCGAAGAGGGTAAAGGCGTCAGCGGTGGCGCCGGCAAAACCGGCAATGACCTGGCCGTGGTACAGGCGACGAACTTTTTTCGCGTTGCCTTTCATCACGGTATTGCCAAGGGAAACCTGGCCGTCGCCGCCCATGACGACTTTGCCGTGGCGGCGAACTGAAACGATGGTGGTCAAGGGAAGAGTCTCCACGCTGCGGGGCGAAAATGCCGTATGCCCATTCATATGGGGGTGGTGGAGTGGATTTCAACTGTGTGCGGCGGCGGGGGACGAATGGCGTGTGATGACTGTGGCGAGGGGATTTATCCCCGCTGGACTGCGCAGCAGGCCAATTTTGGGGGCCGCTACGCAGCCCGCCGGGGATAAATCCCCTCGCCACAGGGGGTGGATCAGCGGTTCTGGCGTTGTTGTAACAACAGATTGCTGAAGCCGGCGCCGGCCAGTTGTTTCTGTGCCGTGGTCAGTTGCTCGCGATTGCTGAACGGTCCGACCAATACCCGATACCAGGTCTCGTCCTTCACCGTACCCGATTCTACCGCCACCGCCTGGCCAAGCAGAATGATCTGCGCCCGCACCTTGTCCGCGTCAGCCTCCTTGCGGAACGATCCGGCCTGCAGGAAGAACTTGGTCACCGGTGCGGCCTTGGCCACCGGTGGCGCTGGCGGCGGAGTAATGCCCGCCAGGGCAGCCTGGGCACGGGCGGTATCGATTTTCGCCGCTTCCGCCGGGGTAACCGGCGTGGTCGGGATGGCTGGCACCTGTGGCGTCGGCAGGGTCTTTTCCGGCACGGCATCCGGCGGCACGATCACTTCCGATTCCGGCAGCAGGGTGTAGAAGTCGTATTTCGGCTTCACTGGTTGCGTCGGACTCGGCGGGGTCTTGTTGGCCTCAGCGATCTTGGTGGCTTTCTGTTGCTGCTCGACCTTCTCGCGCTTGACCGTGTCGCTGCCCTTGCCGGGCTCCAGCTTCATGAGGAATACGATGAAAGCACCGACCGTCAGGCCGATGGCCATCCACAGCCATCCCGGGATCGGTTGCTTCGCTGGAGCTTGGTAACGGCTGGCGCCACGCTTGGGTGCAGGTTTTTTCTTGGCAGCCAACTTACATACGCTCCAGAGTTTCCAGGCCCAAGAGTTCCAGGCCTTGTTTGAGAGTGCGTCCGGTCAGCGCGGCGAGGCGCAGACGGCTCTGCATTTGTTCCGGGGTGTCGGCGGCGAGGATCGGGCAGTTCTCGTAGAAGCTGGAGAACAGGCCGGCGACGTCATACAGGTAGGTGCAGAGGATGTGCGGGGTGCCTTTCTCGGAAACGTTGTTCAGCACCTCGCCAAACTGCGCGAGTTTTGCCGCCAGTTCAAGTTCGTGCGGGGCTTCGAGAACGATCTGGCCTTCGACTTCGCTGAAGTCCTTGCCGAGTTTGCGGAACACGCCAGCCACGCGGGTGTAGGCGTACAGCAGGTATGGCGCGGTATTGCCCTCGAAGTTCAGCATCAGGTCGAAGTTGAAGCTGTAGTCGCTGGTGCGGTGCTTGGACAGGTCGGCATATTTCACCGCACCGATACCCACCACCTTGGCGATGTTGCGCAGCTCGGCTTCGGCCAGCTCCGGGTTCTTGTCCTTCACCAGCGTGTAGGCGCGTTCCTGGGCTTCTGTCAGCAGGTCGATCAGCTTCACGGTGCCGCCGTCACGGGTCTTGAACGGGCGACCGTCAGCGCCGTTCATGGTGCCGAAGCCCATGTGTTCCATTTCCATCGGGTGCGTCACGAAGCCCGCTTTACGGGCGACTGCGAACACTTGCTGGAAGTGCAGGGCTTGACGCTGGTCGACGAAGTACAGGGCGCGATCGGCCTTGAGCGTGCCGCTGCGGTAGCGCACGGCAGCCAGGTCGGTGGTGGCGTAGAGGTAGCCTCCGTCGGCCTTGACGATGATCACCGGCAGCGGGTCGCCGTCGGCGTTCTTGAACTCGTCGAGGAACACGCACTGGGCGCCGTTGCTCTCGACCAGCATGCCGGCGGCCTTCAGGTCGTTGACCACATTGATCAGGTCGTCGTTGTAGGCGCTTTCGCCCATCACGTCGGCCATGGTCAGCTTGACGTTCAGCAGCTCGTAGATTTTCTGGCAGTGGGACAGCGAGATGTCCTTGAACTTGGTCCACAGTGCCAGGCAATCGGGATCGCCAGCCTGTAGCTTGACCACCAGGCCACGGGCGCGGTCGGCGAACTCTTCGGATTCGTCAAAGCGCCCTTTGGCGGCGCGGTAGAAGTTTTCCAGGTCCGACAGTTCGTCGCTGGTGATCGGGTTTTCCTGCAGGTAAGCCATCAGCATGCCGAACTGGGTGCCCCAGTCGCCGACGTGGTTCTGACGGATCACTTCGTCACCGAGGAATTCCAATACGCGGGCTACGCCGTCGCCAATGATGGTCGAGCGCAAGTGGCCGACGTGCATCTCTTTGGCCAGGTTCGGTGCCGACAGGTCGACCACGGTGCGCTGTACCGGGCCAGCCTTGCGTACGCCGATGTGTTCATCGGCCAGGGCGGCGTCCAGGCGAGTGGCCAGGGCCTGGGTGTTCTGGAAGAAGTTCAGGAAGCCAGGGCCGGCGATTTCGGCCTTGGAGACGTTTTCGTCAGCCGGCAGGGCCGCGATGATTTTTTCCGCCAGGTCGCGCGGTTTCATGCCCGCAGGCTTGGCCAGCATCATGGCGATGTTGCTGGCGAAGTCGCCGTTTTTCTTGTCGCGAGAGTTTTCAACCTGGATCGCCGGCGACAGGCCTTCAGGCAACACACCTTCGTTGACGAGTTGGGTGATGGCTTGTTGGATCAGCTGGCGAATGGTGTCTTTCATGGTCTTCTCTTTCGACCGCAGGCGCGGCGGCGCATCAATGCGCTGGTGGAAAAACTGGGCATTATCCGTTGCCGAGGCGACCTTGCCAACCATAGCGGGCAGGTTATGGATATGCGGTGACAAATCGGGCCCCTTCGCGAGCAGGCTCGCTCCCACAGTAGATCCAGGGTCTGCATTTACCTTAACCCCTGCGGGAGCGCAGCCTGCTCGCGAAGGCGACCTTGCGATCAATACAAATCGACCGGGTCGACATCCAGCGACCAGCGCACCGCCCGCCCGCTTGGCATTTGCTCCAGCACCAACAGCCAGCTGGCAAGCAACCGGTGCAGCGGTGCCCGGGCCGTAGCCTGTAACAACAACTGGGCACGATAACGCCCGGCGCGTCGCTCCATCGGGGCGGGTACCGGTCCGAGCAGTTCGATTGCGCTCAGGTTCTGTTCGGCGAGCAAGCGCTCGGCTTCGCTGCAGGCCTCATCGAGGAACCCTTCGGCCTGTCCGGGCTTGTGCGCCTCGGCGCGCAGCAATGCCAAATGCGCAAACGGCGGCAGGCCGGCTGCGCGACGTTCACTCAAGGCCTGTTCGGCAAAGGCGAAGTAACCCTGTTCGGTCAACTGCACCAGCAGCGGGTGGTCGGCCAGGTGTGTCTGGATGATCACCTTGCCCGGCTCTTCCGCCCGGCCTGCTCGACCGGCGACCTGGACAATCAGTTGCGCCATGCGCTCACTGGCGCGGAAGTCGCCGGAGAACAGCCCGCCGTCCGCATCCAGGATCGACACCAGGGTGACCCGTGGAAAGTGGTGGCCCTTGGCAAGCATCTGCGTGCCGACCAGGATGCAGGGCTGCCCTTTGTGGATGGTGGCGAACAACTGGTTCATCGCGTCCTTGCGCGACGTGCTGTCGCGGTCGACCCGCAAGACCGGATAGTCCGGGAACAGGATTCCCAGGCGTTCCTCGGCCCGTTCGGTGCCGGCCCCCACTGGGCGCAGGTCGACCTTGCTGCACTTGGGGCACTGGCGCGGTACGCGTTCGACATAGCCGCAATGATGGCAACGCAGTTCGCCGTAGCGCTGGTGCACCGTCATGCGCGCATCGCAGCGTTGGCACTCGGACATCCAGCCGCAGTCATGACACAGCAGGGTTGGGGCAAAGCCGCGGCGGTTGAGGAACACCAGCACCTGCTGGCCGGCAGCGAGGGTCTGGCCGATGGCTTGTTGCATGGGCCCGGAAATGCCGCTGTCCAGTGGACGGCTTTTCACGTCCAGGCGTAGGAAGCGCGGTTGCTTGGCGCCGCCGGCACGCTCGTTCAGCCGCAGCAGGCCATACCGGCCGGTGTAGGCGTTGTGCAGGCTTTCCAGTGAGGGTGTGGCAGAGCCGAGGACAATCGGGATGTTTTCCTGGCGTGCCCTGACCAGCGCCAGGTCGCGGGCGTGATAGCGCAAGCCTTCCTGCTGTTTATAGGAACCATCGTGTTCTTCGTCGATGATGATCAGCCCCGGGTTTTTCATCGGCGTGAACAGCGCCGAGCGGGTGCCGATTATGATGTCGGCTTCACCATCGCGGGCGGCGAGCCAGGCCTCGAGACGTTCGCGATCATTGACCGCGGAGTGAATCAGCGCGATTCGCGCGTTGAAACGCTGCTCGAAGCGCGCCAGGGTCTGCGGGCCGAGGTTGATTTCCGGGATCAGTACCAGCGCTTGCTTGCCGGCCTCCAGGGTTTCGCGAATCAGCTGCAGATAGACTTCGGTCTTGCCGCTGCCGGTGACACCGGCCAACAGAAACGCATGATAACTGTCGAACCCTGAGCGAATCGCTTCATAGGCGGCGCGTTGCTCCGGGTTGAGCGGCAGCTCCGGTTGGGCCAGCCAGTGATCATGCCGGGCTCCAGGGGCGTGCCTGCGAATCTCGACCTGGACCAGTTCCTTGGCCAGCAACAGGTCGAGGCTGTCCTTGCTCAGCATCAGCTTGCTCAATAGCTGATGGGCAACGCCATGGGGGTGCTGGGCCAGCGTTGCCAGGGCTTCGCGCTGGCGCGGGGCGCGGGCGATGCGCGGGTCATCGAGGCTGGCGCCCGGCGCAGCGGACCAGAAGCGCTCCTGGCGCGCCTCAGCCAATTCGCCCTGGCGCAGCAACACCGGCAGTGCCCAGCTCAAGGTGTCGCCGAGGCTGTGCTGGTAATACTGCGAGGTCCACAGACAAAGCTTGAACAGCGCGGGCGGCAAGGGCGAGGTTGCGTCAAGCAGTGCGAGGGCGGGTTTGAGTTTTTCCGCCGGCACCTCGCTGGTGTCGGCGATCTCCACCAGAATCCCGATCATCTCCCGACGGCCGAACGGCACCCGCAAACGCATGCCGGGGTGTAGCTGCGCACGCAGAACGCCGGCCGGCGCCCGGTAGTCGAACAGGCGGCGCAGGGGCGAAGGCAGGGCGAGGCGCAAAATGGCGTCGGGCACGCGGGGGGATCTCGATAGACGGTACAAAGGATGACTCAGGGCCGGGAGCCTAGCAGACGACCGGTTTGAGGGACAGCTTGCGTGATTGGCATTGTCTGGTAGAATCCGCGGCCTAATTACGTGCGGTATTCAACAATAGTGTTGGGTGGCGGCACGCTAGCCCGAGGAAGACACCATGAAAGCTGATATCCATCCAGAATACCCAGCAGTTGCTGTTACCTGCAGCTGCGGCAACAAGTTCGAAACTCGTTCGACCTTCGGCAAAGCCCTGGCGATCGACGTTTGCAACGAATGCCACCCGTTCTACACCGGTAAGCAGAAGACTCTGGACACTGGCGGCCGCGTTCAGCGCTTCGCAGACCGTTTCGGTGCTTTCGGTGCGAAGAAGGCCTAAGGCCGATCATCCTGGGAAAACGCAGTATTCCCATGCTGATGAAAAAGGCGTCCCTCGGGACGCCTTTTTTGTGTCTTTGATTTGGCTGTAAAGGCCATTTTCAAATAATTGTAGACATTCTTTACGTGAATTGTGAACAGTCTATCCCTTGTGTTTCGCGGCTCTTGGCCCAAAGTCGTAGGGCCGGGCGCTTGACAGGGGTGACCGGTCAGTCTTGTGGGGATTTTGCCAGGCGCGTATCCTCGCTGACCAGTCTGTCCAACAGTAAAAAGCGGAATGCCAAAATGTCTGATCTGAAAACTGCCGCTCTCGAATATCACGCCAATCCTCGTCCAGGGAAGCTGAGTGTCGAGCTCACCAAGGCCACTGCTACCGCCCGCGACCTGTCGCTGGCCTACAGCCCCGGCGTAGCTGAACCAGTACGCGAGATCGCCCGCGATCCTGAGCTGGCCTACAAATACACCGGCAAAGGCAACCTGGTTGCAGTCATTTCCGATGGCACCGCGATTCTGGGTCTGGGTAACCTCGGCCCATTGGCCTCCAAGCCAGTAATGGAAGGTAAAGGCGTACTGTTCAAGCGTTTCGCCGGCATCGACGTTTTCGACATCGAAGTCGACTCTGAAAGCCCGCAGGCCTTCATCGACACCGTCAAGCGCATCTCCATCACTTTCGGTGGCATCAACCTGGAAGACATCAAGGCACCTGAGTGCTTTGAGATTGAACGCGCCCTGATCGAGCAGTGTGACATCCCGGTATTCCACGACGACCAGCACGGTACCGCGATCGTGACCGCGGCCGGCATGATCAACGCCCTGGAAATCGCTGGCAAAACCCTGCCGCAAGCCAAGATCGTGTGCCTGGGTGCTGGTGCCGCCGCCATCTCCTGCATGAAATTGCTGGTGAGCATGGGTGCCAACATCGAAAACATCTACATGGTTGACCGTACCGGTGTGATCCACTCCGGCCGTGACGACCTGAACCAGTACAAGGCCGTCTTCGCTCACGCGACCGACAAGCGCACCCTGGCAGACGCCCTGCAAGGTGCAGACGTGTTCGTCGGCCTGTCCGGCCCGAACCTGCTGAGCCCAGAAGGCCTGCTGTCCATGGCGCCTAACCCGATCGTGTTCGCGTGCTCCAACCCTGATCCGGAAATCTCCCCGGAGCTGGCTCACGCTACCCGTAGCGACGTGATCATGGCCACCGGCCGTTCGGACTACCCGAACCAGGTCAACAACGTGCTGGGCTTCCCGTTCATCTTCCGTGGTGCCCTGGACGTTCGCGCCAAGCGTATCAACGAAGAAATGAAGGTGGCTGCGGCCAACGCCCTGCGTGAACTGGCCAAGCTGCCAGTGCCTCAGGAAGTGTGCGATGCCTACGGCGGCATCAAGCTGGAATTCGGTCGTGAGTACATCATTCCGAAACCAATGGATGCCCGCTTGATCACCCTGATCTCTGACGCTGTGGCCAAGGCTGCGATCGAGACCGGCGTGGCGACCCTGCCGTACCCGAAGAACTACCCGCTCAAAAGCGTGGATGACGTGTTCAACGGCTAAGCCGTTGTAGCGCTTCAACCGAAAGCCCCGGCTCGTTTTGAGCCGGGGCTTTTTTACATCCCTGAGTCTTGCGTCGATTGTGCGGGCCTCTTCGCGGGCAAGCCCGCTCCATGCGATCAACTGTGGGAGCGAGCCTGCTCGCGAAGGCGGTGTAACAGAAAACCCAAAAACCAAAAAAGCCCCGCCTTCTAGCGAAGATCGGGGCTTTTTTTGTCATGTCATCGGATCAGAACAAATCGATCGGCGCGCCCTCATCCGCCGGCAGCGGGCTGCCTGGAGCGTTGCCGTTGCCCAGCTCATTACCGGTTGGCGGCGTATCTTCGACCTTGAACAGCTCGAAGTAGGCCCCAGGCGTGCCTGGCGTGGCTGCACGGCCGCTGATTGGATCTACCCGCAGGCTCAGGATGCCTTCCGGCTCTGGTTGGGTGTGAGGCGGCAGGCCTTTGAGTGCAGCACCCATGAAGTTCATCCAGATGGGCAGGGCGACGGTGCCGCCAAACTCTTTGCGACCCAGGCTTTCGGGTTGGTCGAAGCCTGTCCAGACGGTGGTGACGTAATCGGCGTTGTAGCCCGAGAACCAGGCGTCCTTGGACTCGTTGGTGGTGCCGGTCTTGCCGGCAATGTCGGCGCGGCCCAGGGCCAGCGCGCGACGACCGGTACCGAGCTTGATCACGTCCTCCAGCATGCTGTTGAGGATGTAGGTGGTTCGTCCATCGACAATGCGTTCAGCCACGGCAGGTGTTTGTGGTGCTGGTTGCTCGCCCGGAGCCTGGCCAGGTGTTGCGTTGACCGTAAAGGCTTCGGCGGCGGGTGCGGCGATACCGTCGGTCGCGACGGTGCCTTTTGGCACGCTGGGTGGGTTCGCAACGAACAGTGTGTCGCCATTGCGGCTTTCGATCTTGTCGATAATGTATGGGGTGATCTTGTAGCCACCGTTGGCGAAGGTACTCCAGCCCGTGGCAATTTCCATCGGTGTCAGGGTTGCGGTACCCAGCGCCAGGGACAGGTTGGGTGGCAGGTCCTGCTTGTTAAAGCCAAAGCGGGTGATGTAGTCGATGGTCTTGCCAACGCCCATCGCTTGCAGCAGGCGAATCGAAACCAGGTTGCGTGACTTGTAGAGCGCTTCGCGCAGGCGGATCGGGCCGAGGAAGGTGTTGGTGTCGTTCTTCGGGCGCCAGACCTTATCCAGGTATTCGTCGACAAACACGATCGGTGCGTCGTTCACCAGGCTGGACGCGGTGTAGCCGTTATCCAGTGCGGCACTGTAGACGAAAGGCTTGAAGCTCGAACCCGGCTGGCGCTTGGCCTGAAGCGCGCGGTTGTAGTTACTTTGCTCAAAGGCGAAACCGCCGACCAGTGCGCGGATGGCGCCGTTTTGCGGATCAAGGGAGACCAGTGCGCCCTGGGCCTGCGGGATCTGGCTGAATTTCAGCGAATTGTCCGCCTGGCGTTGCACGCGAATCAGATCGCCGACCTGGGCCACATCCGAAGGCTGCTTGGGGTTTGGGCCCATGCTGTTGGTGTTCAGGAATGGGCGAGCCCATTTCATGGTGTCCCAACTAACGTGTTCGCTGCCGGTGCGGGTCAGCACCTGCAGGCCGCTCTTGTCGACCTGGGTGACGATGGCCGGTTCAAGGCTGCTGATGGTGCGTTGCTTGGTCAGCTCGGTCGCCCACGCCTCGCGCGTCTTGCCCGGCAGACGTGACTCGGGGCCCCGATAGCCGTGACGCTGGTCATAGGTCATCAAGCCTTCGTGGAGGGCGGTGTTGGCCATCTCCTGGAGGTTGCTCGGCACCGTGGTGGTGACGCGGAAACCTTCGGTGTACGCGTCGCTGCCATAGCGGCCAACCATTTCGGCGCGGGCCATCTCGGCGATGTAGGGCGCGTTCACTTCTGGGGTCGGCACGTGATAGCTGGCGTTCAGCGGCTCGTTGACGGCAGTGGTGTAGTCGGCTTCGCTGATTTTGCCCAGCTTGTACATGCGCCCCAGGATCCAGTCGCGACGCTCCTTGCTACGGGCCGGGTTGGCCAGCGGGTTGAATCGTGAAGGCGCTTTGGGCAAGCCGGCGATCATCGCCATCTGCGCCAGGCTGATGTCGCGAATCGACTTGCCGTAATACACCTGCGCCGCTGCCTCGATGCCGTAGGCGCGGTTGCCCAGATAGATCTTGTTGACGTACAGCTCAAGAATTTCGTCCTTGGTCAGCTGCCGTTCGATCTGCAGGGCCAAGAGGATTTCGGTGGTTTTACGCGAGAAGCTGCGTTCGCTGGTCAGGAAGAAGTTCTTCGCCACCTGCATGGTGATGGTGCTGCCCCCGGACTGGATATGGCCGCTTTTGACCAATTGAGTGGCGGCGCGCATCAGGCTGCTGGGATCGACGCCGTAGTGATTGGCGAAGTTATCGTCTTCAGCACTTAGTAACGCATTAATGAAGTTGGGGGGAATGTCGGCGAAACGGATCGGTGTACGGCGCATTTCGCCAAATTCTGCGATCAACTTGTTGTCGCTGCTGTAGACCCGCAGGGGAATCTGCAACTGGATGCTTCTCAGCGCCTCAACAGAGGGCAATCCAGGACTAAGGTAGAGAAACGCCCCACTCAGACCCAGAAGCAGTCCGCAGAATACGGCGACGATGGACCAACCGAAAAATTTCAGCAGACGAATCAAGGCTTTTGGACATCCAGGGCAAAAAATGAATTTGGCATCAGGGTTCAGGCTAAAGGAGAACGACCCGCGCTTGAGAAAAACCGGAAAAAAACGCTGGGCATTATAAGCATTTTTCCGTCCAAGGCGTTATTTGCGCTAGCTGTCAAGACGGGTGGATTGAACGCAACACCCATTATGGAGTCCGTAACTCACGGAAAGTCATAGGGAATTGGTAGTGCTAGGACTCTTCAATAAAAAAGCCAGGTCGCTCCTGGGAATCGATATCAGCTCCACTTCGGTGAAGTTGCTGGAACTGAGCCGCCAGGGCAGTGGCTTTCGGGTCGAAGCCTACGCAGTCGAGCCGTTGCCCGCCAACGCGGTCATCGAGAAAAATATCGCCGAGCTCGATGGGGTGGGCCAGGCGCTGGCGCGCGTGCTGGTCAAGGCCAGGACTAACCTCAAGTACGTAGCGGTGGCCGTGGCCGGTTCGGCGGTGATCACCAAGACCATCGAAATGGATGCCGGCCTTACCGATGACGAGATGGAAGACCAATTGAAGATCGAGGCCGACCAGTACATCCCTTATCCGCTGGACGATGTCGCCATCGATTTCGAAGTCCAGGGCGTTTCCACGCGTAATCCTGGGCGGGTCAACGTATTACTCGCCGCCTGTCGCAAGGAAAATGTCGAGGTCCGTGAGGCCGCCCTGGCCCTGGCGGGCTTGACTGCACGCGTGGTCGACGTGGAGGCCTATGCCCTGGAGCGTTCGTTCGGTTTGCTCAGGATCCAACAGGGCGTCGCTCAAGGGCGCTTGGTGGCAGTAGTCGATGTCGGAGCAACCATGACCACCCTGAGCGTGCTGCATGAGGGGCGGATTATCTATACCCGAGAGCAATTGTTCGGCGGCCGTCAGCTTACCGAGGCAATCGAGCGCCGATATGGTCTGACCGTTGAGCAGGCTGGCCTGGCGAAGAAACAAGGCGGCTTGCCGGATGATTATGTCGGCGAAGTGCTGCAGCCGTTTCGCGAGGCGCTGGTACAGCAAGTATCGCGCTCATTGCAGTTCTTCTTCGCTTCGGGCCAGTACAGCGCGGTCGACCAGATTCTGTTGGCCGGCGGTACCGCGTCAATCCCTGGTCTGGATCGGTTGATCGAGCAGCAATTGGGAACGCCAACGCTGGTGGCCAACCCGTTTTGCGACATGACGTTGGGCAGCAAGGTCAACGCCGCGGCCCTGGCCAGCGATGCGCCGGCGTTGATGATTGCCTGCGGGTTGGCCCTCAGGAGTTTCGACTGATGGCGCAGATCAATCTATTACCCTGGCGCGAAGAGCGACGGGAACAGCGGCGCAAGCGCTTTCTCCTGGTGCTGGCAGCTGTAGTGCTGGGTTCGGCAGCCGCCTTGCTCGTGGTCAACCAGGTCATCGGCAGTGCTATCGAGCGGCAGATTGCACGTAACAACTACATCGGCAGACAGATCGCCATGGTCGACGAGCGGATCAAGCAGATCAGCGATCTCAAGGCTCGTCGCCAACAATTGGTCGAGCGCATGGGCATCATCCAGGACTTGCAAGGTAATCGTCCGATCAGCGGGCGAATATTTGATCAACTGGCGCGGACATTGCCCGACGGGGTGTATTTCACCGAAGTCAAAATGACGGGCAAGACCTTGTCCATCACCGGAGCGGCGCAATCGAACAACCGTGTTTCAGACCTGATGCGAAACCTGGAGGCGTCCGACTGGTTCGATGCGCCCAGCCTGACTGAAGTCAAGACGACGACCGCGGGCCAGCTGGACCAGGCCAATGTTTTTCAGTTGACCGTTCGTCAAACCCGGACCGCGGCCGTGGAGGATGGCGAATGAGTCCGTCCGAATGGCTCGACGGGTTGCGCAGGATCGATATCAACGATCTGGATACTCACAACATGGGGGCCTGGCCACCCGCGATTAAAGTCCTGATGGGCATTGTGGTCGCGATCCTCGTGCTGTCGATCGGCTACAACTTTTCCACGAGCGAGCTTGAAGACCAGCTTGAGCTCAAGCGAGAGGAGGAGTCGACACTCAAGGAGCAATTTGCCAGCAAATCCCATATGGCGGCGAATCTGGAACTTTACTCCCAGCAGATGAAGGAGATGGAGAATGCCTTCGGCGTGCTGCTACGGCAGCTGCCCAGCGACACTGAAGTCCCAGGCCTGCTGGAAGATATCACTCGAACAGGGCTGGGCAGCGGCCTGGAGTTCGAAGAAATCAAGCTGTTGCCGGAGGTCGCCCAGCCGTTCTACATCGAATTGCCGATCAAGATCACGGTCACCGGTGCCTATCACGACCTTGCCACTTTTGTCAGTGGCGTGGCCGGGTTGCCGCGTATCGTCACCCTGCATGATTTCGACCTCGCGCCGGTCAATCCGGACGACGGACCGAAATTGCGCATGAGCATCCTGGCCAGGACTTACCGCTACAACGACAAGGGGCTGCATTGATGAGCCCGCTACGTGGTTGTTCGATAGTGGTTTTGGTCGCCGTATTGGCAGGCTGTGACGGCGGCGATGATTTCAGCGACCTGGACGCCTCCCTGAACGAAATACGCCTTCGGGCGCCGGGCAAAATTGAACCAACGCCGACATTTCGGTCTTACCCGACGTTCACCTACAACGCCGCCAACTTGCGCAGCCCGTTTTCACGGCAGGTCAAGGTCGATCTGGCACACCAACAGGGGGCGCGCAACGTCAAGCCTGACCCCAGCCGGGTCAAGCAGTACCTCGAGGGTTTCAACATCGAGCAGTTTGAAATGGTCGGCACGATTTCCAATGCGGCAGGCTCCTTTGCACTGCTGCGCGGCGCCGGTGGGGTGCATCGGCTGAAAGTTGGCGATTACCTGGGGCGTAACGACGGCCGGATAGTCGCCATCAGTGGCTCGCAAGTCGAAGTGGTAGAAATCGTTCCTGACGGCGAAGGTGCCTGGCTGGAGCGGCCGCGGATCCTTCCTTTGAAAGAGCACTCATAGTGGAACTCGTACAATGAACAGGATTTTCTCCACCCTCGGGGTATCGCTATGGATAGCGTTGCTGTCACCGATGGTACAAGCGGCCAACCTCAAGGCGCTGGATGTCGCCGCGTTGCCGGGAGACCGCGTCGAGTTGAAGCTGGTGTTCGACCAACCGCCTCCGACGCCCCGTGGCTATACGACGGACTCTCCTGCCCGGATTGCCCTGGATCTGCCCGGTGTCGTCAGTCAGCTGGCGAGCAAAACTCGCGACCTGGGCAGTGGCAATGCCCGCAGCGCGACCGTGGTGGAGGCCAAGGATCGTGCGCGGCTGATCATCAACCTGACCCAGTTGAGCCCCTACGACATGCGGGTCGAAGGCAATAACCTGTTTGTGGTCGTCGGGCAGGGAGGTAAACGCCCTGCGCCAAGAGCGGCCGCTGCTGTACCGGTCCCGGTTCCGGCGCGCGCGGTTGCACCGACAGGCAAAGCGATTCGTGCGGTGGATTTCCAGCGGGGTACCCAGGGCGAAGGCAATGTCGTGATCGACTTGTCGGATCCGTCCATTGCACCCGATATCCAGGAGCGCGAAGGCAAGATTGTTCTCGGCTTCAGCAAGACCCGACTGCCCGAGCCGTTGCGTGTGCGCCTGGATGTGAGGGATTTCGCCACGCCGGTGCAATTTGTCAATGCCAGTGCCACGGGGGACAAGACGACCATCACCATCGAACCCAACGGTGCCTTTGACTATTCGACCTACCAGACCGACAACAAGCTGACCGTCAGCATTCGTCCGATGACGGTCGACGACCTGCAAAAGCGCAACGCCGATCGCAACGCCTACAGCGGTGAAAAGCTTTCGCTTAATTTCCAGGACATCGACGTGCGCTCGGTACTGCAACTGATCGCCGATTTCACCAACCTCAATCTTGTCGCCAGTGACACGGTCCAGGGGGGAATTACCCTGCGCCTGCAAAATGTACCCTGGGACCAGGCGTTGGACCTGGTACTGAAAACCAAGGGCCTGGACAAGCGCAAGCTGGGTAATGTGTTGCTCGTCGCTCCGGCCGACGAAATTGCCGCCCGTGAACGCCAGGAGCTGGAGTCGCAAAAGCAGATTGCCGACCTGGCGCCACTGCGTCGGGAACTGTTGCAGGTCAATTACGCCAAGGCGGCCGATATCGCCAAACTGTTCCAGTCGGTGACCAACGCCGAGGCGAAAGCCGACGAACGGGGATCGATCACGGTCGATGAGCGCACCAATAACATCATTGCCTACCAGACCCAGGACCGGCTCGACGAATTGCGGCGCATCGTTGCGCAGCTGGATATTCCGGTACGCCAGGTGATGATCGAGGCGCGTATCGTTGAAGCCAACGTTGACTACGACAAGAGCCTTGGCGTGCGCTGGGGAGGCTCAATACAGAACAAAGGCAACTGGAATGCCTCGGGAGTCGGTAACGGCACCAGCGACGGCGGCAGCACCAGTTCGCCGTTCGTCGACCTGGGGGTCGCCAACAACACGTCGGGCATCGGCATCGCCTTCATCACCGACAACGTATTGCTGGACCTTGAATTGACGGCCATGGAAAAGACCGGCAATGGCGAAATCGTCTCGCAACCCAAGGTCGTCACTTCCGACAAGGAAACCGCAAAGATCCTCAAGGGCACCGAGATTCCCTACCAGGAAGCCAGCTCCAGCGGCGCTACTTCGGTCTCGTTCAAAGAGGCTTCGCTATCGCTGGAGGTGACGCCGCAGATCACGCCGGACAACCGGATCATCATGGAGGTCAAGGTCACCAAGGATGAGCCGGATTACCTGAACAAGGTCCAGGATGTGCCGCCGATCAAGAAAAACGAAGTCAATGCCAAGGTCCTGGTCAACGATGGCGAGACGATCGTCATTGGTGGTGTTTTCTCAAATACTCAAAGCAAGGTTGTAGATAAGGTGCCATTTCTTGGCGATGTGCCGTATCTTGGCCGCCTTTTCCGGCGTGACGTGGTTTCGGAGAAAAAATCCGAGCTGTTGGTGTTTCTCACACCGCGTATCATGAATAACCAGGCGATTGCTGTGAGTCGTTGATTCTGTGCGAAATTTGATACTTGTAGGACCGATGGGGGCTGGAAAAAGCACCATCGGCCGATTGCTGGCCAAAGAGCTGCGCTTGCCATTCAAAGATTCCGATAAGGAAATTGAATTACGCACGGGCGCCAATATCCCATGGATCTTCGACAAGGAAGGTGAACCGGGCTTTCGTGAGCGCGAGCAGGCAATGATTGCCGAGCTGTGCGATTACGACGGCGTGGTGCTGGCGACGGGCGGTGGGGCGGTTATGCGCGAGGCCAATCGTCGGGCGTTGCGCGCTGGCGGACGGGTGGTCTATCTGCATGCCTCCGTCGAGCAGCAGGTCGGCCGCACTTCCCGCGACCGCAATCGGCCATTGTTGCGTACAGCCGATCCGGCCAAGACCCTCAGGGACCTGCTCGCCATTCGCGACCCCCTTTATCGGGAAATCGCCGATCTGGTGGTGGAAACGGATGAACGACCGCCGCGAATGGTCGTGCTCGATATCCTGGAGCGCTTGCAGCAATTGCCGCCCCGTTAAAGCGTCGCACGAAATGCGCTATCCTCGGCCTCCTGCCATGACCGCTCGAGGTTGTGGCGAATGGCCATCGAGCGACGTCACACCAGCGGTGGCCTTAGACATTCGTTAACCCAAGGCAGGTTGCCTGATTCCATCTTCACTGTGGGGACACATGCAGACACTCAAGGTCGATCTAGGCGAGCGCAGCTACCCGATTCATATTGGCGAAGGTTTGTTGGACCAGCCTGAACTGCTGGCCCCGCATATTCGCGGACGGCAAGTGGCAATCATTTCCAATGAAACCGTTGCGCCGCTCTATCTCGAACGCCTGACCCGCAGCCTTGCGCAGTTCTCGGTGATTTCCGTGGTGTTGCCCGACGGCGAGGCCTTCAAGACCTGGGAAACCCTGCAATTGATTTTCGACGGTCTGCTGACCGCACGGCACGATCGGCGCACCACGGTGATCGCCCTGGGTGGCGGCGTGATTGGCGACATGGCCGGTTTCGCGGCTGCCTGCTACCAGCGCGGTGTCGATTTCATCCAGGTTCCCACCACGCTGTTGTCGCAAGTCGACTCTTCGGTGGGAGGCAAGACCGGTATCAATCATCCGCTGGGCAAGAACATGGTCGGCGCCTTCTATCAGCCGAACGTCGTGCTTATCGACACCGCCTCCCTCAATACGCTGCCGGCCCGCGAGCTGTCCGCCGGCCTGGCCGAAGTCATCAAGTACGGGTTGATCTGCGATGAGCCGTTCCTGACCTGGCTCGAAGACAACGTCGACCGCCTGCGCAACCTGGATCAGCAAGCCCTCACCTATGCCATCGAGCGCTCCTGTGCGGCCAAGGCTGCCGTGGTCGGCGCCGACGAGAAAGAGACGGGAGTACGGGCAACGCTCAACCTGGGGCACACCTTCGGTCACGCCATCGAGACCCACATGGGCTATGGTGTCTGGCTACATGGTGAAGCGGTGGCTGCTGGCACTGTCATGGCTTTGGAGATGTCCGCGCGCCTGGGCTGGATCAGCGAACAGGAACGCGATCGCGGCATTCGCCTGTTCCAGCGCGCCGGCTTGCCGGTTATTCCGCCTGAAGAAATGACGGCAGCCGATTTTCTCGAACACATGGCAATTGACAAGAAAGTGATCGACGGTCGTTTGCGCCTGGTGCTGCTGCGCCACATGGGCGAAGCGGTAGTGACCGACGATTATCCGAAAGAGGTTCTACAGGCCACGCTGGGAGCGGATTACCGCGCCCTGGCTCAGCTTAAAGGTTAATAAGAACGCGATGACTAGTTTGCATGCCGACGAGGCTTTCCTCGGCCACTACCAGTTGAGTCATGACCCTTTTGCTCCACGGGTCCCTGGCTTCAAGTTTTTCCCTGCCCAGCGCAAGCCGGTGCTGGGGCAGTTGCACCATCTGGCGCGTTACAGCCAGTTGCTGTTGGTGGTCACAGGTCCGCATGGCAGTGGCAAGACCCTGCTGCGTCAGGCCCTGGTGGCCAGTACCAACAAGCAGACCGTGCAAAGCGTGGTGGTTTCCGCCCGTGGTGCGGGTGATTCGGCTGGCGTGTTGCGCCAGGTTGCCCAGGCACTGGACGTTGCCCAGGCTGAGATCGGGGCAATTCTGAAACAGGTGGTGCAGCTTGCTCTGACTGGGCAGGAAGTCTATCTGCTGGTCGATGACGCCGAGCAGCTCGACGAGTCTGCGCTTGAAGCCTTGATGGCCCTGGCCGCAGGAGCTCCGGAAGGCCGTCCGCATGTGTTCCTGTTCGGCGAGTCTTCGATGATCGCTCAGCTTGAGGCCTTGCAACTTGAGGAAGAACGCTTCCACGTTATCGAGCTGCAGCCTTACACCGAAGAGGAAACGCGTGAATACCTGGAGCAGCGGCTTGAAGGCGCCGGCCGGGGTATCGAACTTTTCACTGTAAATCAGATCTCTGATATTCACGAAAGCTCCGAGGGTTGGCCTGGCAACATCAATCAGGTTGCCCGCGATGCGATGATCGAAGCCATGATTGCCAGCCGCTCAGCGGTGAAGCGTCCAAGTATGGGGTTCAATATGCCGAAGAAACACGTATTGGCGATTTCCGCCGTCGTTGTGGTCGCGGTAGCCGCCGCCTGGTTGATGCCCGGTCGCAGCAAGGCACCGACCACGGGTGCGCCTGCCAATGAACAGGCGCAACTGCCGCTTGGCCAGGGTTCGTCGGGCGGTGCTCCGGCCGTCGAGTTCGCGGGCAATACGCAACCAACGCCATTGCCGTTGGTCGGTAATTCGCAGCCCGTCATGCGGGCGCCATTGGCCGAAGCGGCGGGTGGCATTACCGAGGGCGATGACGGCGTGCCGGTCGAGGGTTCCAGCGCGACGCCGCCGACCGTGACCACCATTGCACCGCCAGCGGGTGTTCCAGCCGGTCCTGCGCCAACGCCAACCGCCAAACCGACGCCTGCACCGACCCAGGTCGCTACCGCCAAGCCAGCGCCTGCTCCGGTTGCCAAGCCGGCTCCAGCTCCAGCGCCAGCCAAGCCAGCCGCCGTTGCTGCCAAGCCGGCCGAGAAGCCAGCGACCGCTGCCAAGGCTGCCGGTGGCACCTGGTACGCCGGTCAGGCGCCGGGCAACTACGTGGTGCAGATCCTCGGCACCAGCTCGGAAACGGCCGCGCAAAGCTTCGTCAAGGAGCAAGGCGGCGAGTACCGTTATTTCAAGAAAGTCCTCAACGGCAAACCGCTCTACGTGATCACCTATGGCAACTTCGCCAATCGTGATGCAGCCGTTTCCGCCATCAAGGCCTTGCCAGCGAAGGTCCAGGCTGGTAAACCTTGGCCTCGCACTGTCGCCAGCGTCCAACAGGAACTGGCAACAACTCGCTGAAGATTCGGCGGCCTTACCCAGGCCGCCTCTCCAAGCACCTCAAAATTTCTACAAGTGCGCGCAACCTTCCGGGCTGCGTGCCTTGTGGTGTCTGCGTCACAGTAGTCTTTGAGTCGTAGCGGTCAAAATTAAAAAAAGTTTTGACTAGCACAGCAGATCGCTTTAAACCTTTCACAAATGCGACATAGATTTGCGACATTTCGTCGCCAAATTTGTGAGGCCAAGTGTCGGTGTGTACAATGACCTCCCTTTTGCCCCCGCAAAGCTGGCGTACGTTCGGCGCGGATGGTAAGTGGTTGAATTGAAAAGAAATTTGCCTCGATAAGGGGCAGCCTGGTGAGAAAGTGTCTATGAAAGCAGGTCTGTACCAACCAGATGAATTCAAGGATAACTGCGGTTTCGGCCTGATTGCCCATATGCAGGGCGAGCCCAGTCATACCCTTTTGCAAACGGCCATCGAGGCCCTGACCTGCATGACCCACCGCGGTGGGATTAATGCTGACGGCAAGACCGGTGACGGTTGCGGTCTGCTGATTCAAAAGCCGGACGTGTTCCTGCGAGCCATCGCCCAGGAAACCTTCGGCGTCGAACTGCCCAAGCAATACGCGGTGGGCATGGTTTTCTTCAACCAGGACCCGGTCAAGGCCCAAGCCGCTCGCGAGAACATGAACCGCGAGATCCTGGCTGCCGGCCTGCAGTTGGTCGGCTGGCGCAAAGTGCCGATCGACACCAGCGTCCTCGGCCGCCTGGCCCTTGAGCGCCTGCCACAGATCGAGCAGGTGTTCATCGGTGGCGAAGGCCTGAGCGACCAGGACATGGCCGTCAAGCTGTTCACCTCTCGTCGTCGTTCATCGGTGGCCAACGCCGCCGATACCGACCACTACGTCTGCAGCTTTTCGCACAAGACCATTATCTATAAAGGCCTGATGATGCCGGCGGACCTGACCGCCTTCTATCCAGACCTGAGCGATGAGCGCCTGCAAACCTCGATTTGCGTGTTCCACCAGCGCTTCTCCACCAATACCCTGCCGAAATGGCCGCTGGCCCAACCGTTCCGCTTCCTGGCGCACAACGGCGAGATCAACACCATCACCGGCAACCGCAACTGGGCCGTGGCCCGTCGCACCAAGTTCGCCAACGATCTGATGGATCTGGAAGAACTCGGCCCGCTGGTCAACCGTGTCGGTTCCGACTCCTCGAGCATGGACAACATGCTCGAGCTGATGGTCACCGGTGGTATCGACCTGTTCCGCGGCGTGCGGATGATCATTCCGCCTGCGTGGCAGAACGTCGAGACCATGGACCCGGACCTGCGTGCGTTCTACGAGTACAACTCAATGCACATGGAGCCGTGGGACGGCCCGGCGGGCGTGGTAATGACCGACGGTCGCTACGCAGTGTGCCTGCTCGACCGTAACGGCCTGCGTCCGGCGCGCTGGGTCACCACCAAGAACGGTTTCATCACCCTGGCTTCGGAAATCGGTGTCTGGAACTACCAGCCTGAAGACGTGATCGCCAAGGGCCGCGTGGGGCCTGGCCAGATCTTTGCCGTGGACACCGAGACCGGTCAGATCCTCGACACCGATGCCATCGACAACCGTCTCAAGTCACGTCATCCGTATAAGCAATGGCTGCGCAAGAACGCCCTGCGTATCCAGGCGACCATGGAAGACAACGACCACGGTTCGGCGTTCTACGACGTCGACCAGCTCAAGCAATACATGAAGATGTACCAGGTCACGTTCGAAGAGCGCGACCAGGTGCTGCGCCCGCTTGGCGAGCAAGGCTACGAAGCCGTGGGCTCGATGGGCGACGATACGCCGATGGCCGTGCTGTCCCAGCGCGTGCGTACGCCTTACGACTATTTCCGCCAGCAGTTCGCGCAGGTGACCAACCCGCCGATCGACCCGCTGCGTGAAGCCATCGTCATGTCGCTGGAAATCTGCCTCGGTGCCGAGCGCAACATCTTCCAGGAGTCGCCGGAACACGCGTCGCGCGTGATCCTCAGCTCGCCGGTCATTTCCCCGGCCAAGTGGCGCTCGCTGATGAACCTCGATCGTCCTGGCTTCGAACGTCAGAAAATCGACCTCAACTACGACGAAAGCGTCGGCCTCGAAGCGGCGATCCGCAACGTTGCCGATCAGGCTGAAGAAGCCGTGCGCGCCGGTCGTACGCAGATCGTCCTGAGTGACCGTCACATTGCCCCGGGCAAGTTGCCGATCCACGCCTCCCTCGCCACCGGCGCGGTACACCACCGCCTGACCGAGAAGGGCCTGCGCTGCGACTCCAACATCCTGGTGGAAACCGCGACCGCTCGCGATCCGCATCACTTCGCCGTGTTGATCGGTTTCGGTGCCTCTGCCGTTTATCCGTTCCTGGCCTACGAAGTGCTGGGCGACCTGATCCGTACCGGTGAAGTGTTGGGCGACCTGTACGAGGTGTTCAAGAACTACCGTAAAGGCATCACCAAGGGCCTGCTCAAGATCCTCTCGAAGATGGGCATCTCGACCATCACTTCGTACCGTGGCGCACAGTTGTTCGAAGCCATCGGCCTGTCCGAGGAAGTCTGCAACCTGAGCTTCAAGGGCGTGCCAAGCCGCATCAAGGGGGCGCGTTTTGTCGACATCGAAGCCGAGCAGAAAGCCTTGGCCACCGAAGCCTGGAGCCCGCGCAAGCCGATTCAGCAAGGCGGCCTGCTGAAGTTCGTCCACGGTGGCGAATATCACGCGTACAACCCGGACGTGGTCAACACCCTGCAAGCCGCCGTGCAGCAGGGCGACTACAGCAAGTTCAAGGAATACACCTCGCTGGTGGATAACCGCCCGGTGTCGATGATCCGTGACCTGCTCAAGGTCAAGACCCTCGACACCCCGCTGGACATGAGCGAAATCGAACCGCTGGAATCGGTGCTCAAGCGCTTCGACTCCGCCGGTATCTCGCTGGGCGCCCTGTCGCCTGAAGCTCACGAAGCCCTGGCCGAAGCCATGAACCGCCTCGGTGCGCGTTCCAACTCCGGTGAAGGTGGTGAAGACCCGGCGCGCTACGGCACCATCAAGAGCTCGAAAATCAAGCAGGTTGCGACTGGCCGTTTCGGTGTGACCCCGGAGTACCTGGTCAACGCTGAAGTGCTGCAGATCAAGGTTGCCCAAGGCGCCAAGCCGGGCGAAGGTGGTCAGCTGCCAGGCGGCAAGGTCAACGGCCTGATCGCCAAGCTGCGTTATGCAGTGCCGGGCGTGACCCTGATTTCGCCACCGCCGCACCACGACATCTATTCGATCGAAGACTTGTCGCAGCTGATTTTCGACCTCAAGCAGGTCAACCCGAAGGCGCTGGTTTCGGTGAAGCTGGTAGCGGAAGCGGGCGTCGGCACCATCGCCGCCGGTGTGGCCAAGGCCTACGCGGACTTGATCACCATCTCCGGCTACGACGGCGGCACCGGCGCATCGCCACTGACCTCGATCAAATACGCGGGCGCTCCGTGGGAACTCGGCCTGGCCGAAACCCACCAGACCCTGCGCGGCAACGACCTGCGCGGCAAAGTCCGGGTGCAGACCGACGGCGGCCTGAAGACCGGCCTCGACGTGATCAAGGCAGCCATCCTCGGCGCTGAAAGTTTCGGCTTCGGCACCGCACCAATGATCGCCCTGGGCTGCAAATACCTGCGCATCTGCCACCTGAACAACTGCGCCACCGGCGTCGCGACCCAGAACGAGAAGCTGCGCAAGGATCACTACATCGGTACCGTCGACATGGTGGTGAATTTCTTCACCTACGTCGCCGAAGAGACCCGTGAGTGGCTGGCCAAGCTGGGCGTGCGCTCCCTCGAAGAGTTGATCGGCCGTACCGATCTGCTGGAAGTCCTCGAAGGCCAGACCGCCAAGCAGCATCACCTCGACCTGACCCCGTTGCTGGGCAGCGACCACGTGCCGGCGGACAAACCGCAGTTCTGTGGCGTAGACCGCAACCCACCGTTCGACAAAGGCCTGCTTGCCGAGAAAATGGTCGAGATGGCCACCTCGGCGATCAACGACAAGAGCGGCGCCGAATTCGAACTGGATATCTGCAACTGCGACCGTTCCATCGGCGCGCGGATCTCCGGCGACATCGCCCGTAAGCACGGCAACCAGGGCATGGCCAATGCGCCTATCACGTTCCGCTTCAAGGGCACGGCCGGCCAGAGCTTCGGTGTATGGAACGCCGGCGGCCTGAACATGTACCTGGAAGGTGACGCCAACGACTACGTCGGCAAGGGCATGACCGGCGGCAAGCTGGTGATCGTTCCGCCCAAGGGCAGCCTCTACAAGACCCAGGACAGTGCCATCATCGGCAACACCTGCCTGTACGGCGCCACTGGCGGCAAGTTGTTCGCCGCCGGTACCGCGGGTGAGCGTTTCGCCGTGCGTAACTCCGGTGCCCACACCGTCGTGGAAGGCACTGGCGATCACTGCTGCGAGTACATGACCGGTGGTTTCGTCTGCGTCCTGGGCAAGACCGGTTATAACTTCGGCTCTGGCATGACCGGCGGTTTCGCCTACGTGCTCGACCAGGACAACACCTTCGTTGACCGGGTCAACCACGAACTGGTGGAAATCCAGCGGATCAGCGGCGAGGCGATGGAAGCCTACCGCAGCCATTTGCAACGCGTGCTGAACGAGTACGTCGAGGAAACCGACAGCGAGTGGGGTCGTGAACTCGCCGAGAACCTCGATGATTACGTGCGTCGTTTCTGGTTGGTCAAGCCCAAGGCTGCCTCCCTGAAATCGTTGCTTTCCAGCACCCGTGCCAACCCGCAGTGATATGCGCCTGAAGAGTTTGATGAGGTTTTAAAATGGCTGAACGTCTGAATAATGACTTCCAGTTCATCGAGGTCGGGCGCAAGGATCCGAAGAAGAAACTGTTGCGTCAACGCAAGAAAGAGTTCGTGGAAATCTACGAACCGTTCAAACCCCAGCAGTCGGCCGACCAGGCCCACCGCTGCCTGGGTTGTGGTAACCCGTATTGCGAATGGAAGTGCCCGGTGCACAACTTCATTCCCAACTGGCTGAAACTGGTGGCCGAGGGCAACATCCTCCAGGCCGCCGAGCTGTCCCACCAGACCAACACCCTGCCGGAAGTCTGCGGCCGGGTGTGCCCGCAAGACCGTCTGTGCGAGGGTGCCTGCACCCTGAACGACGGTTTCGGCGCGGTGACCATCGGTTCGGTGGAGAAGTACATCACCGACACCGCGTTCGCCATGGGCTGGCGCCCGGACATGTCCAAGGTCAAGCCGACCGGCAAGCGTGTCGCGATCATCGGCGCGGGCCCGGCGGGCCTGGGCTGTGCCGACGTGCTGGTGCGTGGCGGCGTGACGCCGGTGGTGTTCGACAAGAACCCGGAAATCGGTGGCCTGCTGACCTTCGGCATCCCCGAGTTCAAGCTTGAAAAGACCGTGCTGAGCAATCGCCGCGAAGTCTTCACCGGCATGGGCATCCAGTTCCGCCTCAACACCGAGGTGGGCAAGGACGTGACCATGGAGCAACTGCTCGAAGAATACGATGCCGTTTTCATGGGCATGGGCACCTACACCTACATGAAGGGCGGCTTTGCCGGTGAAGACCTGCCGGGCGTGTACGACGCCCTGGACTTCCTTATCGCCAACGTCAACCGCAACCTGGGCTTCGAAAAGTCGCCGGAAGATTTCGTCGACATGAAAGGCAAGAAGGTCGTGGTACTCGGCGGTGGCGACACCGCGATGGACTGCAACCGTACTTCGATCCGCCAGGGTGCCAAGTCGGTAACCTGTGCCTATCGTCGTGACGAAGCGAACATGCCGGGCTCGCGCAAAGAGGTGAAGAACGCCAAGGAAGAAGGCGTGAAATTCCTCTACAACCGCCAGCCGATTGCGATTGTCGGTGAAGACAGGGTCGAAGGCGTGAAGGTGGTCGAGACCCGTCTCGGCGAGCCGGATGCCCGTGGCCGTCGCAGCCCCGAGCCGATCCCGGGCTCCGAGGAGATCATCCCGGCCGACGCCGTGGTCATCGCCTTCGGTTTCCGTCCGAGCCCTGCGCCGTGGTTCGAGCAGTTCAGCATCCAGACCGATAGCCAGGGCCGTGTAGTAGCGCCGGAACAGGGGCAGTACAAGCACCAGACCAGCAACCCGAAAATCTTCGCCGGTGGCGACATGGTTCGCGGCTCTGACCTGGTGGTGACGGCGATCTTCGAAGGCCGTAATGCAGCCGAAGGGATCCTGGATTACCTGGGCGTTTAAGCCCGCTCTAGAGCCAAAAGCAATACCCCTGTGGGAGCGAGCCTGCTCGCGAAAGCGGTCTGTCAGTCAACATCAATGTTGGATGTTACAGGCCCCTTCGCGAGCAGGCTCGCTCCCACAGTCGTTTGGTGGTGATACGAATACTGTGTTTCAGCGCGACAAATTGACCCGATAGACAAAAGGCTGACCTGCATTCGTGCCTTTTGCGTCCGGCTCTGAGAAAATGCCCGCACTTTTTTTCCGGATGCCGACATGACTGCCCTGAAGAACGACCGTTTCCTGCGCGCCCTGCTCAAGCAACCCGTAGACGTCACTCCCGTGTGGATGATGCGTCAGGCCGGTCGCTACCTGCCTGAATACCGCGCCAGCCGTGCCAAGGCCGGCGATTTCATGAGCCTGTGCATGAACCCGGCGTTCGCTTGCGAAGTCACGCTGCAGCCGCTCGACCGCTATCCGCAACTGGACGCGGCGATCCTCTTCTCCGACATCCTGACCATTCCCGATGCCATGGGCCAGGGCCTGTACTTCGAAACCGGCGAAGGCCCGCGCTTCAGGAAGGTCGTCAGCACCCTGGCCGACATTGAAGCCCTGCCGATTCCTGATCCGCAGAAAGACCTGGGTTATGTGATGGACGCGGTCAGCACCATTCGCCGTGAACTGAACGGCCGCGTGCCGCTGATCGGCTTCGCCGGCAGCCCATGGACACTGGCTACCTACATGGTCGAAGGCGGCTCGTCGAAAGACTACCGCAAGACCAAAACCATGCTCTACGACAACCCGCAAGCCTTGCACCTGCTTCTGGACAAGCTCGCGCAGACGGTCACCAGCTACCTCAACGGCCAGATCCTGGCCGGCGCGCAAGCGGTACAGATCTTCGACAGCTGGGGCGGCAGCCTCTCGGCGGCGGCGTACCAGGAATTCTCCCTGGCTTATATGCGCAAAATCGTCAGCGGCCTGATCCGCGAGCACGAAGGCCGCAAGGTTCCGGTCATCCTGTTTACCAAGAACGGCGGCCTGTGGCTGGAAAGCATTGCCGACGCTGGCGCCGACGCGCTGGGTCTGGACTGGACGTGCGACATCGGCAGCGCCCGCGAGCGTGTCGGCAGCAAAGTTGCCCTGCAAGGCAACATGGACCCGACCGTGCTCTACGCCAAGCCTGAAGCCATTCGCGCTGAGGTCGGGCGTATCCTGGCCAGCTACGGCAAAGGCAGCGGCCACGTGTTCAACCTCGGCCATGGCATTACTCCGGAAGTCGATCCGGAACATGCGGGTGCGTTCTTGCGCGCCGTGCATGAGTTGTCGGCGCAGTATCACGAGTAACCAGCGCCCGGCTTCAATGTGGGAGCGAGCCTGCTCGCGAAAGCGGTGGATCAGTCAGCCAGGATGTTGAGTGTGAAGCCCTTTCGCGAGAAGGCTCGCTCCCACATTTGTTTGTGGAGGCCGATTTCAGGCTTTTACACCATGCAGCGGCGGCAACTTTGCCAGCTTCAGGGCGACCAGTAATGCCACGGCCAGCAGTCCACCAATGAACAAGCCGATTCCATTCCAGCCAGCCCAGTGCCAGAACACGCCGCCGGCCGTGCCGGCGATGCTTCCTCCTGCGTAGTAGCTGAACAGGTACAAGGAGGATGCCTGGCCCTTGGCCTTGGTGGCACGGCGGCCGATCCAACTGCTGGCGACGGAGTGGGCGCCGAAGAAACCGAAGGTGAAGACCAGCATGCCGATGATGACCAGCGGCAATGGCGTGAACATCGTCAGGGCGAGACCGCCGATCATCAGCGCGATAGTGCTCCAAAGCACTTTGCGGCGGCCGATTTTGTCGGCCAGCGAGCCGATTTTCGCCGAACTGTAGATACCTGAGAGGTACACCACCGAGAGTAATCCGACGAAGGCCTGTTCCATGTGGTAAGGCTCGGCCAGCAGGCGGTAGCCGATGTAGTTGAACAGGGTGACGAACGCACCCATCAGCACAAAGGCCTCGAGGAACAGCAGCGGTAGCCCGGCATCGCGAAAATGCATGGTAAAGCCGTCGACCAGGCTGCGCGGGTGCAGCGAGCGGGCGCGGAAGTTGCGCGATTCGGGGAGGATTTTCCAGAATACTGCTGCCGCAATCAGTGCCAGACCTCCGATCACCAGCATTGCCGTGTGCCAGCTGACGAAGTCGATCAAGACACCGGTGATAAGACGCCCGCTCATCCCGCCGATGGCGTTGCCGCCGATGTACAAACCCATGGCGAGGCCGATGTGCTGCGGGTGAATCTCTTCGCTCAAATAGGTCATCGCCACCGCCGCCAGGCCGCTCAACGACAGTCCAATCAGCGCGCGCATCGCCAGGACACCGTGCCAGCTCGGCATCATCGCGCTGGCCATGGTGCACAGTGCGGCGGCAAACAGCGCCGCCACCATCACCGGTTTGCGCCCGACGCGATCGGAGATCGGGCCGGTGATCAGCAGGCCAATGGCAAGCATGCCCGTGGCTACCGAGAGAATCAGGCTGCTCTGCGCCGCGTTGATCGAGTATTCGTGGGACAGCAGCGGCATCATCGGTTGCACGCAGTAGAGCAGGGCAAACGTCGCGAAGCCGCCGCAAAACAGCGCCAGCACCGTGCGCATGAAGGCTGGCGTGCCTTTTTCGATGTAGATCTCTTTCAGCTCGGCAGCCACATCGACTGGTGTGGCGGGAGGAACTTCATGGGTAAGTGGAGCGACAGCAGTTTTCACGGTGGACCTCGGAGGAGCGCAGCCCGTCAGGGAATGAAAAAAGCATATAGCTGGCTAATGATTCAATCCAATATATTGTTCGACCTGTTTGATAGCTTTAACGACCTAATGGGGTTTTCATGGAATTGCGTCATCTGCGTTACTTCATCGCCGTCGCCGAAGAATTGCACTTCGGCCGCGCTGCGCAGGCCCTTGGCATCTCGCAGCCGCCGCTGAGCCAGCAGATCCAGGCCCTGGAGCAGGAAGTGGGTGCGCGATTGTTCGAGCGTACCAATCGTCGGGTCGAATTGAGCGAGGCCGGTCGACTGTTCCTGGAAGAGGCGCGCCTGGTGCTGGCGCAGGTCGACAAGGCGGCGGATGTGGCGCGGCGAGCGCAGCTGGGCGAGTTGGGCGAACTGAAAATCGGCTTCACCTCGTCGGCACCATTCAACTCAACGATTCCCCAGGCGATTTTTTCGTTTCGCCAGCGCTTTCCGGCGGTGCATTTGAATTTGCGGGAAATGAGCAGCACCCAGGTGGCCGATGCGCTGGTGGATGAGTCGATCGAGGTCGGGATCATGCGCCCGCTGGGGCTGCCAGACTCCCTCAGCGTCGTCGAACTGATGCGCGAGCCCCTGGTCGCGGTGCTCAGCTCCAAGCATCCGCTGGTGAAGAACAGTGAGGAGGGCTTGTTCCTGTCAGCCCTGGCCCTCGAGCCCTTCGTATTCTTCCCGCGCAGCTACGGTAGCGGCCTGTATGCGCAACTGCTGAGTCTGGCCCGGGACGCCGGATTCAGCCCCCACTTCGCCCAGGAGGCCGGCGAGGCGATGACCATCATTGGATTGGTGGCCGCGGGGCTGGGTGTGTCGGTGCTGCCGGCGTCTTATCAGCGGATGCGCATTGACGGCGTGGTCTATCGACCGCTGCTCGATCCGGCAGCGGTGTCGGCGGTGTGGCTGGTGCAGCGCAAGGACCAGAAGTCGCCGATGGCGCGGGCGTTTGTGGAGTTGTTGACGAGGAAGGTTGAGCCGTTGAAACCATGAAGGCTGCACCGTCCCTGTGTAGGAGAGAGCCTGCTCGCGATGGTCGTCAACGATGTCGTTTGTTTCCTGGGGACACGCGGCGTTCTTTAGTCCGTCGCGAGCCTGCTCGCTCCTACAAGGGATTGAAGTGCGCTCGCCGCCTACGCCCAGCGCTTGAAAATCAGCGACGTATTCACCCCGCCAAACGCAAAGTTATTGTTCATCACAAACTGATTGCTCATCTGCCGAAACTCGCCGCGCAGGTAGTCGAGCTTGCCGCAGTGCGGGTCGACTTCATCAAGGTTCAGGGTATGGACGTACAGGTCGCTGTTCATCATTTCGATACTGAACCAGGACTCCAGCGCGCCGCAGGCGCCGAGTGTGTGACCGAGGAAGCTTTTTTGTGAACTGATCGGCATGTGTTCGCCGAACAGGCTGCTGGTGGCCAGGGTTTCGGCGATGTCGCCCTGTTCGGTGGCCGTGCCGTGACCGTTGACGTAGCCGATGTCGGCAGGGCTCAAGCCCGCATCTTCCAGGGCCAACTCCATGGCCCGGCGCATGGTGACTTGCTCCGGGCGGGTGGTGTGCTGGCCGTCGGCATTGCTGCCGAAACCAACGAGCTCGGCATGAATACGGGCACCTCGTGCCAGCGCGTGTTCCAGTTCTTCGAGCACCAGCATGCCGCCGCCTTCACCGATCACCAGGCCGTCGCGCCCTTTGTCATAGGGGCGCGGGGTAGTGTGCGGTGCGTTGTTTTTCAGGCTGGTGGCGTAGAGCGCATCGAACACCATGGCTTCGGTCGGGCACAGTTCTTCGGCGCCGCCGGCGAGCATCAGCGGCAGGCGCCCGAACTTGATGGCTTCATAGGCATAGCCGATGCCCTGGCTGCCGCTGGTGCAGGCGCTGGAGGTGGGGATCAGGCGGCCGGTGAGGCCGAAAAAGATGCTGATGTTGGCCGCCGTGGTGTGGGGCATCATGCGCACGTAGGAATTGGCGTTCAGGCCTTCGGCCACCGAGTTGAGCAGCATGTTGCCGAATGCCTTGATCTCGTCGGTGCTGCCCGTGGAGGACCCGCAGGCAACACCCATGCGTCCGTCCTTGATCGATTCGTCATCGAGCAATCCGGCATCGGCCAACGCCCGCTCCGCAGCGCCCACGGCCAGTCGTGAAACGCGGCCCATGCTGCGCAGTTGTTTGCGCGTCCAGTGGCTCGGCACGATGAAGTCATCGATAGGCCCGGCCAGGCGCGTATTGAGTTCAGTGAAGCGGTCCCATTCGTCCATGCGGCGAATGCCGCTGCGGTTGGCTGCGAAGTGGTCGGCGATGGTTGCCCAATCGCTGCCCAGCGAGGTGATGCCGGCCATGCCGGTGACGACGACACGTTTCATCAGCACAGGCCTCCGTTGACGGCCAGCACCTGCCGGGTGATGTACGAGGCTTCCGCCGACATCAGGAAATTCACCGCGCCGGCCACCTCTTCAGGGGTGCCCATGCGTTGTGCGGGGATCATTTTCATCATTTCTTCCACCGGCACGTTTTCATCGAGCATGGCTGTGTCGATCAGGCCGGGTGCGACACAGTTGACGGTGATCTTGCGCTTGCCCAACTCGATCGCCAACGCCTTCGCCGCGCCGATCAACCCGGCCTTCGAAGCGCTGTAGTTGACCTGGCCGCGATTGCCGATCAAGCCGGACACCGACGTGATGCACACGATTCGCCCGGCGGCGCGCCGACGGATCATCGGCATCATCACCGGGTGCAGCACGTTGTAGAAACCGTCGAGGTTGGTGCGCATCACCTTATCCCAATCATCCTCGCTCAGCGCCGGAAAAGCACCGTCACGCGTCAGCCCGGCGTTGAGCACCACGCCATAGTACGCGCCATGGGTGTCGACGTCGGCCTCAAGGATGGCTTTGCAGCGGGCGCGGTCGGACACATCGAATTGCAGGATGCGCGCAGTGCGACCCAGGGCCTCGATTTCCACTTGTACAGCTTGGGCATCCGCCAGGCCACTGCGGCAATGCAGCACGATGTCATGCCCGGCCTGGGCCAGGCGCAGGGCAATCGCGCGGCCGATGCCACGGCTGGAACCGGTGACCAGTACGAATTCAGTCATGACTGGACTCCTTCGGATTCATCAAGATATTGAGCCGCCTGAGGCGGGCGATACACGTTCAGGCGGGCGCTGGCGTGAATGCCGGGTGCGTTGATGTGGCACTCGAACACGCCCATGCCGTTGTCATCTTCCAGCGAGCGGATGCCATGCAGGGTCAGTTCGGTGCCGGCGGGAAAACGGTCGACGTTGCATTCGAACTTGCGAGAGCCGAGCAAAAAGCCCAGCTGCGTTGCATCGCCGCGCTGGCGCGCATGGCAACCTGCGAAGGCCGCGACGCTCTGGGCCATCAGTTCAATCCCGACCCAGGCCGGCAGGCTGCCGTCGGGGAGGTTGAACAGACCGTCGGGCTTGACCCTGAGGCGTGTGTGAATCTGCTCTTCATCGAATGCCAGGATCTGCTCGATGAGAATCATGTCGCCAGCATGGGGCAGCAGTTCGGCGAGCGGCCAGTCAATCATGGGGCGTCTCCGATAATCAGGCTGACGTTGTTGCCACCGAAGGCGAAGGAGTTGCTCATCAGGTAGCGAGGTCCAATGGACGCCAGGCGATCGGCGGGAGTCACCCATTTGAGGGCAGGTAGCTCGGGATCGGCCTGGCCGTCCCAGACATGTGGGGCCAGGAGGTGCTTGCGGTTGTCGTCACTCAGGCTCAACCAGCAGAAGGCGGCTTCCAGCGCGCCGGCCGCGCCAAGGGTATGACCGGTCATGGGCTTGGTCGAAGAACAGGGCACGCCGGCCGGGAACACCGCCGCCACTGCGTGGCTTTCCATGGCGTCGTTGTGTTGGGTGGCGGTGCCATGCAGGTTCAGGTAGGCGATTTGCTCAGGCCGCAGACTGGCCCGGCTCAAGGCCTTGCGCATTGCCTGTTGGGCGCCGCGGCCGGTGGGTTCTGGCGCGGAAATGTGGTGCGCATCGGAACTGGCGCCACTGCCAAGCAGGGCAATCGGCTGGCTGTCGCCAGGCTGCTTGCTCATCAGGAACAGCACGGCGGCCTCGCCGATGTTGATGCCGTTGCGGTTCACTGAAAACGGATTGCAGCGTTGCCCGGACACCGCTTCGAGTGCCGAAAAGCCGTTGAGCGTCAGCTTGCACAATGTGTCGACTCCACCGCACAGCACCACATCGCACACGCCCAGATCGAGCAGGCGCTGGGCACTCATCAATGCGCGTGCGCTGGAGGTGCAGGCGGTGGAAATCACATAAGCCGGGCCGCTTACTTGCAGCCAGTCGGCGAGAAAGTTTGCCGGTGCGCCGAGTTCCTGTTGCTGATAGTCGTATTGCGCCGGAAATTGCTGTTCGCGCACGTAGCGGGCCAGGCTCTGGCTGGCTTCGTCGATGCCCGACGTACTGGTGCCCAGCACGATGCCGATGCGGTCGCGGCCGTAGGTCTGGATGGCCTGATCGATGTCACCGCGAATTTGCAGTGTGGCCTCCATCAGCAATTGATTGTTACGACTGCGTTGGCAGGCCAGTTCCGCGGGAATCGGCACGAGATCGCCACGCACCGCGCCCACCGGTAATGACCGCTCCGGCACCCAGCCGGCTTCGCTGCGCATGCCTGAGCAATCGCCGGCGAACAGGTGGCGGGCGACTTCGTGTTTGTCACGGCCCAGGGCGCAGACGACCCCGAGGGCATTGAGGTAAGCCGTCATGGTGCGTCACCGCTCAGGGGGGTGATTAGATATTTCGGGCCTTTGGGCAAATTCAATTCGAAGCTCAATGGTTGTGAATAACGGACGTCCCAGCGCGCTGGCAGCGAGCGTTGCGCCCCGTATTGCCACGCCTTTGGATAGTTGCCAGGCAGTTCATCCCTGGGGGTCAGTGCAAACAGCAACGCGGCGAACAGCTCACGGGCTTCCGGGTTAGGCGGCAACAGGCCATCGGCTTGCCAATGGCTATCGACCAGTTTCTGGCGGGCCTGCGGAATACCCAGCAAGTCCATCATCGACCAGCGTATGGCAGGGCCTTCACGCTGGATGACCAGTACCCAGTCCTGGCGTTGTTCGGCCTGCAGGCGCTGGATGTGCAATTGCAGCGGCAACGCCATGCTTGGGGTCTGCGCGGGCAGTGGCGCCTGGCTCGCGCAGGCGCTCAGCAGCAGGATGCAGCCGAGCAGCAGAACTCGAATCATCAGGCACACCCTTCAACGGGCTTGCGCAGCACGTTGCTCAAGTCGCTCATGTCGCATCCCTTGCACAGAGTTCTGACAACATCCGCAGACGACGTTTCGGTTCGGCGACGAATGGATTGCGCTCGTCCCAGGCATAGCCGGCGAGGATCGAGCTGATCATGCGGCGGATTTCCGCATTGCCATCCGGGTAGTAAATCACGTCCTGGAAAGTCCCGGCGTACCAGCCCTCGACGTAGCAGCGGAACGTATCGACCCCGCGCTTGAGCGGTTCGGCGAATTCACGCTGCCAGTCCACGGACTCGCCTTGCAGCTGGCGGTGCAGCACCCCGGCGGCCATGCTCGCCGAGCGCATGGCGATGGTCACGCCAGAGGAAAACACCGGGTCGAGAAATTCCGCCGCATTACCCAGCAACGCAAAACCAGGCCCGTGCAGGGTTTTCACGTTGGCGGAGTAACCGCCGATGGTGCGTGCTGGCGTGTCCCATACGGCGTTGTCCAGTACCCTGGCCAGGCTGGGCGTCTCGGCAATGAAGCCGCGCAGGCAATCGTCGAGGTTATCGCTGCGACCTTCGAAATGTTGCGCGGCGGCCACCACGCCGACCGAGCAGCGGCCGCCGCTGAACGGAATGGTCCAGAACCAGATGTCACGCTGGACAGGATGGGTGGTGATGAGGATCTTGGTGCGATCGAAGTTCGGGTGGTCGATGTGGTCTTCGACATGGGTGAACACCGCCTGGCGCACCGGGAAATTCGACGGTGCTTCAAGGTCAAGCAAGCGCGGGAGGACGCGACCGTATCCGCTGGCGTCGAGCATGAAGTCAGCCTCTATGCGGTACTCGGTGCCGTCTTCGCGACGTACGCCAAGCAGCGGTTTGGCCTGGTCGATATCGACGCTGACGATGGTTTCGCCATAGCGGATTTCCACGCCTTGCAGTGCGGCCTGATCGGCCAGCAGTTTGTCGAAATCCGCGCGCTGGACCTGAAAAGTCGTCGGCTTGCCCTGAGTGAATGTGTCGCCGAAATCGAACGTACTGTAACGCTCGCCCCAGGCAAACGCGGCCCCGGTTTTCAGTTGGAAGCCCGCAGCATTGACGGCATCGAGCATGCCCGCTTCTTCGACGAAATCCAGGCAGTGCGACAGCAGGCTTTCGCCGATCGAAAAGCGCGGGAAATGCTGGCGCTCGATCACCAGTACATCATGTCCCTTGCGCTTGAGCAGCGCGGCGGCGATGGCGCCGGACGGACCTGCACCGATGACCACGATCTGGCGACGTTGCATTTCAACGATTGGCATGGGGGCTCCTTGCCGGGGCGGCAGCTATCAATGGGATGCGGTGCATGCCGGCCAGTGCCGGCAGCAGGGTCGCGACCAGGCCCATCAGCATCAACGCAAAGTACAGCGCCGGGCTGATGAGCTGTTGTTGCAGCAGCAGGTTGAGAAAGACGATCTCGCTCAAGCCGCGAATGTTCAGCAATATGCTTTCACGCCAGCGGCTGGCGCCCTGGAACGAGGCACCGGCCCAGCCAAGGCCAAGCCAATTGCCCAGCAGCTTGCTGGCAATCGGCAACAGCAGCAGGGCCGCCAGCTGCACCCAGCCAAGGCTGTCCATCGCGCTGTGCACGTTGATCTGGACGATACCGAAGGTGAGTATCAGGGGTATGGCGATGTACGTCTGCAAGCGACTCATCCAGATTGCCGGCAACGGCAGGACCAGCGGCGCCTTGAGTGCCGCCATGATCAATACGTAACCGATGCCGAAGATCAAGGCATTGAGCTTGTAGTGTTCGGCGACCACCAGCAGTGCGAAAAAGCCCAGGCTGTACAGCCAGGTTTGACGCAGGCCCAGTAACCGCAGGAGCACGGGCAGGCATGCGCCGGCCAAGGGTAGCAACAGGCTGCTCAGGTGCAGGCTGCCCTGGGCGAAGGCGAACAGGGTCCAGCAAGTCAGGTCGATGATAATCGCAGTCTGCACCAGTCGCCGGGTGGCGGCGTGCGGGTAAGCGATGTGCCGCAGGTACAGGTACAACACCGGGATCGCGGTAATGGCGAACAGCAGGCCGACCGCCAGCGAACTGATCCAGGGTTGCGGTGGCAGCAGCCAGATGGCCGTGGCCAGGCCGCAGGCAAACGGAATGCAGAAACTCGGCAGGGCGATTTTCAGGCTCTGGCGGTCCAGTTGCAGATCGATCACATCGCTGAGGATATAGCCCAGCAGCAGCGCGAAACTCAGGCTGTAGAGGTTCTTCAGCCAGGACGGTGACACCAGCGCCGCGCCGCTCAGTTGCCATTGCGGTTCGATCCAGAAGTACATCAGCAATGGCAAGCCGAGGGTCGCCAGCAGCAACTGGCTGACGATTGGAATCAGGCCGAAATGGCGACCGACCCGGGTCGCTAAGGCGAACAGTACCAGGGCCATCGCCCAAAACAGCGCGATCATCATGTTGTCGGTTCCGTGAGACTGGCGGCATGCGCCTGGCGACCGGCCCAGGGCGCCAGCAGGAAGCTGAAGATCAGGCCCAGGCTTACCGACAGGCCGAAGTTGCTCACCGCTGGCGTGCTCGACACTGCCAGCAGGCCGAAGGACAGCCAGGTGGTCAGTGCGGCCAACAAGGTGCCCAGCAGGCTCACGGCGGCTCCGCCGACTTGTTCGCGCATGAGGATGGCATAGTCGACACTGATCGCCGTCACCAGCAGCAGGCCGAACAGGCTGAAGAGGGTCAATGGCTGTCCCAGCCAGCCGAGACTGGCCAGGCTGCACAACGCCGCCAGCAATGGCAGGGACACAATGCGTAACGCGCCGCCAAGACCGAACGGCAGGGCAAGCACCAGCACGATCAATACGCAGGAGGCGAGTTTCAGTTCGGCGGCACTGACCTGGGTGGCGGCGAACACGTTATTCAACTCGCCCAGTCGATCCACCAGCTTCACGCCCGGCAAATCCTCGGCCTGTACCCGCAACAGAGCAGGATTGTTCAGGCCCTGCAAGCTGACCATCGCCGCCACGCCGTTAGCGGTCGGCCCCAGCCACAACAGGCGATACGGCTCGGCCAACGGGCCGGCCAGTGCGCTGTCGATGTCTTCGATGGGCAGGGCCTGCAACTGGCTCAACTCTGCTTGCAGCGCCTGTGCCGGTACGCCCACCTCGAGCAACGGCTGCCAGAACGCCGACAATCTGCCCAGCGCCTCGCGCACCTTGCGTTGTTCGCTGGGCGGGCTGACCAGTTGATTGAGCGACAGGTAACCCTGGAGTTTCTGCAGGCCAACCAATTGATCCAGGCGTTCACTCAGGGCGCCCTGGCGCTCGAGCAGTTGCTGTTGATCGGCCGCCTGCACCAGGAAAAACTGGCTGGTGGGTTGATAGCCCGTGATTCGCGCAATGGTCTGCGCTTCGTCAGTCAACTGCTGCGGGGCGCCCACCCATTGGCGGATGTCGTTGCGGGCCTCAAGCTGCACCAGGCCGCCGGCACAAAAAGCGATCAGCAGTGCCAGCAATACCGGCGTGCTCAAATGCCTGAGCAACGCTTCGCGGCGTCCCAGTAAGAACTCGCTAAGGCGCAGTGGCCATTGCGCCGGGCGCAGTTCGGCGCCCTTGAGCAGCGCCGGCAGCAGGCACACCGCGGACAAATAGGCACCGAGCAGTCCCGCCGCCGAGAACACGGCAATCTGGGTCAGCGCCGGGAAGGGCGTCCAGGCCAGGGCCAGGTAGCCGATGGCACTGGTGATCAGGCTCAGGGTCAGGCCTGGCAAGGTCAGGCGTAGCGCCGGCCAGCTGTGCCAGGGTTTCAGGCTCCAGCTCTTGGACAGGTAATGCAGCGGGTAATCGACGGCGACACCGATCAGACTCGAACCCAACACCAGCGTCATCACATGCATGTGGCCGAACAATGCCACGCAGGCCACCGCGCCGAACAGCATGCCCACCAGCACCGGGACAAACGCCAGCAGGACACGCCAGCGACGGAAGGCCAGCAACAGCAACAACAGGATCCCGACAGTGGCACCGCCCCCCACCCAGGTCATCTCACGGGAAGCCTGGCGCTGGCCGTTAGCCGCATACAACAAACCACTCGCGGCGAGCAGTTGCACATCGTCTCGTGCGGCCTCCTCACGGCTGTGCTGGAGGAGGTCGGCGACCTGCAGTGGCAGGTTCATGTCGAAAGCATTGCCGGTGGCGCGCGCCCGCAGCAGCACCCAGTGCTTGCCATCCGCTTCGGCGATCAAGGCGCCACTGCCAATGTCCAGTTGCACGGCACCGTGCTGTGGCTGGCTGTTCTGGATGCGCCCGGTCAGGCCCAGCCAGTCATCCTGGCTCGGCACCAGGCTGAAACCGGTGAAGGGGTCAAACAGCGCCTGCACCCGTTGCTGGATAAAGGCATCGGGGTGTTCGACCAGTTGTTCGCGATCTTCTGCCGCGAGCATGGCCAATCGGCCTTGCAGCAGTTGCGTGCGCAAGGCCGGCAAGTCGGCTTGCAGGTTCCATTGGACCTTGTCGAACAGGCCGCTGGCTTGCCACTGATCGCCCAGTGTTTGCGCCATGGCAATGGCTTGCTGGCGATCGGTGTGGCCAACCAGCACCAGCATTTCGCGATTCAGCGGTTCCTGCATGCGTTGTTCGGCACGCAGTTCCAGCGCATCGGGCGCGGTGCCGGGCACCAGCTCCATCAGGTTGGCCGACAGCGGGGCGCCGTCGCGCCATTGCCAGCCGGCGAGCGCCAGCACTGCCAGCAGCAGGATCAGGAACAGCCAGGGCAGCCTGCGCTCACTCGGCAAAGTCATGCTGCTCCGTGTCGCTTAACGGTAGCGCGCTGGTGCTGTCTTGCATGCGCAACAGCGTGCTGTCACCTTGGGTTTCCAGCAGCTCGATGCTGTGGACCAGTTCGCCGCCGGTGATGTTGATCTGGTTGAACACCTGCTTGAGCAGCATCGAGCGTGGCGTCAACTTCAGTGTCCAGTTCTGTGCGTCGCCACTGAGCGACAGCTCGAAATCTCGTTGCAGGCCACTGCTGTCGCCTTGCAGGACGGCCAGGAACAAGCGGTTCTGCTCAGCGCCGGCGCTCTTGCCCGGCAACATCTGCCAGCCGCCGGCATCACGCCGGGCAATGCCTGTGGGGGTGATGCGGTAGTCTTGTTGCAATGGCGTTTTCAGTAGCCACAACAACCCGTGATTCTTCGCCAGGACGAAAGTGCCCTTGCTGGTCAGTGGCTGGGGCAGGGCACGCAGGCGTTTTTCCTGGATGAAGTTGCCGTGGATGACATCGGGCCTGGCCAGTTGCTCGCTGAGCTGTTGCAGGTCGAAGGCGTTGGCCAGCCCAGGAGTGCCCAGTAACAGCCAGAACACTGTAGGAGCGAGCATGCTCGCGAAAAACCTGAGGGCACCGCGGGGTGACAGGCGCCCAGCGTCATCGTTAGCGACCATCGCGAGCAGGCTCGCTCCTACAGGGCCGGAAATCATGGTAAGGCCCTCGCCACGGCGTCGGTAAATACCTTCGGCGAGGCCAATTGCATTTCGCGATTGCTCATGTCGACGGCGACCTGTACGGAAACACCACGGGTCAGGCGCTCGCCGGTTTCCAGGTCGCTGATCAGGTAATTGATCTTCAACCGGTTCTCCCACTCCACCAGATTAGCGCGCACGTTGAGCGTCTGGCCGAACTGGGCACCGCGTATGTAGCGCAATTGCAGGTCGATCACCGGCCACGCATAGCCCGATTCGGACATTGCCGTGTAGTTGTGGCCGATCTTGTCCAGCAAGGCGCAGCGGGCGATTTCCAGGTATTTGACGTAATGGCCGTGCCAGACGACGTTCATCCTGTCGACGTCGAAGAACGGCACGAGGATTTGCGTATCGGTGTAGAGCACTCCCTTGCTACGCATGCAGCCTCCAGTGTTGTGCGGCGATACGTTGCAGGCACAGGCGCAATTCGCCCTCCAGCGCACGGTCTTCAATGACCGGTGGGAAATCCTTGGCCAATGCTTCATGCATGGCCGCCAGAGCCGGTGGCAGTGGCCGCGCATCCTCGGCCTGGGCGCGCAACCAGACGCCTTGGTTGGCAGCCAGCAAGGTGGCGGCGGCGACCTGTTCGGTCAGCTCCAACACGCGGATCGCATCACGGGCGGCGATGGTGCCCATGCTCACCTTGTCCTGGTTGTGGCACTCGGTGGAACGGGAGAATACGCTGGCGGGCATGGTGTTTTTCAGCGCTTCGGCGGTCCAGGCGCTGGCACCGATCTGCACGGCCTTGAAGCCGTGGTTGAGCATGGCGCGATCGGCCGTGGCCCCGGACAAGTTGCTGGGCAAACCGTGGTTGTAGCGCTCATCCACCAACAGGGCGAGTTGTCGATCCAGCAGGTCGGCGACGTTGGCCACGAGGTTTTTCAGGCTGTCCATGGCGAACGCGATGTGCCCGCCGTAGAAGTGCCCACCGTGCAGCACGCGTTCGGCCTCGGCATCGATGATCGGGTTGTCGTTGGCGCTGTTGAGTTCGATTTCAATGAACGAGCGCAGCCAGTTCAGGCTGTCGGCCAGCACTCCGAGGACATGCGGCGCGCAACGCAGCGAATAGCGGTCCTGCAGGCGATGCAGCGGTGCGGTCGGCGCGTCGATGGCCAGGTCCTTGCGCAACCAGGCGGCGACCTGCATCTGCCCGGGGTGTGGCTTGGTGGCGAAGAGGCGCTCGTCGAAATGTTCCGGGTTGCCTTGCAGCGCTACCACGTTCAGCGCGGTGATGCGCGTGGCCAGTTGCAGCAGATAATCGGCGCGGGCGTAGGCCAGGCAGGCGAGCCCGGTCATCACGGCGGTACCGTTCATCAGTGCCAGGGCTTCCTTGGGACGCAGCACCAGTGGCTGCCACCCGAGTTCGCGGTGAACATCGGCGGCTTGCCGGCGCTCGCCGCGATAGATCACTTCACGCTCGCCGGACAGCGTGGCGGCAACGTAAGACAGCGGCGTCAGATCACCGCTGGCGCCAACCGATCCTTCTTCTGGTATCAGTGGCAGGATGTCGTGCTCAAGGAATGCCTGCAGGCGTTCCAGCAGCTCCACGCGCACCCCGGAGACACCCTGGCAGAGCGACTGCAAGCGTGCCGCCAGTACCGCGCGGGTGGCTTGCGCGTCCAGCAATTTGCCCAGGCCGCAGCCGTGGAAGGTGTACAGATGACGCGGCAACGCCTCGACGTGATGCAACGGCACCGCGACCACGCAGGAATCGCCGTAGCCGGTGGTCACGCCGTAGATCACGCCTTCCTTGTCGAGCAGGGAGTCGAGGAACTGCGCGCCTTTGGCGATGCGCTGGCGGAACTGCGGATCGCCCTGCAACTGCGTGGGCACCTGGCGGTTGGCCAGGGCCAGCACATCGTCGATGCGCAAAGGGCGTTCGCCGAAGATTACAGGCTCAAGCGTTGGCGTCGTCATCGGTCTTCCAGAAAGGGTAAAAGTTGAACCATTGTCGAGGTGCCTGGAGGCAATAGTGACTCAGGCGCTCGGCATAGCGGGTGGCCCACTGATGTATGACCTGTTCGCGGTCGCTGCGTTTCCAGGTGATCGAGTCGGCGAAGGGTTCGAGGGTGAGTCGATAATTGCCATCGGCCTTTTTCAGGCACAGCAGCAGGTGGACCGGGCATTTCAGTAGCCCCGCCAGCAGCCACGGTCCTTGAGGGAACTTTGCCGGATGACCGAGGAAGTCCACGGTCACGCTGCGCCCGCCGTGCAGCGGCACGCGATCGCCGGCAATCGCCAGCCATTCGCCGCGTTCCAGGCGTTCGTGCAGTTGCAGCATGATCACCGGGTCCAGTTCGCTCACCTGGATCAGTCGCAGATTGGTCGCCCCGGCTTCGCCCAGCAAGCGGTTGAAGCGCTCGGCGTGCTTGGTGTGCACCAGCACGTTCATGGTGACCTTCTCGCCGATCTCCGCCAGTGCGCGGCAGACTTCGAGGTTGCCCAGGTGGGCGCCTACCAGCATTTGCCCGCGCGTGCCGCGTAACTGGTTGCGCAGCAGCGCCGGGTCGATGATTTCGATGTGCTCGATGCCCAGCTTGCCGTTCCACACGTCGAGCTTGTCGAGCAGGGAGTCGGCGAAGGCCATGAACTGGCTGAATACTCGCCAATGGCTCGGGCGCAGTTCGTCGCGACCGCTCCAGTCGGCGAGTCGTTGCTGGTACTCCCAGGCGCTTTGACGGGCACTGCGGCCGAACAGGAAAAAGTACAACACGATGCCGTACAGCAGCGGGCTCAGCAGTCGACGCCCAAGCACCTTGGCGGCGACCGCGGTAAATTTCATCAGCCAGAAGCTGCCGCGCTCCTCGCGGTCGGCCCAGTGTTGCTTGTCGACGTTCATGTGCGCCACCGACGCCAGAGGATCAGCGGCGAGCGCAGCAGCATGCCGAAGAACAACCGGGTGTGCATGCTGGTAATCAGTACGTTGTCGTGGAACATGCGGAAATGCGAAACACCGTCCAGCGGGTAACGGACTCTGGTTTGCAGCCATTGCATCGGCTGCCCGCGCCACGCCAGGCGGACCAGGATGTCCGAGTCGAAGTCCATGCGCTTGCCGATTTTCGCCGATTCGATCAACGCCAGGACCGGGGCCAAGGGATAGAGGCGATAGCCGCACATGGAGTCGCGAATCTGCAGCGACAGCGTATTGATCCACACCATCACGTGGGTCAGGTAGCGGGCGTACAAACGCCCCTTCGGCACGCTTTCGTCATACAGCGGATAGCCGCAGATCACGGCGTCGGGATGGGCGCGGGAGCATTCGACAAAACGTCGCACGTCCTGCAGGTCGTGCTGGCCGTCGGCGTCCACCTGCAAGGCGTGGCTGAAGCCCAGGCGCGAGGCTTCGCGCAGACCAGTCATCACCGCACCGCCCTTGCCCTGGTTGGTGGCGAGGCGGATCAGATACACGTTGTCGCGCAGCGCCAGTTGATCGAGCACCCTGGCACAGGGCGGGCTGCTGGCGTCGTCCACCAGAATGCACGGCAGGTGGTTGGCCAGCAGCGCATCGACCACGGTGGTGATGGCGGTCTCGTGGTTGTAGACCGGGACGACGGCGCAGGGGTTATGCATGTGCCGGCTCCAGCAAAATCCGTCCACTGGAACAGGTGGCGGTTTCGTTGCGATAGGCGAAATACAGCTTGCCGCGGGCTGGGTCGAAGCGCAGGTGCAGTTGGACTTCGTCGCCGGGACGCACCAATTGCTGGAATTTCAGCACCTCCATGCCGGCGAATTTCTGTGGCAGGTTCATCAGTTGCTGGCCCAAAAGCAGCGCCCACTCCACCTGCACCACGCCCGGCAATACGGGAGCTGTGGGAAAGTGCCCGCTGAAATAGGCAAGATCCGGCGGCACGGCCAGCTGCAAGCTCCACTCGCCATTGGCTTCGACCTGTTCCAGCACCACAGGCGCCTTGGGGCGCGGTGCCAGCAGCACGGCTTCGACGTCGGCCTGGGGCAGTTTGCCCTGGGCGTTCAGCGGCATTTGTTGCAGCAGGCGCCAACGCCTTGGCAAGGCCAGGGTTTCACAATGCAGGCTCAGGTGTTGGCGCAGTTGTTCGGTGAGTGTGCGTCGGCCTTGATTGCGCAGCACATGCAACCCTGCGTCAGTCAGGACCAACAATGCGCCCAGCGAGGCGCGGTTTTCCTGGACGACACCCAGGCGCGCTTCGGCCACCCAGTCGTGGGCCATCAGTGCCTGCTCCAGCATCGGCAGCGAGATCCGTTTCTCTTCCAGCTTGACGATCCGGTCCAGTCGTCCAAGCAACTCGAAGCGGCCGTCAGCCGCGATTCGCGCGGCATCGGCGCTGTGCTCGATATGGCCGTCAGGCAAGTAGGGCGAGGCGATGAGCAAAGCCCCCTCGTTGTCCTGGGTCAACTGGACGCCAGCAAAGGGTTGCCACAGTGACTGACCCTGCCGCCAGGCGATGCCGCCGGTTTCCGAACTGCCGAATATTTCCGTCGGCCATTGGTGCAGGCGTTCATGCAGACGCTGCGCGGCCTCGACGGGCAATGCGCCACCGGAAGAAAACACCCGACGTACTGCGCTCAGCGCCGGCCAGTCGAGGTTGTCGCCCATGCGCTTGAGCAGCGCCGGGCTGGCCACCCAGGCGAAGGCCGGGTGTTCGAGACTGGCACGCTGCAGGTCTTCGGGGAAGGCCAGTTGTCTGCGAACGAACGGGCGTCCCGCGCACAGTGGCCACAGTACCCGGAACAGCAAGCCATAGATGTGCTGGGTGGCGACGCTGCCAATGATGCAGGCTGGGCCCAGGTCGGCGCCCCACAGCTGTTCCAGGGCCTGGACTTCATTGACCAGCTGGCGCAGGTTTTTTTCGATTCGCTTGGGTTCGCCGCTGGAGCCGGAGGTGCACAGGCTCAGCGAGCAGCCGTCAAGATCAAGGGCGGCGGCGCCAAGGGGGGCATCCTGATAATCACCCGGGTGTGCGTCGTCGGACTGATCGGTCAGCCATAAATCGACTTCACCCGACCAGCGCTGGCGGGTTTGCGGTTGCAGGTCGGCCGGCAGCAACACGCTGACTCCGGCGCGCCAGGCACCCAACAAGGCAATCGCCAGGTCCGCGGCGTCTTCGAGGTGCACGGCAATGCGCCGCACACCTCGGGTTTGCAGGCCGGCGGCCAGGCGCAGGGCTTGCTCGCGCAATAGTGCGTGATCGAGCTGCGGGTCGGCCGTCACGGTTCGCCCCGGCTCGGCCTTGAGCAATAGGTGCTCAAGTTTTATCCAGTTCATGCGCGGCCTCTTACCCGTTGGCGTATTAGCCATTCAATGGCAAACATCAGGCCTATCAATCCATAGGAGATCAGGCCGGTGTAAAGCATCCACCAGCTCAGCGGCGCCCACAGTGTCAGGGCTGCGGCGCAGATCCCGTTGCACAGGAAAAACACGCACCAGGCGATGGTCACCTGGCGGGTATAGCGAATGGCCTTGGCCGGCAAATGTGCTTCGCGCAAGCGGGCCAGGCGTTCGACCATCGGTGGGCCGTACTTCAGGCTCAACCCGAACAACCCCAGCATGAAGGCGCTGATCAATACCGGATACCAACGCAGCAGTGCCGGACTGTCGAACAACGCCAGCAACAGGCAGAACAGGATGGCCACGCCCGCCATCCACGAACTGCCTGGCCGTCGCTTGCCGGTCAGCGCGCGGGCCAGCCACAGGCTGCCCAGCAGCAACCCGAACTGCCACGGGGCGAAATGCTCCATGCCGAAATACACCGCAAAAGGGTATAGCAGGCCCGCCAGCAGCAAGCCGAGGCCGATCAATCGACTCATGCGGCCGGTTGAACCAGACGGTAGACCGCCTCGACCACGTCGCTGACGGTACGCACCGACTTGAATTCTTCGGCCGCGATTTTCTTGCCGGTCTGGCGCTTGATGTGATCGATCAGGTCGACCGCATCGATGCTGTCGATTTCCAGGTCCTGGTACAGGTTGGATTCGAGGCTCACCCGGTCCGGATCCAGTTCGAACAGTTCGACCAAGGCATCGCGCAGGGTGTTGAAAATGTCGTCACGAGTTTGCATGGTCCGGTCTCAAGCTGCCTGTTTTGCAGTGACGAAGGCCGCGAGGCTCGCCACGTTACTGAAGTGATTGCGCGTGTCCTTGGCGTCGGCATCGATCTTGATGCCGTATTTTTTCTGGATGGCCAGGCCGAGTTCCAGGGCGTCCACCGAGTCCAGGCCCAAGCCTTCGCCGAACAGGGTCTGATCGTCGCCGATGTCCTCGACGCCGACGTCTTCGAGGCCAAGGGCGTCGATGATTAGCAGTTTAATTTCACGGTTCAGATCGCTCATCTTCGGCGAGCTCCTTAATAAAGTAGGAATGCAAATAATCGTTGAGCTTGCGCGAGGCCTGGGGGGGCGGGCCGAGCGCGGCGAAGGCCTGGGGGTCTATATCGTCCCCTACGCGGAAACTGAAGTGTACGCGGCGCTTGGGGATCCGATGCCAGGGTTCGGCCTTGGTCAGTGTGGTCGGGCTGACCCGGATCACCACGGGGCTGAGGATTTTCGCACCACGCACGGCAATTGCCGCGCCCCCCCGATGAAAGGCGGGCGCCTGGCCTGGCTGGGTGCGTGTACCTTCGGGAAAAATGATCAGGGTCTGGCCTTGTTTCAGCGCATCGGCGGCGGCATCGAGCATGTCCATGCTGCCATCGTTGCTGATGTATTCGGTGCGACGCAGGGGCGTGCGGGTGAACGGGTTATCCCAGAGGCTTTGCTTGACCACGCAGTTGGCGTGGGGGACCAGACCGATCAGAAATACCACGTCGATCAGCGATGGGTGATTGGCAACGATCATCTGGCCGGGCCGACCGAGTTTTTCCGCACCTTCGATTTCGTAGGTCAGCACGCCAGCGCGGGCCATGAAGCGCACGAACAACCAGAAACAACGGCTGACAGTCTGGCGCGCCCGTAACCGGTGGGTATGGGCATCACCTGGCAGGCAGGCCAGCAGCGGGAAAATCACCAGGCGCAGGCACAGGCCGCCCAACCCGAACAGGGCAAAGCTTGCGGCGGTGGCCAGCAGGCGCCAGTAATAGGCATCGCGGTTTTTTTCAGTCACAGGTTGCGTTGCCAAGTCCATACACGATTTTTCCAGGCATGTTGGCAGGTGGTTTGCGGACCCAGCAGCGTGCACAACAGATTCAACGCGTGCGGCCATCGAGCGTTGGACAACGCATCCGTGGCACTGTTCAGGGACAGCTGCCAGTCATTGCCCGGGGTAATCAGCAGGGCGACGGCATAAGGGAAGGGCACGTCGTCGATCCAGGCCGAATAGGCCTGCGGCGGTTGCTCTTCGGTAACCACCAGTAAAACCGCGGGCGAGCCTTCAGCCAGCAGGGCCGCCGCCTCCAGCATGCCATTTTCAAGGCCGTCGCCGGCGGCGGCCAAGGCAGTCATTTCGCTGGTTTCACCGCGCATGATCGACCACAAGCCGATGATCGCGTTATGCACCGATAGGCTGAACTGGGTCGGCGACAGCGGTTGCTCGACGGCCAGGTCGCTTAGAATGTCGAAGGTTCGCGGGGTTTCGCCGTGACGGGAAACAAAGACCAGTGGCAGGTCCTGACGACCTTCGGCCAATGGCCAGCCGACACTGAATGCCATTCGCGCCAGACGGCTGAGCCGCCGGCGTTGCATGGCCGGCAGGAACGAGACATCGGGTGCGGCATCGCTGGCCGGTAACATCAACGGTTGCTGGCACCAGGCCTGCCAGTCATCCACGCTTTCGAGCCCCGGGGCCCAAGCGCGCCACTGGGCGATGTTGAAATTAATCACAGACATTCAATCCCGCCCTTGCAGGCTTCCTGACGCGGTGAGTGGCGCAACGGCACGGCACACCCTACGTGGCGCTTGGCGCCGAGTGGTGCGCATTATCCCGGTGCGACGAACGTGTAGCAAACACTGGTTACGTTTTGCTCGATGAGATGTACCGGTCAGTTCACAAAAACTGAACGTTTGGCAATTATTCACATCTTCATCGGGCCGTCTGTCGGCTCAAGTCTCGGCTTAGAGTGCCCCCAGCGGCGTTTTCCGCAAGAAAACACTGATGACTATGTAGTCCATGCGCCTGCGAGCTAGCGAAGCCATGCCCTGCACCACTACACTCGGTCATTCTTTGGTACACGGAGGTTTTGCAATGCGGCGCGTGGTGTTCAATCAGAAAGGTGGCGTGGGCAAATCCAGTATTGCCTGCAATCTGGCGGCGGTCAGCGCCAGCGAGGGCTATCGCACCCTGTTGGTCGATCTCGATGCCCAAGCCAACTCCACTCAGTACCTGACGGGACTCACCGGTGACGATATCCCGATGGGTATCGCCGATTTCTTCAAGCAAACCTTGTCCTCCGGGCCCTTTGCCAAGAAGAACCAGGTCGATATCTACGAAACGCCGTTCGACAACCTCCATGTCATCACCGCCACCGCCGAACTGGCCGACCTGCAGCCCAAGCTTGAGGCCAAGCACAAGATCAACAAGCTGCGAAAGTTGCTCGAAGAGCTGGATGGAGATTACGACCGGATCTACCTGGATACACCGCCGGCCCTGAACTTTTATGCGGTTTCTGCGTTAATTGCCGCCGATCGTGTGTTGATTCCCTTTGATTGCGACAGCTTCTCCCGCCAAGCACTTTACGGTTTGCTGGCAGAAATAGAAGAATTGAAAGACGACCACAACGAAGGCCTGGAAGTCGAAGGCATCGTGGTTAACCAGTTCCAGGCCCGTGCGAGCCTGCCCCAGCAAATCCTTGACGAGTTGATCGCCGAAGGCCTGCCGGTGCTACCGGTGTACCTGGGCAGTTCGGTGCGCATGCGCGAATCCCATCAGGCCAACATGCCGCTGATCCATCTCGATCCGCGGCACAAGTTGACGCAGCAGTTCGTTGAATTGCACAACTTGCTGGAAAACACCTGATTCCCAAGGGCAAAACGAAAACACTGTGGGAGCGAGCCTGCTCGTGAAGGCGGGAGTTCAGTCAACAGAGACGTTGGATGTGAATCCCTCTTCGCGAGCAGGCTCGCTCCCACATTTGGTTTTCGGGTGGCCTTTAGATCCCCTGGCTACGCAACCAGCTCATCAGCTGCGGTAACGGAAACGCCCCGCTCTGACGCGCCACTTCCCGGCCGTTCTTGAACAGAATCAGGCTCGGAATCGAGCGAATCCCCAGCTGTGCCGACAACTGCTGGTTCGCCTCGCTGTCCAGCTTGGCCAGCCGGCACTTGCCCGCCAATTGTCCCGCCGCCTGCTCGAACACCGGTGCAAACGATTTGCAGGGGCCGCACCAGTCTGCCCACACGTCTACCAATAGCGGCAGATCGCCCTTGATCTGACTGGCGTAATCACCTTGCTTGAGTTCGAAGGGCTTGTTCAGCAGGACCTCGGCCTTGCAGCGGCCGCATTTTGGATGGTCGCCCAGGCGCTCGGCGGGAATGCGGTTGAGGCCGTTGCAGTGGGGGCAGGGTATGAGGAGTGGGTCAGTCATGACGGATGTCCAGTGAGGAGCGAGTAGTCTGTATCTGGAGCCACTCGCTTGTATTTTCAATCGCGCGGCACTTCACGACGAACAACTGATCTCCAGATGCTTGCCCCATTCCGGTGGCCTCTCGGCGTAGCTTTCCATCCCCGGCTGTTCCTCGAACGGCTTGCTCAGCACCGCGTGCAGGCGGCGGACTTCCGAGTAGTCGCCGCTCTCTGCCGCATCGATGGCCTTCTGCGCCAGGTAGTTGCGCAGGATGTACAGCGGATTCACTGCGTGCATGCGCTTGCGACGCTGCTCCTGATTCACCTCGCCTTCGCGGGCCACTCGGGCGACGTAGAGCTCGCCCCAGGCATCGAAGCCCTTGAGGTCGACGAAGTCGTCGCGCAAACGGCCGATGGCCACTTCAGGTGAGTCCTCGCCCAGGCGCCGGAAGAACAGGCTGTAATCGACGCCGCTGTTCTGCATCAGTTGAAGCAATTGCTCCAGCAGCTTCTGGTCGTCCTCTTCGGCGGTGGTCAGGCCGAGACGGCGGCGCATCAGGTCCAGGTAATGGGCCTGGAACAGCGGCAGGTACAGGCCGAGGGTTTCGCGCAGGGCCTCGACGCTGATGAACGGCGTCAGGGCCTGGGCCAGGGCGCTGAGGTTCCACTGGCCAATGGGCACCTGGTTGCTGAATGAATAGCGGCCCTGGTCATCGGAGTGGTTGCAGATGAAGTTGGCGTCGAAATCATCGAGGAAGGCGAACGGGCCGAAGTCGAAGGTAATACCGAGGATCGACATGTTGTCGGTGTTCATCACGCCATGGCAGAAACCGTAGGCTTGCCACTTGGCGATCAGTTCGGCATTGCGCTCGACCACTTCGCGGAACATCGCCAGGTACGGTTCCGGTTGTTCCAGGCACTGCGGGAAATGCATGGCCAGCACATGGTCGCCCAGGACTTTCTGCTGCTCGGGACGTTTGGTGTAGTAGAAATATTCGAAATGCCCAAAGCGTACATGGCTAGGTGCCAGGCGCAGGACCATGGCCGCGCGCTCTTGTTTTTCGCGCCATACCGGAGTGTCGGAGCCGATGACGCACAACGCCCGGGTGGTCGGGATGTTCAGGGCCTGCAGGGCTTCGGAGGCGAGGAACTCGCGGATCGAGGAGCGCAGCACCGCGCGCCCATCGCCCATACGCGAAAACGGCGTCTGACCGGCGCCCTTGAGGTGAAGGTCCCAATGCTCGCCGGCCTCGTTGTACACCTCGCCCAGCAACAGGCCGCGACCATCGCCCAATTGCGGGTTGTAGGAACCGAACTGGTGACCGGAATAGACCATCGCCCTGGGAATCGCGTCAGCCCAGAGCTTGTGGCCGCTGAACAGCTCTGCGAATTCCTGGGTTTCGGCCACGGCGGGGTCGAGATCGAGCAACGCCATGGCAGCGGGGCTTGCGACCACCAGGCGCGGGTTATCGATAGGCTCGGGCAGCACGTGGGCAGAAAACGCATCGCCCAGGCGGTCGAAGCGATTGTCGAAGGTCAGTTCGTCGAGGGCTTTCAAAGGCCGGCTCCAGCAGAATGTCCGAGCATTCTGCTGGGGAATGGCCGGTTAGTCGAGCTTGGCTGGCGGTGGCTCTTGCACCGGCTTGCCATCGACCAGTGGCACGATGGTTTTCGCTTCTGGCTCGATCGGCACCATCTTGTATTCCTGGCCGTGGAGATTCTTGAGGTAGACCTCCATCTGGCGGAACGAGATGTTGATGTGCTGCTTCTTGAACTCGCGGTTGATGAAGCGGTTGACCTCATCGAGCACCGGGTTGCGGTCGCCGAGGTCGCGCACGTGCATGCGCAGCTCGTGGTCGAGAGTGCTTTCGCCGAAGTTGAGGAAGTACACGTGCGGCTCGGGTTCCTTGAGTACCCGCGGGTTTTCCCGTGCAGCCTTGAGGAGCAATTCCTTGACCAGGTCCAGGTCCGAGCCGTAATCGACCCCCAGCTTGAGCGTGACCCGGGTGATGGTATCGGTCAGCGACCAGTTGATCAGTTGCCCGGTAATGAACGTCTTGTTCGGGACAATGATGTCCTTGCGGTCGAAATCGGTGATGGTGGTGGCACGGATGCGAATCTTGCTTACCGTACCCGACAGGTTGCCGATGGTGATGGTGTCACCGATGCGCACCGGGCGTTCGAACAGGATCATGATGCCGGAGATGAAGTTGGCGAAGATCTCCTGCATACCGAAGCCGAGGCCAACCGAGAGCGCCGCGACCAGCCATTGCAACTTGTCCCAGCTCACGCCGAGGGTCGACAGGGTCGAGACGAAACCGATACCGGCAATCAGGTAGGACAGCAGCGTGGTGGTGGCATAGGCGCTGCCTTGGGCCAGGTTCAGCTTCGAGAGCACGAACACTTCCAGCAGGCCGGGCAAGTTACGCGCCAGGGCAAAGGTGATGCCGATGATGATCAGTGCACCGAGCATGTCGCCGATGCTGATCGGCACCATACTCATGTTGGCACCGGTGCCGCTGGTGTATTCGTAGAGGGTGACATTGTCCAGGTACGAGAACACCGTGATCAAGTCGGCCCAGACCCAATACAGCGCAGCGATGAAGCCACCCAGCAGCGCCAGGCGGATCAGGCGCAGGGATTGTTCGTTGACCTTCTCGATGTCCAGCGTCGGTTCTTCGATGACCGCTTCGCCATCGCCGGCTTCTTTCGCCGCCTGGCGTTTGGCCAGGGCGCGCTGGTAGGCCAGGCGCCGTGCCGCCACGCTCAGGCCGCGCACGAAGGTCGCTTCGATCACCAGCCAGAACATCAGCAGGTAAAGGGTGTTGATCAGTCGGTCGGTGAGTTTGAGTGCGGTGTAGTAATAGCCGAAGCACACGGCCACGAACAGCGCGATGGGCAGAGCGGTAAACAGAATGCCCAGGACCTTGCGGAACAGCGAGGCGTTCTCATGGGTCGGGCTGCTGATCAGCAAGCGACTGAGCAGCCAGGTCATCAAGGCGTAGCAGATCAGCACCACCGGCATGCCGAGCACGTCATCGGCCAGTGCCGCCGGTTGCAATTCCGCTACCGCCACCACGGTGACCAGCGCCATCACCACCATGCCAAGGCGGCGGACCCAGCCCCGGAGGAATTCGACCTGGGGTTTTTCCCAGCGGAAATGCAGTTCCGCCACCCCACCCGGCGCGAGGATTCGGTAGGCCGTGTAGAACACCAGCCACGCCCCGGCCATTTGCAGCAAGGCCGCGCCCATGCTCGCGTTCTGCCCGCGGGCGTCGATTTGCAGGGCCAGGCCGCACAAGGCGAGGCCCAGTGACACCGGCATTGCCAGCAGGATGTTGATCAGAATCGCCTGGGGCGTGTGCCACTGGCTGTCGCGCTTGAAGTGGCCGATGTCCTGGTGAACCTTGTTCAGGCGGGCATACAGCTGCTTGCGTCGCCATAGCAGGGCACCAATCAGCAATGCCAGCGGCAGGAACAGCAGTGGACGCTGGGTCAGGCCGTCGACCAGTTCACTCAGGCTCGAAGCCCAGGGTAGGGTATCGACCTGACGGCTCAGGCGCTCCGGCACAGTACGAAACCACTCCACATCCAGCGGTTTGTTACTGGGAATCCAGAACATCTGCTCGTCGAGTGTCGCCCGCAAGCTTTGCGCGGTACTCAGCAGTTGTTTCTGGTTCAGTTGCAGGGTGATGGATTCGTTGAGGACCGCGCTCAGTTCGCGGTTCAGCCGCTCCAGCAGGTCGGCACGGGTGGTGGCCAGCTCCAGCAGGCTCTTGCGCAATTGCGGGGTGACCTGCTCGGGCGGTTGGGTCGACAGCAGGTTGTCGACGTAGCTCTGCGGGTTGCTCAGCAGCTCCCGTTGCTGGCTGACTTCGAATTGATACAGGCGAATGTCGGCGATCTGGTCCGCCAGGTCGCGGTCGACCCTCAGGCGTGGCAAGGCCTGTTTCTGCTTGTAGAGAATCTTGGACAGCAGCAGGCTGCCCTTGAGCACATTGATTTGTTCGTCCAGGGCCGAATCGCTCTGGGTCAGGCTGTCCAGTTGTTGCTTGGTTTGCAGGTTTTTCTGCGTGACTTCGTTGAGGCGGTCGGTGCTTTTGAGCAGATAGTCCGAGAGTTTCAGGTTCGCCGTGCTTTCGACGGCCAGCAGGCTGCTGCCGCCGGCCTTCTGTGCTTCGATCGATTGTTGGGTGACCGTTTCCTGGGACTGTGCGAGGCGCTTCTGGTTGATCAGGTTTTGCAGCTCTTGGATTTCCTGATCCAGGCGATCGGATTTTTCCGTCAGCAGGTCATGCTGGCTGTTGCCCAGGTCTTGCAACTGAGTGTTGCTCGCCAGTTCCTGGCGGCGCAGCGGGATCAGGGCGTTCAGCGCCATGAGCTCGGCATTGAGCTGGTCGCGCTGCTCGGCACTCAGGGTTTTGCCGGCGTCTTTGCCCGCCTTGAGGATGTTGTTGATCTGCTGGATGCGCGTCTGGCTGGCGGAAATTTCCCCTTGGGCGCGTTCGGGGCGAGTCTGGGCGGTAATGATCAGGCTGTTGGCGTCGCCCAGGGCTTTTTGCAGATCGCTTTGCTGGGTCGAGCGTTCGGTGAGCAGTTGCTCAAGTTGCTGGATCGACTCTTTGGCAAAACGCTGCGCCACCGGTACCACGCTGCTGGCTTTCAGGCGGGTCAGTTCGCGTTGGTTCTCAATGGTCAGTTTGGGCGCGCTGGCCAGTTGTTGCTTGAGCTCGACCAGCTTCTGCTCGTAATCACGCTGATTGTTGAGCTGTGTCAGCGTGCTCTGCAGGATGGATTGCAGGGCCTTTTGATCGGCTTCCGGCAGTTTGCGGTCGGCAATCTTGTCCAGGCTTGCCTGCACGGATTCACGGGTGGGCGGTTCGGCGGCTTGTACGGTACCGACAGAGAGGCTCAGGCCCAACAGGACCATGACGAAAAACGTGCGCAGGCTTGACATAGTGACCGATCGAAAACGAGACGAAGAATGGAGTTTAGAGGAAGAGTCCCGGGCCGGGGCGACTTCCTTCGGGGAATCTGACGCCCACTTTGCCGATCTTGTTCCCTTCCATGACCGCAACGGTCCAGATGGTGTTGTTCCATTCAACCTGGTCACCGACCACGGGCGCACCCCCAACTTTCTGGGCAATGAAGTGCCCCAGGGACATGTCCGGATCGATGCCTTCGACCTTTAACCCGTACAGGGCGGCAACAGCGGCCAGCTGGGCGTCTCCTTCAAGGACGAAGTCGCCGAAGAAACGCAAATCGAGGCCCCGCTGTGGCGCCTGGCTGAACAGTTTTCCGAGGGCCGGCAGGTTGTGTTCGTGGCCGATAACACACAGCAAATCATCGACTTCCAGTACCGTACTACCCGACGGATGGAGCAGTTGTTCGCCACGAAACAGGGCTGCGATACGGGTGCCTTCGGGCATTTTCAGCTCGCGAAGGTGCGAACCGATGCACCATTTCTCGGCGCCGAGGCGATAAACGAACAGTTCCCACTCGCTGGTGACGTGCACTTCCAGGGCCGAGCGGGAGATTGGCGCAGGCTCGGGTGGCACCGTCACCTTCAGCAGTTTGGCGATCCACGGCAGGCTTGTGCCTTGCACCAGCAGCGATACCAGCACGATAAAGAAGGCGAGGTTGAAGTACAGCTGGGCGTTGGGCAGGCCCGCCATCAGCGGGAACACCGCCAGAATGATCGGTACCGCGCCGCGCAGTCCTACCCATGAAATGAAGGCTTTCTCGCGCCCGTGGAACGCCTTGAACGGCAGCAGGCCGACCATCACCGACAACGGCCGGGCAAACAGGATCATCCACAGCGCCAGTCCCAGCGCCGGCAAGGCAATTGGCAACAGATCGTGGGGCGTGACCAGCAGCCCCAGCACCAGGAACATGCCGATCTGCGCCAGCCAGGCCATGCCATCGAGCATGTGCAAAATGCCGTGACGGCTGCGCACCGGACGGTTGCCGATAACCAGGCCGCACAGGTACACGGCCAGGAAGCCGCTGCCGTGCAGGGCGTTGGTCAAGGCGAACACCACCAGGCCGCCGGCAATCACCAGAATTGGATAGAGGCCAGTGGCCAGGTTGATACGGTTGACCAGTTGCAGCATCAGCCAACCGCCACCCAGGCCGATGATGCCGCCGATGCCGAACTCGCGCAGCAGGTGGGTCAACAGGCTCCAATGCAGGCCGGTCTGGCCGCTGGCGAGCATGTCGATCAGGGTCACGGTGAGGAACACCGCCATCGGGTCGTTGCTGCCGGATTCGATTTCCAGGCTGGCGGTCACCCGTTCATTCAGGCCTTTGCCGCCCAGCAGGGAAAACACTGCGGCGGCGTCGGTAGAGCCGACGATGGCACCGATCAGCAGGCCCTGGATCAGGTTCAGGTCGAACAGCCAGGCCGCGGCCATGCCGGTCAGCCCGGTGGTAATCAGCACGCCGACCGTGGCCAGCGATAGAGCCGGCCACAAGGCCACGCGAAAACTCGATACGCGCGTACGCAAGCCGCCGTCCAGCAGGATTACCGCCAATGCCAGGTTGCCGACCAGATAAGCGGTGGGGTAGTTGTCGAAAATAATACCGCCGCCATCGACGCCGGCCGCCATGCCCACGGCCAGAATAATCACCAGGATCGGGATGCCGAGGCGCGACGAAAGTGAACTTACCAGGATGCTCGCACCTACCAGCAACGCGCCGATCAAGAACAGGCTGTTGATGGTCGTCGCATTCAAAGGCAGTACTCCGGAAGTCTGAAAAGCGGGCACAAACTGACCATGCAGTCTGCGTGCCAGCGATTCTAACCTGTTGAAATGTGATGCTGTCAAAAAGCTTTTGCCAATCAAAAGAACGCAGTCTGCGACAGCTCCTACAGGGAAACGCGAATCTCCTGCAGGGCTGGCGAAAGCTGCGAGCTTTTGCGCTTCATGGCGACGAACTGCAGGAACCAGATGGGACAATCACAGTCTCTACAGTTCGCAAGAAGGGTCACTGGTCAGGAAAATCAAGGCCTTGCGCCTGTTTATCCCTGGCATCCACGGTGACTTTTCTTTATCGTACGCGCCCTTTGAAAATGCCCGGAAAATCAAAATGTTGGAAGCATCCCTAAGCCAATTGGAACAACTGGTCAGCGATCTGGTGCAACAGAACCAGGCCTTGGTCAGCACTAACCAGACCCTGAGCGCCGAACTGGCCCAGGCCAAGGATGAAAACGAAAGCCTGCAACTGAGCCTGATGGAACAGGAAGAGAAACAAGGTGCCACCGTGGCACGCATCCAGGCCCTGGTTGAGCGCGTCAGCGCTGGCCCTGTCAACGCATGAGTTATGGCCCAGGTGTGAAAGTCGTCTCGATCCTGGGGGAAGACTATTCGATCAAGGCGCCGGCCGGGGAAGAGCAGACCCTGCTGGACGCCGCATTGATGTTGAAGGCTGCCCTGGCCGAGACCAAGAAGAAGTACCCGACCCTGATCGGTGACCGACTGCTGGTGCTGGCCGCCATGAACCTGTGCTCGCAACAGATCGAATTGCAGAAGCAGCACAAACTCGAACTCGACCGTTACCAAGAGCAAGTCAGCGCCACGGTTGAAGTGATCTCCAAGGCAATAGGCAACGGTGATTGAAGCGTTGCCTGGATGCCTGCCAACTGCGCGCTTGGCTACTGCAAAGCGCGTAGTTGAATGGTGTGTTTTGTCGCTAAGGGTTTAACGCTGAAGATCACGCGTAGTAAAACCCTATCTTCAATCTGCCACCTGACATCTCTCGAAAGTATTTTCCTGTCACCTTCCACATTTTCCCATTTCTATCAAGATAGTCGTCACCCACAGCAATGATTAAATGGTGCTCATAAGTATCCATTGAAGGGTTAGGCAGGTCGGGCAATGCAGAACTCTCTTGTTGCCCTTGGTTAAGATGGTCGATCCCTTGCTCGGCGTTTAGCACCGGATCAGCGTCTATTTCGATGTCGTATTCATTATTGTCCTTCATGATGTATTTCTTGATTGTCACCCGATACTCGCCGTTTGCGCTGAACCAGCTATCGCCTCTCCTTAGGTAAATGTCTTCAGGGTTTTTCCCTACATACTTACCGGGCAAGAGAGTTTCTCTGGGGGAACGTTCAAGCTTCATTTTGTGCACTCCTGGGTAACGGTTTGATGCAGGCACGTGCCTGCCGGTTTCCCGAAAAACTGCAAAACATCGAATCAGGTCGCAGGAGCTTAAGCCTCGTTGAGAGACTTGACACCTGTCAGAGTTGACAGTTAAGGCAAGGTTGTTTCACTGCGGGGGGCAGCCCTTTATTGGGGGCGATTCAGTGTTTGCGTACAAAAATTGATGCAATTGTAGATTAGTGTGTATACATCGGGCATGACTGTTGCAGTGTTTCAGCCTCTTATTCTTTGGGGGTGCTCCATGCAGTTCTGGCGACGCAGTATTCAGTGGCAGTTGATCCTGAGCATGGGTACCGCCCTGCTTGTCAGCATTCTGCTCGTGGTTGGCGTATATACCCTGGTGGTCAACCGCCTCGCCCAGCGCTATCTCGTCGAGCAAGCACTGCCGTCGAGCATCGAAGCGATGCGCAACGACATCGAACGCATCCTCGTGCAACCCCTCACTGCCGCCAAGGACATCGCCAGCAACAGCATGGTGCGCGACTGGCTGGCCGCGGGTGAAGACAGTGCCCAGACCGGCACGTTTACCGCCTACCTGGAAGGCGTTCGTGCCGAACACAAAGCTTTTACCGCGTTGATGGTCGGCACGGCGTCCAATCATTACTTCAACGAAAAAGGCCTGGACCGGACCCTCAGTCGCTCCAATCCAAAAGACGCCTGGTTCTATGCGTTCCTCGACAGCGACCAGCCGCGCACCCTCAATATCGACAACGATTCAGCCACCGGAGAGTTGGCGCTCTTCATCGACCTTAAAGTCGAGAAGGCCGCAAAGGTGGTGGGTGTTGCCGGGCTGGGCCTGAGCATGAAAGAGCTGTCCGAGCTGATTCACAACTTCAGTTTCGGTGAGCGTGGCAAGGTCTACCTCGTGCGTTCCGATGGGTTGATCCAGGTGCATCCCGAGTCGCAGTTCAGCGGAAAGCGTACCCTGGCCGAACAGATCGGAGAGCCGGCGGCACGGGCGGTGATGGGCCAGCGCACGGCTTCCAAAACGTCTGCCTTCGTGCGCAATGATGAAGATTTCCTGGCGTTGAGCCTGCCTCTTCGCGATCTGGGCTGGACTCTGGTGGCCGAAGTACCACAGTCGCAGATCTACGCCGAGGCCCGTCGCGCCATGTGGATGAGCGGCGGAATCGGCTTGGCGGTGGCCCTGGTATGCCTGTTGCTGGTGGTGTTACTGGCCCGTGGGCTGGTCAGACCGATTCGTCAGGTAACAGCCGCGCTGGTAGCCATCGGTAGCGGTGGTGGAGATTTGACCCATCGGTTAGATTCCAGTCGCGCCGATGAGCTGGGCGATCTGGCGCGCGGGTTCAATCGGTTCCTTGAAAGCCAGCGCGAGATGATCGGCGAAGTGCTGGCCACCAGCGAACGCTTACGTAACGCGGTCGGCCAGGTGGCGCGAGTGGTGGATAACACTGCAGAGCGTTCCGGGCGCCAGCAGGAGATGACTGACATGGTCGCCACCGCTGTCCACGAAATGGGCCTGACTGTGCAGGAAATTGCACAAAACGCTGGCAACGCCGCAGTCGCTTCGCAAAATGCCCGAGAAGAAGCCATGCAGGCGCGAGAAGTGGTCGGCGGTTCGATCCGCCATATCGAAAGCATGTCCGATGAAATCGGCGTCGCCGCCAGCGCCGTGGGCGAATTGGCAGACCAGGTGGCATCGATTGATCAGGTGCTCGCGGTGATTCGCGGGATTTCCGAACAGACCAACCTCCTGGCGCTCAACGCCGCCATTGAGGCTGCTCGCGCTGGGGATATGGGGCGCGGGTTTGCGGTGGTTGCCGATGAAGTGCGCACGTTGGCTAGACGTACACAGGCTTCCACCGATGAAATCCAGCAAATGATCGGTAGCCTCAAGCAAGGAGCAGAGAATGCGGTGTCTTCGATGCACACCGGGCAAGCAGCGACGGGCACGGGGGTTGAGTCGAGCCAGCGCACCGGGGCTTCGTTGGCGGCGATTACCGGCCAGGTCGAACACATCAGCGACATGAACCATCAGGTCGCGACGGCGACTGAAGAGCAGTCGGCGGTGACTGAGGAGATCAACCGCAACGTGCAGGGGATATCCGACCTGGCGCGGGCGACGGCGGGGGAGGTCAGGGCTTGTCGGGAGGATTGCCAGACGTTGCAGCGCCTTGCCGATGACCTGGCGCGGCAGATGGGTGGGTTTCGTCTGAGCTGATGTGTTGTCAGTGATGACCTCTTCGCGAGCAGGCTCGCTCCCACAGTGTTACGCGTTCAACTGTGGGAGCGAGCCTGCTCGCGAATGGATTTCAGCAGCATATCAAGACTTGGATCAAAACCACTCATCCTGCATGCCCAGGCAAACATCATCCCGCGCCTCAAGAATCGTCAACTCATGGTGGCAAGCCGGGATTTCCCAGGTCAGGAAGTACCGCGCCGCCTGCAGCTTGCCTTTATAGAAGCTCGCATCCGCCGCATTGCCTTTGGCCAGCCCTTCCTCGGCGCGAATCGCCTGTTCCAGCCAGCGCCAGCCAATTACCGTGTGACCAAAAACTTTCAGGTACAGCGCCGAGTTCGCCAGGCTGCTGTTGACCTTGCCCTGGGCCAGGTCGGTCAGCAAGCCAATGGTCACCGTTTGCAGGCGCGCCACCAGTTTCTCCAGCGGTTCACGCAATGCGCTCAGCGTCTCATGAGCTTGCGCCCGCTCGGCGGTGTCGGCGATCAGGCGGATCAATTGCTTGAGCCCTGCGCCGCCGTTCTGCGCCAGTTTGCGCCCCAGCAAGTCTAGCGACTGAATGCCGTGGGTGCCTTCGTGGATCGGGTTCAGACGGTTGTCGCGGTAGTATTGTTCCACCGGGTATTCACGGGTGTAGCCGTGGCCGCCGAGGATCTGGATCGCCAGTTCGTTGGCCTTCAGGCAAAACTCCGACGGCCAGGATTTGACGATGGGGGTCAGCAAGTCCAACAGTTCATGGGCCTGTTTGCGTTCGGCTTCGGTCTCCAGTGTCGTGGTGTCATCAAACAGCCGCGCCGCGTACAACCCCAGGTCGAACGATCCTTCGACGTAGGCTTTTTGCGTCAGCAACATGCGCTTGACGTCGGCGTGCTGGATGATCGCCACCGGGGCGGTATTCGGATCCTTGCTGTCCGGCACGCGACCCTGAGGGCGTTCGCGGGCGTATTCCAGCGAATACAGGTAGCCGGCGTAGCCGAGCATCACCGCACCCATGCCGACGCCAATTCGCGCCTCGTTCATCATCTGGAACATGTAGCTCAAGCCATGATGCGGCTTGCCCACCAGATAGCCCACGCACTCGTCATTATCGCCGAAGTTCAGCGCGGTTGAGGTGGTGCCGCGCCAGCCCATCTTGTGGAAAAGCCCCGCCAGCAGCACGTCGTTGCGGTTGCCGAGGCTGCCGTCATCGTTGACCAGGAATTTGGGCACGATGAACAGCGAAATGCCCTTCACCCCGGCAGGTGCATCCGGCAGCTTGGCCAGGACCATGTGCACGATGTTTTCCGACAGCGGATGATCGCCGCCGGAGATGAAGATCTTGTTGCCCTTGAGTCGATAGGTGCCGTCGGACGCAGGCTCGGCTCGTGTACGAATATCCGACAGCGACGAACCTGCGTGGGGTTCGGTCAGGGCCATGGTGCCGAAGAAGCGGCCGTCGATCATTGGTTGCAGGAAACGGCGTTTCTGCTCCTCGGTACCGAAACTTTCAATCAGGTTGGCCGCGCCCATGGTCAGGAACGGGTAGGAGGTCGACGCCGCGTTGGCGGACTGAAAATGCGCGAAGCAGGCCTGCGACAACAGGGTAGGCAGTTGCATGCCACCCGCGTCGAAACTGCGCGCGGCATTGAGGAAGCCGGCTTCGAGGAAAGCGTCGACTGCCGGTTTCACTTCCGGAATCAGGATTGCCTGACCGTCCTCATAACGCGGCTCGTTCTCGTCACCCTTGCGATTGTGCGGGGCGAAGAATTTCTCGGCGATGTTGCGGGCGGTGCCGAGGGCGGCATCGAAGGTTTCGCGATTGTGTTCGGCGAAACGCTCACGCTGGGTCAGGCCCTCGGCATCGAGGACTTCATACAGCTCGAAAGCCAGATTGCGGGAACTGAGCAACGTCTCGGACATGGCGGCCTACCTTTTGTTGGAGTAGGGCGAGTCTAGGCGGGGGAATAGAGGCTGAACAGGATGATTGATGTCGGTGATGGAAGGGCAAAACACCGACCTGTAGGAGCCGGCTTGCTGGCGATCGATACTGCGCAGTTCACCTGATGCACCGCCATCGCCAGCAAGCCGGCTCCTACGGATTGTGTACAGGAAAAAAAATGGGCGCCGATGAGGGCGCCCATTTTGTAGCGTTAGACGTTCGGCGAATTTAGCCGATGGTCATCAGGCTGGCATTACCACCCGCAGCAGCGGTGTTAACGCTCAACGCACGCTCGATCACCAGGCGCTCCAACGCAATGTTGGTTTCACCCTGCGACAGACCCTGGACGCCGACAATGGCACCGGCACGCTTGGCCACTTGCTGGCAAACCGCGCGCAACTGGTCGGAATGGCCGTGATGCAGAACCGCATCAATCACCACGTCGTCCTTGTTCCAGTCGGAAACCAGCTTGATGCGTGCCTGGATGTCCTTCGGCAGACGGGCGAGCAAGGCCTTGGTCAGTTCAGCTTCCGGCCATACCGCCGAACCGCCGACAGCCAATACCGCAGCCAGTTGCGTCAGCAGGTCGCCTTCGACTTCCGCCAGGCACAGCACGTGCTCGCGCGGCAGGATCGCATAGCTGTTACGTTCGCCGGTCGGGCCGGCCAGGACGCGGGTGATACCGCTTTGCGATTGTGCGGCGAACTGCGCGCACAGGGTGCTCAGGTCGGCGAACTTGTTGCTGTCGGCCCAGGCTTTCAAGGCGGTCAGCGGTTTGCTCATGGCATCGCGAAGGCGAACGTCCGGTGCTACGGCAGCGTCCCCGCGAGCGAAGGATTGTTCGATCGCATCGGCAGGGCGGGTCGACAGCAGGCGGTACAGGTAGAGCGGACCACCGGCTTTCGGGCCAGTACCCGACAGGCCTTCGCCGCCGAACGGCTGCACGCCGACCACGGCACCCACGATGTTGCGGTTGACGTAGACGTTACCGGCATTGACGTTGTCGATCACCTTGGCGATGGTCTCGTCGATACGGGTGTGCACGCCCAGCGTCAGGCCGTAGCCGGAAGCGTTGATTTGGGCGATCAGTTGATCGATGTCCTTGCGCTTGTAGCGCACCACGTGCAGCACCGGGCCGAAAATCTCCCGTTGCAGTTCGTCGAAGCTTTCCAGTTCGATCAGCGTCGGCATCACGAAGGTGCCGCGTTTAACTTCTTCGGCGTCGGCGATGGCCACCTGGTACACGCTGCGACCTTTGTCGCGCATGGCCTGGATGTGCTTCTCGATGCCAGCCTTGGCTTCGGCGTCGATCACCGGGCCGATGTCCACGGACAGGCGCTCAGGGTTGCCGAGGCGGCTTTCAGCCATGGCACCCTTGAGCATTTCGATGACGCGATCGGCAGAATCTTCCTGCAGGCACAGCACGCGCAGGGCCGAGCAACGCTGGCCGGCGCTATCGAAGGCCGACGAAACCACATCGATCACCACCTGTTCGGTCAGTGCCGAAGAGTCGACGATCATCGCGTTCTGGCCACCGGTTTCGGCGATCAACGGAATCGGACGACCCTGGCTGTCCAGGCGGCCGGCAATGTTACGTTGCAGCAGACGCGCAACTTCGGTGGAACCGGTGAACATCACGCCTTTGACGCGATCGTCGCCCACCAGACCGGCGCCGACGGTTTCGCCACGGCCCGGCAGCAGTTGCAGGACGCCTTGTGGAATCCCGGCCTCGAGCAGCAGGCGCACGGCTTGAGCGGCGACCAGCGGCGTCTGTTCCGCAGGCTTGGCCAATACCGGGTTACCGGCGGCCAGCGCAGCAGCCACTTGGCCACTGAAGATTGCCAGCGGGAAGTTCCACGGGCTGATGCACACCACCGGGCCCAGCGGACGGTGGGCGTCATTGGTGAAATCGTTGCGAGCCTGCACCGCGTAATAACGCAGGAAGTCCACGGCCTCGCGCACTTCGGCGATGGCGTTGGCGAAGGTCTTGCCAGCTTCGCGAGCCAGCAGGCCCATCAGCGGCTGGATCTCGGCTTCCATCAGGTCGGCGGCGCGTTCCAGGATCGCGGCGCGTTCGGCCGGCGGGGTAGCCTGCCAGATCGGCGCGGCGTTCAGGGCGCACTGGATCGCATTGTCGACATCTTCGACGGTCGCTTCCTGTACATGGCCAACCACGTCACGCAAGTCGGACGGGTTCAAGACGGGCGCAGGGGTTTCGCTGCTGGAAGCGCAACCAAGCATCGGCGCGGCCTTCCAGTCGTTGTGCGCGGTGGCCAGCAGGGCGCAGGACAAGGACGCCAGGCGATGTTCGTTCGCCATGTCGATGCCGCTGGAGTTGGCGCGCTCGGAACCATACAGGTCGCGCGGCAGCGGGATGCGCGGGTGCGGCAGGCCGAAGCCACCTTCCACGGTCGCCATCTGCTCGATGCTCGCCACCGGGTCGGCCACCAATTCCTGGATAGAAATCGACTGGTCGGCAATGCGGTTGACGAACGAAGTGTTGGCGCCGTTTTCCAGCAGGCGACGTACCAGGTAGGCCAGGAGGGTTTCGTGGGTGCCGACCGGGGCGTACACGCGGCACGGGCGGTTCAGCTTGCCTTCGGAAACCTTGCCTACCACTTGTTCGTACAGGGGTTCACCCATGCCGTGCAGGCACTGGAACTCATACTGGCCCGGGTAATAGTTCTGACCGGCAATGTGATAAATGGCCGACAGGGTGTGGGCGTTGTGCGTGGCGAACTGCGGGTAGATGACTTCCGGCACCGACAGCAGTTTGCGCGCGCAAGCGATGTAGGACACGTCGGTGTACACCTTGCGGGTGTAGACCGGGTAGCCTTCCAGGCCTTCGACCTGGGCGCGCTTGATCTCGCTGTCCCAGTACGCGCCTTTCACCAGGCGGATCATCAGGCGATGACGGCTGCGGCGAGCCAGGTCGATCACGTAGTCGATCACGTACGGGCAACGCTTCTGATAAGCCTGGATCACGAAACCGATGCCGTTCCAGCCCGTCAGTTGCGGCTCGAAGCACAGGCGCTCGAGTAGATCCAGCGACAGTTCGAGGCGGTCGGCTTCTTCGGCGTCGATGTTCAGGCCGATGTCGTATTGCTTGGCCAGCAGGGTCAGCGACAGCAGGCGCGGGTACAGCTCATCCATCACGCGCTCGTACTGCGCACGGCTGTAGCGCGGGTGCAAGGCCGACAGCTTGATCGAAATGCCCGGACCTTCATAAATACCGCGACCGTGGGACGCTTTGCCGATCGAGTGGATGGCTTGTTCGTACGAGGCCAGGTACTTCTGCGCGTCGTGCTCGGTCAGTGCGGCTTCACCGAGCATGTCGTAGGAATAGCGGAAGCCCTTGGCTTCGAACTTGCTGGCGTTGGCCAGGGCTTCGGCGATGGTCTCGCCGGTGACGAACTGCTCGCCCATCAGGCGCATCGCCATGTCGACGCCCTTGCGGATCATCGGCTCGCCGCTCTTGCCGATGATGCGGCTGAGGGACGAAGTCAGGCCCGCTTCGTTATGCGTGGACACCAGCTTGCCGGTCAGCAGCAGGCCCCAGGTCGCGGCGTTGACGAACAGCGACGGGCTGTTGCCCAGGTGTGGCTGCCAGTTGCCGGTACTGATCTTGTCGCGGATCAGGGCGTCACGGGTGCCTTTGTCTGGAATGCGCAACAGCGCCTCGGCCAGGCACATCAGCGCCACGCCTTCCTGGGACGACAGGGAGAACTCTTGCAGCAGGCCCTGAACGATACCGGCACGGCCGCCGGCGCTCTTCTGGTTGCGCAGTTTTTCCGCGATCGAGGCCGCGAGCTTGTTGGTGGCTTCGGCCATCGGTGCCGGCAGGCGAGCCTGCTCGATCAGCATTGGCACCACTTCCGGTTCCGGGCGACGGTACGCGGCGGTGATCGAGGCACGCAGGACCGATTGCGGCAGGATGCTCTCGGCGAACTCGAGGAAGCACTGGTGCGCGTGGTCGACATGGACGTCGCCCGCTTCGTCGGTGTCTCGGGCGATACCGTTGAGCTCGGACAGGGTTGCACCACCCTCGAGTTTTTCCAGGTAATTGAAAATTGCCTGCTTGATCAGCCAGTGCGGCGTGCGATCAATCGAGGTCGCGGCAGCCTTGAGGCGTTCGCGGGTCGGGTCATCGAGTTTGACCCCAAGGGTGGTGGTAGCCATGTTTTTATCCTCATGTTTGCCACGACTGCGTGGCATCAGCTGGCGCAAAGATTAGCCGTGTGATGAATGAGGTGCAACCGGGTGCAACCCTTTTTTTGCGGGAATAAACGGCAGTTCGTCAGGAAAAAAATTCCACTGCGCCATTACCGCATCGCCTTGGTGCTTTTTGAGTGGAAAGCCAATCGTTCTTGCTCCGAAAAGGAGCAAAAACCCTGGTTTGATATAAATTTCCGACTAGGTGCAACTTATTCTCCAGAAATGGGTTGCACCTTATTTGCTTTGTTGCATAGCATTCGCGCCCAAGGTGCAACCAGTCGCAAGGCTGGTGTGCCGGCCGATGGCTTTCCTGGGGAAACATCGGTCATAAATGCGCGGGATCCCGGATCGTCTGTCAAACGTCACCGTTTGCCAGCACTTCACCAGCCGCCGCTACATAAAAACAAAGCCAGGGCATCACTTAAATGAGCGTAAGCAATCCAACCCTGATCACGTTCGTGATCTACATCGCAGCAATGGTGCTGATCGGCTTCATGGCCTATCGCTCCACCAACAACCTTTCCGACTACATCCTGGGCGGCCGTAGCCTGGGCAGTGTCGTGACCGCGTTGTCCGCCGGTGCATCCGACATGAGCGGCTGGTTGTTGATGGGCCTGCCGGGCGCCATCTACATGTCCGGTCTGTCCGAGAGCTGGATCGCCATCGGCCTGATCATCGGGGCTTACCTGAACTGGCTGTTCGTCGCCGGCCGTCTGCGCGTGCAGACCGAGCACAATGGCGATGCGCTGACCCTGCCGGACTACTTCTCCAGCCGTTTCGAAGATAAAAGCGGCCTGCTGCGGATCATCTCCGCCGTTGTGATCCTGGTGTTCTTCACCATCTATTGCGCTTCCGGCATCGTGGCTGGCGCCCGTCTGTTCGAAAGCACCTTCGGCATGTCCTACGAGACGGCGCTGTGGGCCGGTGCTGCGGCGACCATTGCCTACACCTTCGTGGGCGGTTTCCTGGCGGTCAGCTGGACTGACACCGTGCAAGCCACGCTGATGATCTTCGCCCTGTTGCTGACGCCGATCATCGTGCTGCTGGCCACCGGCGGCGTCGACACCACGTTCCTGGCCATCGAAGCGCAAGATCCAAGCAATTTCGACATGCTGAAAAACACCACCTTCATCGGCATCATCTCGCTGATGGGCTGGGGCCTGGGCTACTTCGGCCAGCCGCATATCCTGGCGCGGTTCATGGCGGCCGATTCGGTGAAATCGATTGCCAAAGCCCGTCGCATCTCCATGGCCTGGATGATCCTGTGCCTGGGCGGCACCGTGGCTGTCGGTTTCTTCGGTATCGCCTACTTCTCGGCCAACCCGGCCGTGGCCATGCCGGTCAGTGAAAACCACGAGCGTGTGTTCATCGAACTAGCCAAAATCCTCTTCAACCCATGGGTTGCCGGCGTTTTGCTGTCGGCCATCCTGGCTGCCGTCATGAGCACCCTGAGCTGCCAGTTGCTGGTGTGCTCGAGCGCCCTGACCGAAGACTTCTACAAGACCTTCCTGCGCAAATCCGCTTCCCAGGTTGAACTGGTCTGGGTCGGCCGCGCCATGGTGCTGCTGGTTGCCCTGATCGCCATCGCCATGGCGGCCAACCCGGAAAACCGTGTACTGGGCCTGGTGAGCTACGCCTGGGCAGGTTTCGGTGCCGCGTTCGGTCCGGTCGTACTGATCTCCGTGATCTGGAAAGACATGACCCGCAACGGCGCACTGGCCGGCATCCTGGTCGGCGCGATCACCGTGATTGTCTGGAAGCACTTCGAATTGCTGGGCCTGTACGAAATCATCCCTGGTTTCATCTTCGCCAGCCTGGCGATCTACATCGTCAGCAAGCTGGGCACGCCGACTGCTGGCATGCTGCAGCGCTTTGCTGCGGCTGAGGCGGATTTCCGTCTGAACAAGTGATGGGGATGAGCTGAGGCTCTGACCTTTCGCAAAAACGGCCCGTCTCCTACTGGAGGTGGGCCGTTTTTTTTGGGCGGAGGCTTACGAAATTTCCGGGCAAGGTCCTAGGACGTTTCCTTCAAGACGTAGCGGTTTCCATGAACTGGTGGGGCGTAGGTTTCATGGATAGTCTTTGGTGGTCACTGACTATTCAGTGGTGGGGTGTAGGAACCCGTTAAGACCATGAGAAACGCTTTGACGTCGACACTGATTTGCGGCCACTAACGTGCGCCCGTAAGATCTGTTGCGGCGGCTGTGCGCGGGCACGCTTCGGCGTGGTCGAGTTCTCTGGTCTCGATATTCCTACCCCGCGTATGGCTGCCACCCAAGCCTGTAGGAAGGCCGATGGTAGCCCCGCTTCTACCAGAGGATAAAAAATGCAAGCCATTCATCCCGATCCACCCTACGAAAAGCCGATCCCCCATCCCGACAACCGCTTCATGGCATTGACCAGCAACTGCACCGACATGCCCACGCTGTTCGTCGACACCCACGCGCCACTCGACATCCTTACCGATGCCGCAAACTACAGAATCCGCGCAGTTACCCAAGTGCTTGACAATCTGTCGATGCGCGGCTCGATCGAGTGCGAGTCCTTCATCCTCAGCGACTTTGCCTTACTCTGCGCCATTCCGTTGCGCGATGGCTGTGACGTGCTGGATGTGGTTGGGCGGCGGTTGCGGGCGCGGCCTTCATCAGGGGCGTAGGCCTCGCCAATGGGCGGAGTTCGTTCATGTAAAAAATGGTTCGCAGCTTGATAGTGCGGATCTTTTTTGGGTATTTCCACTGTAGGGGCGAGCATGCTCGCGATGAACCTGAGAACGCCGTGGGGTGTCAGGCACCCAGCGTCATCGTTGACGACCATCGCGAGCATGCTCGCTCCTACAGTTTCCTAGGATTCTGTGACGAACCCATTTTTTGGGAAGCCAGGACCGAAAACAGGCTTAGTCATTCAGTTTTCGTGGTCCTTTTCAGTGCGGCTCGTAAGACATTTCCTGATTTTCTCAACCATCTTGAGTTTCCTCTCTGTCCACGTACTTTGCGTTAAGCCACTCATGCCGAGTCGGCTTATCGATCGTTAACAGGGGTGCGCTTTTCATGACTGGGGCGCCCGTAGAGAGGGAGATCAGCAATGGCACAAGGACATTTCATTCGCCTGGGTGACAAGACCACTTGCGGTGGCCAAGTTTTGGAGGCCGACACGCGGGTCATGATGTTTGGCATCGCCCATGCTCGTGAAGGCGACCGGGTTTCCTGCGGCAAGAACGACGAAACCTACACCATCGTGGGAGGCGTCTCCTACATCAACAGTCATGGCAGGATCGTGGCGGGCTCGCTGGACAGCTTCAGCACTTGTCCGTGCAGAGCCAGGTTGATCCCCTCGGTGTTTACCGCCACTTATGAGTCGCGTAGCAGTGCTGCGCCCCAGACCACAAGGGCCGCGGCGCAACCGAACACACCTCTCGCCAGCAATCCGGCACCACGATCAGCCGGTTTCGCGCCTGCGTCGAGCACTCCCAAGCCAGTGCCCTTAGGCAGTGCAGCTGCCCAAGAGCCAGGCTTCTACATCGTGCCCAAAAGCACCACCCGCGAAGAGCTCGAAGCCTCCTTGTTCACCCTGCGTGACCCGGCGGTGATGGGCAAATTCAAGCTGCTCAATCCCAACCTGCGCGACGTCAAAGCCGGTTCGATGATCGTGCTGAGCGACCCGAACAACTACCAGTGCACCCGTGAAGAAGCCCTGCTCATGGATGTGGCAGCCAAGACCAACCAGATCATTGAAACGCTTAGCCCTGAAGAAGCGGATTTCATGGTGCAACACCGTGATGTCATCCAGACCTTCCTGACCTATGGCTCGAACGCTACTGGCATTGGCGCGAGCGTGTTCAAGAACAACCTGGACAATGTAGGCAATGCCTTGAGGGATATTGAAGCGTTGCAAAAGAATACGCTGCAAAGAGATGGGCACCTGCGTTCGCCAGCGTTCTTTGTAGAGCGCCAGCGTCTGCTCGCGCAACTGAACAGCCATATGACGACGCTGACCCGCAAGGGCATTGGATTCCCTGACCATATCAATTTGAAAAAAATGTTGGGGATTTCCAGTCAAAGCATGGTCCACCACTGGACCAATGCCAGTCCCGGGGGGCAAATACCGGGTCATGCGAGCCATCTTCAAGGTGTGGCGAAGGCTTCTAAGTACGTCAAATACGGCGGTTGGGTAGGGACTGCAGTCGGCGGTGGAGCATCTGCCATGAAGGTGCAGGATGTGTGTACGGCTGGAAATACCGAGGCTTGCGAGCGGGTTAAGTTTACTGAAGCAGGGAGTTTTACCGGAGGAGTTGTAGGTGGCGCAATCGCAGGTGCAGCTCTATCAACCTCCGCAGTCGGCGGACTTTGTGTTGGGCTGGGTATACCATCAGGCGGTGTGGGATTACTGGTCTGTAGTATTGTTGTGGTGGGGGTAGGCTCCTTTTCTTCCAGCGCTATTGGGGGCGCTGTTGGTGAAGTAATGGGCGAGCGTATTTTCGAGGCCACTCAATGAGCGTTAGCGTTGCAGACGCACTATTTCTGGCATCAGGGCTAGTAGTTTTCGGTGGGGCACTTGTTGTTTTTGGGGTTGCATTGCACCTGGGCTACACCAAGGGAGACGTCATGTCTGAGCATTTCCAAAACAGTTCTCCACTTATAACTGTTGCAGTGCGCATAGACAAAGGATTGAGGGGTAAGACTCGGATGGTTTACTCAATATCCAGTGTCGTTACGTTTCCCCGCTTTTTTCTGAAGCGCGGCCTTGTCACTGCTGAGGATATCGACAATTTCCCCCATGACCTCAGGCGAAAGCTTGTAGTGCTGCAATGGACTCTTCTAGGGGTGGTAGCAGGGATGGTGCTACTTGGCCTTATAGTGATGTCGGGGATATACAGGTAACTACTCCATAAATATGGGCATCCAACTTGTTTGGCGTGCCCATTCATCATTCCGCTCCGCGATGTAAGTTGGCCGCTCGGCCGCGAGCCCCTGACTTGCCGCCCAGTAAAAGGTAAACTTGCCGGCCTTCGCAGGAGCAACCATGAATTATCGCCACGCCTTCCATGCCGGCAATCACGCCGATGTGTTCAAACACCTGACCTTGACCCGCCTCATCGCCCTGATGTCGCGCAAGGAGCAGCCGTTTGCCTATCTCGATACGCACGCCGGCATTGGCCTGTACGACCTCCAGGGCGATCAGGCCAGCCGGACCGGTGAGTATCTGGAAGGCATCGCGCGTTTGTGGGATCAGCCGGATCTGCCGATCCTGACTGCCGATTACATGCAGGTGTTGCATGAGATGAACCCGGACGGCCAGTTGCGTTTTTACCCGGGCTCACCGGAGTTGGCGCGGCGCCTGACGCGCCCGCAGGACCGGGTGTTGCTCAACGAGAAGCACCCGGAAGATGGCGTGCTGCTCAAGGACAACATGGCCGGTGATCGTCGGGTCAAGGTGCATCTCGGCGAAGGCTGGCATGTGCCGCGGGCGTTGTTGCCGGTGCCGGAGAAGCGGGCGGTGATGTTGATTGATCCGCCGTTCGAAAAACTCGACGAGATGCAGCGCTGCGCCGCGGCCTTGAAAGAGGCGGTCGGGCGGATGCGCCAGACTGTGGCGGCGATCTGGTATCCGGTGAAGGATCAGCGCGCGCTGCGGCGGTTCTATCAGGACCTGGCCGGTACCGGTGCGCCGAAGTTGTTGCGGGTGGAGCTGCTGGTGCATCCGCTGGATACGCCTGACAGCCTGAACGGCTCCGGCCTGGCCATTGCCAATCCGCCGTGGGGGCTGGAGGAAGATTTGCGCGAGTTGCTGCCGTGGTTGTCCGAGAAGCTCGGGCAGACCCAGGGTGGGTGGCGAATGGATTGGTTGATCGCCGAATGAGGCGTTGATCGTTCCCACGCTCTGCGTGGGAATGCAGCCCGGGACGCTCCGCGTCCCAAATCAAAAGCCGAACGCGGAGCGTCCGTTGAGCCATTCCCACGCAGAGCGTGGGAACGATTAGCGTGAGAGCGCTCGGGCAGTGGTCAGATCGGGCAGGTCACGCCGGTGCCGCCAATGCCGCAATAGCCTTCCGGGTTCTTGGCCAGGTACTGCTGGTGGTACGCCTCGGCGAAGTAGAACGTCGGCGCTTCGTCGATTTCGGTGGTGATGATGCCCTTGCCGGCCTTGGTCAGTTCGACCTGGAACACTTGTGCGCTTTTTTTCGCGGCTTCCAGTTGGGCCGGGTTGGTAGCGTAGATCACCGAACGATACTGGGTGCCGAGGTCGTTGCCCTGGCGCATGCCTTGGGTCGGGTTGTGCAGTTCCCAGAACATCTTCAGCAGTGCTTCGTAGCTGACCTTTGCCGGCTCGTAGACCACCAGCACGACTTCGCTATGGCCGGTCAAGCCGGAGCAGACTTCTTCGTAAGTCGGGTTCGGGGTGAAGCCGCCAGCGTAACCTACGGCCGTGCTGACCACGCCTTCCCGCTGCCAGAACTTGCGCTCCGCGCCCCAGAAGCAGCCAAGGCCGAAGATCGCAAAATCCACATCCATCGCGAATGGGCCCAGTAGCGGGGCGTCGTGGACGAAGTGTTTTTCCGGCACGGTCATGGGGGTTTCGCGGCCAGGCAGAGCTTGTTCTTTTGTTGGGAGCACGTTTTTGTTCACCAGAATTTCCGAGCGCAGAACCATCTTCAGTCCTCTCAGTCGTTGGAATAATCAGAAATGCAGTTTGCCCGAGAGTTGACGCGATGTCAGGCAATCGGGCCGCGCGGATAGCGTTTGAGCTTGTCGATCAGGTCGAGGCCCGGGATCGGTTGGTCGAACAGGTAGCCCTGGCCGACGTCGCAACGGTGGCGACGCAGGAAGGCCAACTGCTCGGCGGTCTCGATGCCTTCGGCCACGACCTTGAGTTTCAGGTTGTGAGCCATGGCAATCACGGCAGAGGTGATTTCCATGTCGTCCTGGTTATCCGGGATTTCGTGAATGAAGCTTCGATCGATCTTGATGATGTCGATGGGGAATTTTTTCAAGTAACTGAGCGACGAGTAACCGGTGCCGAAATCGTCCATCGCCAGGGTCAGCCCCAGGCGCTTGAGCTGGTCGAGCTGCAGGCGAGTGTCATCGGTGGCTTCCAGCAACAAGCCTTCGGTCAGTTCCAGTTCCAGCAGGCGCGAGGGCAGTGCTTCCTCCTTGAGGATGTTGGCGATGGACGCCACCAGGTCCGGGTCGGAGAACTGCTTGGGCGACAGGTTGATTGCCACCTGCAGGTTGCCCAGGCCGGCGGCGGTCAGCGCCTTGCTCATGCGGCAGGCCTGGCGGGCGATCCATTTGCCGATCGGAATGATCAGGCCGGTTTCTTCGGCAACACTGATGAACTGGTCCGGGCGGATCATGCCCTTTTCCGGGTGGTTCCAGCGCAACAGCGCCTCCATTCCCAGCAGGCGTCCGCTGCGCAGGCAGAGCTTGGGTTGGTAGAACACGTCCAGTTCGTTCTGGGTCAGGGCGCGGCGCAGGTTGTTTTCGACGAACAACTTGTAGCTGGCTTCGGCGTTCAGGGCTTCGGTGAAAACCTGCACCTGATGTTTGCCGTTGGCCTTGGCCTTGTGCAGAGCCAGGCCGGCGTTACGCATCAGGGTCTGCGGGTCTCGCCCATGCAGGGGCGCGCAAGCCAGGCCAACAGAGCCGGTCACGCTGATCAATTGGTTGTCGACGAACATCGGTTTGTCGAGGGTCGTGAGCAACTGGTTGGCGACCTGCTGCCCGAGTTCAAGGCCAGTGTTGTCGAGCAAGACCGCGAACTCGTTGCTGGCAAACCGCGCCAGGCTGCCGCCCGGGTTGAGGCTGTTGCGCAGGCGCCGGGCCAGGCTGATCAGCAGCTTGTCGCCGGTCTGGTGGCCGAGGCTGTCGTTGATCCGCTTGAAGTTGTCGATGTCCACCAGTAGCAGGCTGATAGGTGCGTCACTGTCGCGGGCGAAGCGTTCATCGAGGTTGCGGATGAAAGCCGGGCGGTTGCCGAGGTTGGTCAGGTTATCGGTGTAGGCCAGGCGCTCGATGCGTTGCTGGGCGAGCTTGGTCTGTGTGATGTCTTCGTAGATACCGATGTAATGGGTCAACTCGCGGTTGTCGCCATAGACCTTGGATATCGACAGTTGCCCCCAGTAGGGTTCGAGGTTTTTGCGTCGACTCTTGAACTCCCCCTGCCAACTGTTGCTCTTGGCCAGCGCCGAGGGCGCGTCGAACAGCAGTTCACTGAGGTTCTCCAGTGCCGGCAGTTGCGCCAGGCGCTGGCCGTGGACTTCTTCGGTGGTGTACTGGGTGATTGCCGTGAAACTCGGGTTGACGTACTCGACGATGCCATCGCAATTGACCAGCAAAAAGGCGTTGGCGCTTTGCTCGACCGCACGCTGGAACAGATGCAGGGCGCTGGTGGCGGTGCGTCGATTGTGATTGCTGATGACCTGGGCGAACTGATCCGCCAGCTCGCCGGCGAAGGCGATTTCGTCCTGCTGCCAGGCGCGGGTCACGCCTGTTTGTTCCAGGCACAACACGCCGACCACCTGGCCGTCGACTCGAATGCTGGCATCGAGCATCGCGTTGACATCACGCGAGCGCAGGCTTTCGGCGATTTCCCGGGTGCGCGGGTCGCGCATGGCGTTGTGGGCGTCGATGGCGCGACCGGTATGCAGGGCGTCGAGGTAATCGGGGAACACGCTGACGTCGATGGGTGCCGGCAGCAGGTATTCCTGGGTCGAACGGTGATAGGCCGAGATGGGCGCCAGCATCGAGCCTTCCAGGTGCCACAGGCTGGCGCAGTCGATCTGGTAGATCTCGCAGGCGCTGCGCGTGATCAGTTTGGCGGCTTCCTGCAGGGAGTTGTTGCTGCTGTAGCGTTGGCGAGTCAGCAGCAGGATCAGGTCCTGCTGGGCGCGCACCCGGTCCAGATGCTGCAGTTGTTCCTGCTGGGCGCGCTGATTGAGCTCCAGGGCGATTTGCAGGCGCGAGTTCTGGGTTTCGAGATCCAGCGCTGGCAGCAGTGGGTCATCCTCGAACAGGCCGTCGATGACCAGCAGGTAGCCGCGCAGCAGGTGTCGATTGTGTTGTTTGTAGGCTTCGCCCAGCTCCAGCAGGTTCAGCGCGCCCGAGGCGGTGTGCAGGGTATAGCGGATCAGATAGTGGGTGCTCTCGCTCAACTGCGCCTGGATCGCGTCATGCAGCTGATAGCGTGCTTGCGCCTCCATCAGGCTGGCGTAGGGCGAACCGACCAGGGCGCACAGTTCCACGGCCGGCAGGCCAAACTGACGTTCGCAATTGGGATCGAGAAACAGCAGTGCCCAACTGGGTTCATTCAGCCGTTCGAAACGCAGCATGCCGAGCCGCGAGGGCACAGGCAACTGCGTCACTACCTCGGCCACCATACGGCTGGCGGCATCGGGTTGGCTTTTCATGGAGGGGACTCGCTTCGAATGTGCTGATCGCGCCGGGCTCTCGCCCTCTTTACTGTTGCCTGCGGCAAGGTTGCATCATTGCGACACTGACTGACAAGAGAGATGAAGGCCAAGTGCTATAAGAATATGTCGGCAGAGGCGAAGATTTCTCCAGCGCGTGACTGAAAGATTGTATTGAGCCCAAAAGATCGCAGCCTGTAGGAACTGCCGCAGGCTGCGATCTTTGCTTTTTAATGCAGCGAAATAGCGATCGATTGCAAAAGGCCGCCATCCCGGTCGTGATATCGCACCTGAACCCGTTCCGCGTCGACGATCAGGTGCGCGAAGTTATCCTGGCTGATGACCTTGCCCTTCAATTCGTGCCGATAATTGCCTTGAGCGGTTCGCGCGAGCGGCTGGTCAAGCAGGAAGGTAGACGCCTTCGCATAGGGCAGCAGTTTGCTGTTGCACAGGGGCGAGGAGACGATGGTGTGAACTTCAAAGCCCGGGTCCTCGCTGTGGGTCAGGCGGCTGATCAGTGAGCCATGGACGTCGCCTGATACGATGAAGACATTCTTGATCGCGTGTGTGCGAATCGTTTCCAGCAGCCGCAGCCGCTGTTCGGGAAAGCCTTTCCAGGCGTCATCACCCTGGCGCTTGCTGTCGGGATAGAACATGACGCTGGTGACCACGAATTTGACCCGGGCCGAGCTGTTGACCAGCCAGGTGCACAAGGCCTGCTCCTGCTCGATATCGAGGATGCGTCGGTCGCTGGCTGCAAGATTGCGCCGGGTTCGGCTGTCGGTGACAAACCACTCGATATCGCCATCGGCAAACAGGTACCAGTATTTGTCCAGCGTCTTGTCGACTTGGCCATCGGCGCAGAGTTCGTGTGCCGGGCCATGGCTGGCCTGGTAGATCTCATAGGCGTTTATCGCATTGGCATACAGAAAGTCATCGGACTTGTTTCTGTTGGCCGGCCAATTGTCTTCGATCTCATGATCATCCAGGATCATGTAAGTCGGCAGGGTCGACATTAACTTTGCAATGTTTGGCTGGGAAAAGGCCACGCGATACTTGAGAAGAATATCCTTGAGCTCGCGGTCCGGAGCAATGAGGTTCAAGTCATCGACATAGATCTGGTCGCCGGCCATCAGCATGGCGCTGATCGGCGGTTCGGCCTGCCCGGCCAGTCTTGATATTGTTGCGAACATCCTGTCACCCAGGTGCGGTTCGGCGGCAATGCCTGCGGTGAGGCGTAGATAGCGACAAGAGCCCACGACATAGGCCCTGGATTTTCCGGTCTGGTTCGAGCGGGTACGCAGGCGATGAATCTGCCCTGGCCATTGCAAGCTCAGTTCCTGCATTGCCTCGGCAGCGCACACAGGATGCATCGCGCTGAACCATCCAGCCTGATATTCATACACGGTGTCGGCAGCCAGGTCGCTGAGAGCCAGGACCGCGGACATGTCCCGGGCTTTCTCGAGTTCAGCGAAAATTTCGTTTGACCAATGCTCGTCATCGAGTCGCCGATAGCGAATGCCGGCGAATGCATGGGCGTCTTTACTTGATTCTCCACGCAAGAATATACGTGCATGGTTCGTGGTGGTGTGGCCGATGATCGGCCCGACAGTTGGTTTGAACATATTCGAATCCATTCGATTTTTAATCAATCGGCTTTAAATGGCCTTGCAGGCAAGGCTAGTTATTTGGCCTTGAAAAAAACCGGGCGCAAATGGATTCGATTTGTGGGGGATATCAGCCACAAATGTAGGAAGGGATCTGTCGAGGTAATTACAGTGGGCAAAAAAAAGCCCCGCCAAATTGGCGGGGTTGAGGTACGAGCGTGGCGCTCGGAAAACGTGAAACGCGACAGGCCCTCCCCTGAAGGAGGGCCCGCCGGTGTTACAGCAGGATGGTGCGGATGTCCGCCAGCAGGTCGCTCAGTCGCTTGGTGAAGCGAGCAGCAGCGGCGCCGTTGATCACACGGTGATCGTAGGACAACGACAGCGGCAGCATCAGTTTCGGCTGGAAGGCCTTGCCGTCCCAGACTGGCTGGATGGTTGCCTTGGAAACACCGAGGATCGCCACTTCCGGCGCGTTGACGATCGGCGTGAAGCCGGTGCCGCCAATGTGGCCGAGGCTGGAAATGGTGAAGCAGGCGCCTTGCATGTCGTCAGCGGTGAGCTTCTTGTCGCGGGCCTTGGCGGCCAGCGCAGCGGCTTCGGCTGCCAGTTGCAACAGACTCTTCTGGTCAACGTTCTTGATGACCGGTACGAGCAGGCCTTCAGGGGTGTCGACGGCGAAGCCGATGTTCACGTATTTCTTGCGGATGATCGCTTTGCCGCTTGGTGCCAGCGAACTGTTGAAGTCCGGCAGCTCCTTGAGCAGGTGCGCGCAGGACTTGAGCAGCAGCGGCAGGATGGTCAGCTTCACGCCGGCCTTCTCTGCAGCGGCTTTCTGAGCGATACGGAACGCTTCCAGCTCGGTGATATCAGCCGAATCGAACTGAGTCACATGCGGGATGTTCAGCCAGCTGCGGTGCAGGCTCGACGCACCGATCTGCATCAGGCGGGTCATCGGCACTTCTTCGATTTCACCGAAGCGGCTGAAGTCCACGACCGGAATCGGCGGGATACCCGCGCCGCCGGTTGCGCCAGCAGCGGCGGCCGGTGCTTCCTTGGCCTTCTGCATCATGGCCTTGACGTAAACCTGCACGTCTTCTTTCAGGATGCGACCGTGCGGACCGCTGGCGCCGACAGCGCTCAGCTCGACACCGAATTCACGAGCCAGTTGGCGTACGGCCGGGCCTGCGTGAACCTTGGCGCCAGGCTTGGCTGGAGCAGCAACCGGAGCGGCCGCAGCAGGTGCGGCGGCAGCAGGAGCAGGAGCAGGAGCAGCGGCTGGCGCAGGAGCGCTCGCAGCAGCGCCAGCAGGTGCCGGGGCAGCGGCAGGCGCTGCACCTTTGACTTTCAGCTTGAGGATCAGGTCGCCGGTACCGACTTCGTCGTCCAGCTTGATGGAAACGCTTTCCACCACACCAGCGGCAGGCGATGGAATTTCCATGCTCGCCTTGTCGGATTCCAGGGTGATCAGCGACTGATCGGCTTCAACCGAGTCACCGGCCTTGACCAGCACTTCGATGATCTTGGCCTTGCCCGCCGAACCGATGTCCGGAACGTGGATGTCCTGAACGCTGTCTGCAATGGGAGCAGCAGGGGCAGCTGCCGGAGCAGGCGCAGCGGCAGGTGCAGGCGCTGCAGCCTGGGCAGGAGCGGCGGCAGGTGCAGCAGCACCGGCCACTTCCAGGTCTAGGATCAGGTCGCCGGTGCCAACTTCGTCATTGAGCTTGACGCTGATGGCCTTGACCACGCCAGCGGCAGGCGACGGGATTTCCATGCTCGCCTTGTCGGATTCCAGGGTGATCAGCGACTGATCAGCCTCGACGGTGTCGCCGACCTTGACCTGGATCTCGATGATCTGGGCCTTGCCCGACGAACCGATGTCCGGCACGTGCACTTGCTGTACCGAAGCGGCAGCCGGTGCAGCAGCGGGCGCGGCCGGCGCTGGAGCTGCGGCAGGAGCAGGTGCAGCCGCAGCTTTTGCAGCAGGCGCAGCGGCAGCCGCTGGAGCCGCAGCAGCGGCGCCTTCGACTTCCAGTTCCAGCAGTTCGTCGCCTTCTTTCAGACGATCGCCCAGCTTCACTTTCAGGCTCTTGATGATACCGGCCTTCGGCGCAGGCACTTCCATGCTCGCCTTGTCCGACTCAAGTGTCAGGATGCTCTGGTCGGCTTCGATGCGGTCGCCGACCTTCACAAACAGTTCAATTACTTCACCTTCACCGCTGCCGATGTCAGGTACGCGAATGAGTTCGCTCACAGAATCTCTCCTCAGCAGTCCAGTGGGTTGAGTTTTTCCGGGTTGATACCGAACTTGGCAATGGCTTCAGCCACCACCTTAGGTTCGATGTCACCACGGTCAGCCAGTGCTTCCAGGGCTGCCAACACCACGAAATGACGGTCGACTTCGAAGAAATGACGCAGTTTCTTGCGGCTGTCGCTGCGGCCAAAACCGTCGGTGCCCAGGACTTTGAATTCCTTGGACGGTACCCACTGACGGATCTGCTCGGCGAACAGTTTCATGTAGTCGGTAGAGGCGATGACCGGACCTTTACGGCCATTCAGGCACTCTTCCACATAGCTCAGCTTAGGCTTCTGGCCAGGGTGCAGACGGTTGGTGCGCTCAACGGCCAGGCCGTCGCGACGCAGTTCGTTGAAGCTGGTAACGCTCCACACGTCGGCACCGACGTTGAACTCTTCACGCAGGATCTTCGCCGCTTCGCGCACTTCACGCAGGATGGTGCCGGAGCCCATCAGCTGAACGTGGTGTGCCGCTTCGCGGTTGTCTTCCTCGAGCAGGTACATGCCCCGCTTGATGCCTTCTTCGGCACCGGCCGGCATGGCTGGCTGCTGGTACGACTCGTTCATCACGGTGATGTAGTAGAAGACGTCCTGTTGCTCTTCGGTCATCTTCTTCATGCCGTCCTGGATGATCACCGCCAGCTCATAGCCGTAGGTTGGATCGTAGGTGCGGCAGTTCGGGATGGTGGCAGCCAGCAGGTGGCTGTGACCGTCTTCGTGTTGCAGGCCTTCACCGTTCAAGGTGGTACGGCCGGCGGTACCGCCGATCAGGAAGCCACGGGTACGGCTGTCGCCAGCGGCCCACGCGAGGTCGCCAATACGCTGGAAGCCGAACATCGAGTAGAAGATGTAGAACGGCAGCATCGGCTGGTTGTGGCTGGAGTACGAAGTACCGGCAGCGATGAAGGAGCTCATGGCGCCCGCTTCGTTGATGCCTTCCTCGAGGATCTGGCCCTTCTTGTCTTCCTTGTAGAACATCACCTGGTCTTTATCGACTGGCTCGTAGAGCTGGCCGACGGACGAGTAGATGCCCAACTGACGGAACATGCCTTCCATACCGAAGGTACGGGCTTCGTCCGGAATGATCGGCACGATGCGTGGGCCGATTTCCTTGTCCTTGACCAGTTGCGCGAGGATGCGCACGAAGGCCATGGTGGTGGAGATTTCACGGTCGCCCGAGCCGTCCAGGATAGCCTTGAGGGTATCGAGTGGTGGAGTCGGTACGGCGAAGCTCTGCGCGCGACGCTGTGGCACGAAGCCGCCCAGTGCGGTACGACGCTCGCTCAGGTAGCGGGCTTCGGCGCTGTTTGGCTCAGGCTTGAAGAACGGCAGGTTCTCCAGTTCTTCGTCCTTGACCGGGATGTCGAAGCGATCGCGGAACAACTTCAGGCTGTCGACATCGACTTTCTTGGTGTTGTGCGCGGTGTTTTTCGCTTCGCCGGCACCGGTGCCATAACCCTTGATGGTCTTGGCCAGGATGACGGTCGGTTGTTCTTTGTGGTTGACCGCTTCGTGGTATGCCGCGTAGACCTTGTACGGGTCGTGGCCGCCACGGTTGAGTTTCCAGATCTCGTCGTCCGACAAGTCTGCAACCATCGCCTTGAGTTCTGGCGAGTTGAAGAAGTGTTCACGTACGAACGCGCCGTCTTTGGCCTTGTAGTTCTGGTACTCGCCGTCGATGACTTCGTCCATGCGACGTTGCAGGATTCCGTCGACGTCCTTGGCCAGCAGTGGGTCCCAGAAACGGCCCCAGATGACTTTGGTCACGTTCCACTGGGCACCGCGGAACACGCCTTCGAGTTCCTGGATGATCTTGCCGTTGCCGCGAACCGGGCCGTCGAGGCGCTGCAGGTTGCAGTTGATGACGAAGATCAGGTTGTCCAGCTTCTCGCGGCCAGCCAGGGAGATCGCGCCCAGGGATTCCGGCTCGTCGCACTCGCCGTCGCCCAGGAAGCACCAGACTTTTTGCTTGCCGGCAGGAATGAAGCCACGGGCTTCCAGGTACTTCATGAAACGCGCCTGGTAGATCGCCTGGATCGGGCCCAGACCCATGGATACGGTCGGGAACTGCCAGAAGTCAGGCATCAGCCAAGGGTGTGGATAGGACGACAGGCCCTGGCCGTCGACTTCCTGGCGGAAGTTGTTCATCTGGTCTTCAGTGATGCGGCCTTCCATGAACGCGCGGGCGTAGACGCCTGGCGAAGTGTGGCCCTGGAAGTAGATCAGGTCGCCGCCGTGTTCGTCGGTCGGGGCCTGGAAGAAGTAGTTGAAGCCGATGTCATACAGGGTCGCGCTGGAAGCGAAGCTGGAGATGTGACCGCCGAGGTCAGAATCTTTCAGGTTCGTACGCATTACCATGGCCATCGCGTTCCAGCGTACCAGCGAGCGAATGCGGCGTTCCATGAACAGGTCGCCAGGCATGCGTGCTTCGTGGGTTACCGGGATGGTGTTGCGGTAAGGCGTGGTGATGGCGTAAGGCAACTGCGAACCGCTGCGGGTTGCGAGTTCACCCATACGGGTCATCAAATAGTGAGCACGGTCTTCGCCTTCTTTGTCGAGAACCGATTCCAGGGCGTCCAGCCATTCCTGGGTTTCGACGGGATCGAGGTCTTGCATGGCTTGCTCCAGGGCGGAAAGGCTACCAGAATCGGTTGCCTGAGTTAGCGACTGGCCTTGTGGGCAGACGTTATGAATTCTTGGATTGCCGATAGGTTGTTCCGGCGGTGTGTAGTTTTACTACAAATCATCCGGCATTTCAGCCTTGCTAATGTATATACGAGTAGTAAAACTACAGATGAGCGGCTTGTGGCCCCCGGCTGCGTTGTGAGAATAATCGTTAAGGTTGGTCTTTTGCCAACCGAAAAAGGTGAAACCTTGATGTTGGCTGCCAATAATAAAGAATTTTCAGCTATTTCTAACTTTTGTTCGACACTCCTTCAGGTAGTGGGGTTACGAGATTCACTACATGCAGCCTGTTACACGCCGATCAAGGATAGACCATGAGCCTGCCCCCGCTTGTCGACCTGCCCGCCATTCTCTTGCCGTTTGTCACCCGCGCCGAGCAGTCGTTCCATGCTGCTGTCGAGTCATTGGATGACGACCATGGCCTGTCCGCATGGACGCCCGAGCGCTGGGCGCAATTTTCCCGAGTAACTGCCGCCAGCGACTTTGTCACCGAGCAATCGGTGCGCGATCCGCTGATGCTGCTGGAGCTGGTGCGCTCCGGCGAACTGGACCGTGGCTATGCCCCCGGCGAGTTATGCGCGCAGATCGCTGCAGCCGTAAATGCCGCCGAGACCGATGAACAGCTCAGCCGGGCATTGCGCCGCCAACGGGCGCGCCACCAGGTGCGGATCGTCTGGCGCGACCTGACCCGCCAGGCCGATCTGGTCCAGACGTGCCGCGACCTTTCGGACATGGCCGATGCCAGCATCGACCAGGCCTATCAATGGTTGTACGCACGGCATTGCCAGCAGTTCGGCGTGCCCACCGGCCGGCGCAGCGGCGAGCCGCAGCAGATGGTCGTCCTCGGCATGGGCAAGCTGGGTGCGGTCGAACTCAATCTGTCCTCGGACATCGACCTGATCTTTGCCTATCCCGAAGGCGGCGAAACGGTCGGGGTCAAGCGCCCGCTGGACAACCAGGAATTCTTCATCCGTCTTGGCCAGCGCTTGATCAAGGCGCTGGACCCGATGACCGTCGACGGTTTTGTGTTCCGTGTCGACATGCGCTTGCGGCCCTACGGTTCGTCGGGTGCCCTGGTGTTGAGCTTCAACGCGCTGGAGCAGTACTACCAGGACCAGGGCCGCGACTGGGAACGCTACGCGATGATCAAGTCGCGGGTAGTGGCCGGGGATCAAGTGGCCGGTGCGCAATTGCAAGAGATGCTGCGACCGTTCGTATATCGGCGCTACCTGGACTTCTCGGCGATCGAAGCGTTGCGCACGATGAAGCAGTTGATCCAGCAGGAAGTGCGGCGCAAGGGCATGGCCGACAACATCAAGCTCGGCTCCGGCGGCATCCGTGAGGTGGAGTTCATTGCCCAGGCCTTCCAGTTGATTCACGGCGGTCGCGACCTGAGCCTGCAACAACGTCCTCTATTAAAAGTACTGAGTACGCTGGAAGGTCAGGGCTACCTCCCGCCGGCGGTGATCAGTGAGCTGCGTGAAGGTTACGAGTTCCTGCGTTACACCGAGCATGCGATCCAGGCGATTGCCGATCGCCAGACCCAGATGCTGCCGGACGGCGCCCAGGATCAGGCGCGCATTGCCTTCATGCTGGGCTTTGCCGATTGGCCGGCGTTTCATGAGCGCCTGATGTACTGGCGCGGCCGCGTGGCCTGGCACTTTGCTCAGGTGATCGCCGACCCTGACGAGGAGCAGGGCGCCGAAAACGAAGTGGTGGTCGGGGGTGAGTGGCTGCCGCTGTGGGAGGAGGCTCAGGATGAAGAAGCCGCCTGCCGACAGTTGCAGGAGGGCGGTTTCGCCGATGCCCCCAAGGCACTTAAAGCTTTGGCCAGTTTACGCGGCAGCCCGCAATTGCGCGCCATGCAGCGGCTGGGGCGTGAACGTCTCGACGCCTTTATTCCGCGCTTGCTGGCCCAGGCTGTCGAGCACGCCAATCCGGATCTGGTGCTGGAACGGGTGTTGCCACTGGTGGAAGCCGTGGCCCGCCGTTCTGCTTATCTCGTCTTGCTGACCGAAAATCCCGGTGCCCTGCGCCGCTTGCTGACCTTGTGTGCAGCGAGCCCGTGGATCGCCGAACAGATCACCCGCTTTCCGCTGTTGCTCGATGAGTTGCTCAACGAAGGCCGGCTGTTCAAGCCGCCGTTGGCGCCGGAGTTGGCCGCTGAGTTGCGCGAACGCCTGACCCGGATTCCCGAGGACGACCTCGAGCAGCAGATGGAAGCCTTGCGCCATTTCAAGCTGGCGCACCGCTTGCGGGTCGCCGCTTCGGAAATCGCCGGCAGCCTGCCCTTGATGAAAGTCAGCGATTACCTGACCTGGCTCGCCGAAGCGATTCTGGAACAAGTACTGGCCCTGGCCTGGCGGCAAACGGTCGCCAAGTACGGCACGCCGCTGCGCACCGATGGCACCTTGTGCGATCCCGGCTTCATCATTGTCGGTTATGGGAAAGTCGGCGGCCTGGAATTGGGGCATGGTTCGGATCTGGACCTGGTGTTCATCCATGATGGCGATCCACAGGCAGAGACCGACGGGCCGAAGTCGATCGATGGCGCGCAGTTTTTCACCCGGCTGGGACAGCGGATCATTCACTTGCTGACAGCGCAGACCAACTCCGGTCAGCTCTATGAAGTCGACATGCGCCTGCGTCCGTCCGGTGCATCCGGGCTGCTGGTGAGTTCGCTGGGGGCATTTGCGCGCTACCAGGAAAATGAAGCCTGGACCTGGGAGCATCAGGCGTTGGTCAGGGCGCGGGTATTGGTGGGTAGCGACGACGTCGGCCGGGCATTCGAGCAGGTTCGCGCAGCGATCCTGGGCAAGGCACGCGACTTGCCGACCCTGCGCCAGGAGGTCAGCGAGATGCGCGCCAAGATGCGCGATAACCTGGGCAGCAAGAGTACCGCGGCCGGCACCGGGGCAAATGCCTTCGAAGCCACAGTGCCCTTCGACCTCAAGCAGGACGCCGGAGGTATCGTCGATATTGAATTTATGGTGCAATACGCGGCCCTGGCGTGGTCCGAAACGTACCCGCCATTGCTGCGCTGGACAGACAACATCCGTATTCTGGAAGAATTGGAGAAGGCCGGGCTGATGCCTGTCGAGGACGCCACTCTGTTGCGTGAAGCTTATAAAGCTTACCGCTCCGCCGCCCACCGGCAGGCCTTGCAGAAGAATGCCGGGGTGATACCGGGCGACCAGTTCGCGGACGAACGGCGACAGGTCATGCGGATCTGGCATGAACTGGGGCTAAGCTGATATCGCGATAGCAGAAGCGACAAGATTCAAATGTGGGAGCGAGCCTGCTCGCGAAGAGGTCGTCATAAGCAACATGTATGCTGACTGTCACTCCGTCTTCGCGAGCAGGCTCGCTCCCACAGTAGATTTGCAGTGTTTTGTAGAATTCTCGAGGCGGGGAGGCGTAGGCCTCCCCGGTTCGTTTATGGAAACCACATGAAAATTCTGATCGTTGGGCCCAGTTGGGTCGGTGACATGGTGATGGCGCAGACACTGTTTCAGTGTCTCAAGCAACGCCACCCGCAATGCGAAATCGACGTGCTGGCCCCCGAGTGGAGCCGGCCGATTCTTGAGCGCATGCCCGAAGTTCGCCAGGCCTTGAGCTTCCCGCTCGGCCACGGCGCACTGGAACTGGCGACGCGTCGGCGCATCGGCAAATCCCTGGCCGGCCAGTACGACCAGGCGATCCTGTTGCCCAATTCCCTGAAGTCGGCACTGGTCCCGTTCTTTGCCGGCATCCCCAAGCGCACCGGCTGGCGTGGTGAGTTCCGCTACGGCCTGCTCAACGACGTACGCACGCTGGATAAAGAACGTTACCCGTTGATGATCGAACGCTTCATGGCCCTGGCCTACGAGCCAGGCCTTGAACTGCCCAAGCCTTACCCGCGCCCAAGCCTGCGGATCGACCCGGTGACTCGCGAGGCGGCATTGGCCAAGTTTGGCCTGGCCCTCGACCGCCCGGTGTTGGCGCTGTGCCCCGGTGCCGAGTTCGGCGAGTCCAAGCGTTGGCCGTCCGAGCATTACGCCAAGGTGGCCGAAGCGAAGATTCGCGAGGGCTGGCAAGTCTGGCTGTTCGGTTCGAAAAACGATCACGCCGTGGGTGAAGACATCCGTTCGCGGTTGATTCCCGGCCTGCGTGAAGAGTCGGTGAACCTCAGTGGCGGCACGTCGTTGGCCGAGGCTATCGATTTACTGTCCTGCGCCGATTCGGTGGTGTCCAACGACTCTGGCCTGATGCACGTCGCCGCCGCGCTGAACCGCCCGCTGGTGGCAGTCTATGGCTCGACGTCACCGGGGTTCACGCCACCCTTGGCCGAACACGTCGAGATCGTGCGCCTGGGCATCGAATGCAGCCCATGCTTCGACCGCACCTGCCGTTTCGGGCATTACAACTGCCTTCGGCAACTGATGCCGCAGGCGGTGAACGAAGCCTTGCAGCGTTTGCAGGGCACTGTGGTCGAGGTCAAATAGTTTGCGGGTATTGCTGATCAAGACTTCATCGCTGGGCGACGTGATTCATGCGCTGCCGGCGCTGACCGACGCCTCGCGGGCCATCCCCGGCATCACCTTCGACTGGGTGGTGGAAGAAGGCTTCGCTGAAATTCCGACCTGGCACCCGGCGGTGGGCAAGGTGATTCCGGTGGCGATCCGTCGCTGGCGCAAAAACCTCTGGCAGACCATCAAGAGTGGCGAGTGGAAGCGCTTCAAGCAGAGCCTTCGCGCCACGAAATACGATCTGGTCATCGATGCCCAGGGCCTGCTCAAAAGCGCTCTGCTGACCCGGTATGTGAAAGCCCCGGTGGCCGGCCTCGATAAAGGTTCGGCGCGCGAACCCGTCGCCGCGCGTTTCTATAACCGGCGCCTGGCGGTTGCCCGCGGTCAGCATGCGGTAGAGCGGGTGCGTCAGTTGTTCGCCATCGCCCTGGGTTATGACTTGCCCAAGGGGCTGGGCGACTACGGCCTGAGCGTCGAGCGCTTGGTGGAATTGCCGCGCAAGAACCCCTATGTGGTGTTCCTGCATGGCACCACCTGGGACACCAAGCACTGGCCTGAGGCCTACTGGCGCGAGCTGACCGAACGGGTCGGTTACCTCGGCGTGGGCGTGAAACTTCCCTGGGGCAACGGCGCGGAAAAGGCCCGTGCCGAGCGTATCGCTGCCGGCTTCAAGCACGTCGAGGTTTTGCCCAGGCTGAATCTGGCCGGGGTCGGCAAGGTGCTGGCTGGCGCGCAAGCCTGCGTGGCGGTGGACACCGGCCTCGGTCATCTGGCTGCGGCCCTTGATGTGCCAACGCTGTCGCTGTTCGGCCCGACCAATCCGGGCCTGACCGGGGCCTACGGCAAGTCGCAGATTCACATGGCCAGCGATTTCCCCTGCGCCCCGTGTTTGCAAAAGAAATGCACTTATCAACCGACGGCCGAAGATGCCAATCGGTTTGACCTGAAACGCGAGTGGCCATTGTGCTTCACGCGCCTGAATCCCGAGCGTGTCGCGAGCCGACTGAGCACGTTGTTACTGGCTGAGGAGCTGCGCTGATGCAATTGGCATTTGTCCTGTACAAGTACTTTCCCTTTGGTGGCCTGCAGCGAGATTTCATGCGCATCGCCCTGGAGTGCCAGAAGCGCGGACACCAGATTCGCGTCTACACGCTTATCTGGGAAGGCGAGGTGCCACCGGGTTTCGAGGTGCTGGTGGCGCCGGTCAAGGCATTCTTTAACCATCGGCGCAACGAAAAACTCAGTGAGTGGATGGAAGCGGACCTGGCCAAGCGTCCGGTGGATCGCTTGATCGGCTTCAACAAGATGCCGGGTTTGGACGTCTACTACGCCGCTGACGGCTGTTTCGAAGACAAGGCGCAGAACCTGCGCAATTCGCTGTACCGACGCTGGGGTCGCTACCGCCATTTCGCCGAGTACGAGCGTGCGGTGTTCGCCAAGGACGCCAAGACTGAAGTGTTGATGATTTCCGAGGTCCAGCAACCGCTGTTCATCAAGCATTACGGCACGCCACTGGAGCGCTTCCACCTGCTGCCGCCAGGCATTGCCCAGGATCGTCGCCGGCCGGTGGATGCGGACGAAATTCGTGCCGGGTTCCGCGCTGAATTCAATCTGAAGGACGATGACTTGCTGCTGGTGCAGATCGGCTCCGGGTTCAAGACCAAGGGCGTGGATCGCAGTCTCAAGGCCCTGGCCGGGTTGCCCGCTGATCTGAAGAAGCGCACCCGGCTGTTTGTAATTGGCCAGGACGACCCCAAGTTATTCCAGATGCAGAGCGCCACGCTGGGGCTCGGCGACAACGTGACGTTCCTCAAGGGTCGCAGCGATATTCCGCGTTTCCTGTTGGGCGCCGATCTGTTGATCCACCCGGCCTACAACGAAAACACCGGCACCGTGCTGCTTGAAGCATTGGTGGCTGGGTTGCCGGTGCTCGTCAGTGCGGTATGCGGGTACGCCCATTACATCGCCGAGGCCGACGCCGGCCTGGTGCTGGACGAGCCATTCGATCAAGTCCAGTTGACCCAGTACCTGACCGGTATGCTGAACGACGCTCAAGCAAGGGCGGCCTGGAGCCGCAACGGTTTGGCCTTCGCCGAGACGGCCGACCTCTACAGCATGCCGCAGCACGCGGCCGATGTGATTCTGGCGGAGCACGCTTAAATGAAGTTGATGCTGGCTGAACCGTTCAAGAGCCTCTGGGCCGGACGCGATCCGTTCGCCGAAGTCGAGGGCTTGCAGGGCGAGGTATACCGGGAGCTTGAGGCTCGCCGCACGCTGCGTACCGAAGTGAACGGCAACGGGTTTTTCGTGAAAATCCACCGTGGCATCGGCTGGGGCGAAATATTCAAGAACCTGCTGACCGCCAAGCTGCCGGTCCTGGGGGCTGGCCAGGAGTGGAAGGCCATCCAACGCCTGCAGGAAGTCGGCGTGCCGACCATGACCGCCGTCGCTTATGGCGAGAAGGGCACCAATCCGGCGGACCAGCATTCGTTCATCGTCACCGAAGAGCTGGCCCCGACTGTCAGTCTCGAAGATTACAGCATCAACTGGATCAAGCAGCCGCCCGAGCCAAAACTCAAGCGTGCGCTGATTGCCGAAGTGGCGCGCATGACCGGCATGATGCACCGTGCCGGGGTAAACCACCGTGACTGTTACATCTGCCACTTCCTGCTGCACACCGACAAGCCGGTGACCGCGGACGATTTCAAACTCTCGGTGATCGACCTGCACCGCGCCCAGACCCGTCCGACGATCACCGCGCGCTGGCGTAACAAGGATCTGGCGGCGCTGTATTTTTCCGCGCTGGATATCGGCCTGACCCGACGCGACAAGCTGCGTTTCCTCAAGGGCTATTTCCAGCAGCCGCTGCGCCAGGTCTTGAGCGAAGAAGCCGGTCTGCTGAGCTGGCTCGAAGGCAAGGCCAACAAGCTTTACGAGCGTAAACAGCGATACGGGGACGCGCTCTGATGGCAGGCTGGAGGCTTGAGCCTGCTTACAACGATCTGGCAGAAGACTTCGGCAGCCTTGATGCCGTGTTTGCGCTGCAAGGTGAGCGCCTGACCCGCGATCCGTTGTCGGAGGTCATTCGCGTCCAGCGCAATGGCGTCAACTATTACGTCAAGCGCTACGTGGGGGCGGGCAAGGGCTTGCGGCGCTACCTGGGTAAGCCACGGGTGAAAATGGAGTGGCAGAACCTCAAGCGTTTCGCCAAGTGGGGCATCCCCACCGCCGAGGTAGTGGCCTGGGGCCTGGAGCGGCGCGGTGCGGCGTACGATCGTGGGGCGATGATCACTCGCGAACTGCCACATACCGAAGACCTGTCGGCACTGGCCGAGCGGCACGATGCGAAACTGGCGGACCGCGCCTGGGTCGACAACATCAGCCGACAATTGGCCAGTTACACCCGCACAATGCACGAACATCACTTTACCCATAACGATTTGAAGTGGCGCAACCTGCTGGTCGACGATCAGGCCCGCCTGTTCCTGATCGACTGCCCCAACGGTGATTTCTGGAGCGGTTTCTGGCTCAAATACCGAATCACCAAGGACTTGGCCTGCCTGGACAAGGTCGCCAAGTATCAACTGTCGGCTACCCAGCGCCTGCGCTTTTACCTGCAATACCGCCAGTGCAGCCGACTCAATGCCGCCGATAAAAAGCGCATCCGGCACGTGGTGAGATTTTTCGAGGGACGCGAATGACTGATTTTCTGGCCGCTGAAGACCGTGCGCTGCTTGAGCGCCACGGCCTCGGTACTTTCGATGCGCTCTGGGCCCGGCAGCTCGATGCCGTGGACGAACCCAACACCTCGCGTGGAGGCTGGAGCAGCGTGTTTCGACTGGATCTGGAGGGTCAGGGTTTCTACCTCAAGCGTCAGAGCAATTACCAGATGCACACCTTGCACGCGCCCTTTGGCGAGCCGAGTTTTGCCCGGGAGTTTCGTAACATCAGCCGTTACGAAAAGCTCGGCATTCCAGCGCTGAAAGCGGCGTTTTTCGGTGAGCGCAAGGTCGACGGCGAAGTCCGTGCGATTCTCCTCACGCGCGCCCTGGACGGCTGGGATGACCTGGATGCGCTGCTGAAGCGCTGGTCGGACCTCGGCGAGGCACAACATGTGGCGATACTTCAAGCCTGCGGAAAACTGGCGCGGCACCTGCACGGCAAGCGTCAGGTGCATGGCTGTTTTTACCCCAAGCATATTTTCCTGTGTGCCACCGGTGACGGCTACCAGGCGCAACTGATCGATCTGGAAAAGACTCGGCCACTGCTGTTCGGCCAGCGGGATCGGGTCAAGGATCTGGAGCCGCTGTTGCGTCGGGCGCCGGAATGGAGCGAGGCACAGCTGCGCATTTTGCTGGCCGCCTATCTGGATCAATCTCAGGACAGCACGCTGATCGATAGCTGGCTGGCGCGTCTGACCGCGCGACGTAGCCATAAGGAGAAGCGCTGATGCGTTTGTCCGAGCTGAAGAACGCTGGCCGTCAGCCGAGCCTGCCCATCAGTCTTTCATTGGCCGATGCTGCCGGGCCGGCGCAGTTGCAGTTGCTGACCCTGTTGCGGGTATTGCCTGGGCAGCGTTATGTCGGTGCCGGTGTCTGGCGCGGCCGGCCGGTGCTGGCCAAGTTGCTGGTTGGCAACAAGGCGGCGCGGCATTTCCAGCGCGAGTTGGACGGCGTGCGACTGCTCTGCGCCCAAGGCCTGACCACGCCACTCCTGTTGGCTGATGGCCTGAAGGATGGCGAGGGTGGCTGGCTGCTGTTTGAGTTCCTCGAGGGTGCCCAGAGCCTGGGAGATGCCTGGCAGCAGGTGGAAGGCCTGCCGGTGCTGGCCGACGAGCAGTCAGCCGTGCTGGCGCAAGCCTTGGGTGCGATCGGCCAGATGCATCGAAAAGGTTTGTGGCAAGAAGACCTGCACCTGGACAACCTGTTGCGCCAGGGCAATCGACTGTATTTGATCGATGGCGCCGGGATCTGCAGTGAAACGGCGGGCCAGCCACTCTCGCGCCAGAAGGTCCTGGAAAACCTCGGGGTGTTTTTCGCCCAGTTGCCCAAGTCGCTGGAGCCGTTCACCGAAGAATTGCTGGTGTACTACCTGCTGAGCAACGGCGAGCATGCCCTGCCCATGGAGGCGCTGCAAAAGCAGGTCGACAAGGTTCGTAGCTGGCGCCTGAAGGACTTCCTGATCAAGACCGGTCGCGAATGCACGCTGTTCAGCGTCCGGCGCGGTGCGTTCGGCTTGCAGGCGATCCGTCGCGAGGAAGAGGCGGCAATGCTGCCGGTATTGGCCCAGGCTGATGCCTTGCTGGATCAGGGGCATCTGTACAAGACCGGCGGCGCGGCGAGCGTCGGCAAGGTCGAGGTGGACGGTCGTACGCTGGTGATCAAGCGGTACAACATCAAGGGTTTCGCCCACTGGCTCAAGCGCTTCTGGCGCCCGAGCCGCGCCTGGCACTCCTGGCGCGAGGGCAATCGCCTGGCCTTCCTCGGCATCGCCACGCCCAAGCCGCTGGCGGTGCTGGAAAAGCGTTTTCTCTGGTTGCGCGGTCGTGCCTATCTGATCACCGAGCATCTGCCGGGGCCGGACATCATCGAGCGTTTTGCGCCGTACATTGAAAGCGGCGATGCTCCTGAGGCGGAGCTACTGGCGCTGGATCACCTGTTCGCCGAATTGATTCGTGAGCGCATCAGCCACGGCGACTTCAAGGGCCACAATCTGTTCTGGCAGCAGGATCGTTGGGCGCTGATCGATCTGGATTCGATGTGCCAGCATGGCTCGCTCGCCAGTTTCGCGCCGGCGTATGCTCGGGATCGGGCGCGGTTCATGCGCAACTGGCCTGAGACAAGTGCGCTTTATCAGGTCATCGATCAGCGATTGCCCAAGGACATCTCTGGCGCGGCCTGAGTCCCTTCAAAAGATAGGCGGACAAGTTCCTGCGAACGGTCCTACATGATTTTGAGAAGCCATGAACTGTGGCCTGAATGACCGCGATGCTAGTTTGCCTGACGCTTTCGGAGGGCAGGCTTTGACGATCAAGACGGTAGTTGCATCAGGTGTCATCTCACTGGCTTTGACAGGGTGCGGGACCGTCTCGACGGTCTTTCAGGACGAGGCCGACGCGGCCCATGGCCTTCGACGGCAAAAAACCTATTGTCAGTCCATTCCTCGGGTCTACAGCGGCCTGGCCTACGATTTTTGCATCTTGAATGCGCCGCCCGATCCAACCGGCATCTACGTCCCGGTCATTTTGGTGGACCTGGTGTTAACCGGTGTGCTGGATACTGTTGTCCTGCCGTATACGATTTACCGGCAGGGCATGGATGGCAATATCCGCATTTACTGGCGGCCTGCGGGCGGGTAACCAGCGGCAAGCTCCACACCGCGGTCGCTTGCAGCTTGCCGCTAGAGGCTTGAAGCTGCTTTTAAGCTATAATCCCGCCCTTTAGCTGTCTCTCGCCCGTTGCGAGGGCACATTAATTTTTGAGGCGCATCGCGCCTGCACGCAGACTAAAGAGGCTAGACCCCTGTGGCATTGACGATTCTTGGCCTGTCCGGCGCCCTTAGCCATGATCCTTCCGCAGCCCTGTACATCGACGGCAAGCTGGTCGCGGCGGCGGAAGAAGAGCGCTTCGTACGCGATAAACATGCAAAGAACCGCATGCCCTACGAGTCGGCGAAGTTCTGCCTGGAGCAGGCAGGCATCAAGCCGTCCGACGTTGACGTGGTGGCGATTCCGTTCGCCCCGATCAGCATTTTCGGCAAGGCTCGCTGGCAGTACGCCAAGCGTTACTGGTACGCCCCGGACCGTGCACTCGACGCGATCCTGATGGGCAACCGTCGCTACAAGCGCTATCGCAACAAGATCGTCTGGTGCCTGGAGCAACTGGGTTTTGATCCGAAGAAGATCAAGATCGAGCCGGTTGAACACCACCTGGCCCACGCCTCCAGCGCCTATCACTGCTCCGGTTTCAAAGAGAAAACCGCGATCCTGGGCATCGACGGCAAGGGCGAGTACGCCACGACCTTCTTCGGTTATGGCGAGAACGGCAAGATCCACAAGATCAAGGAATTCTTCGATCCGGACTCCCTCGGCGGCCTGTACGGCGCGATCACCGAGTTCCTCGGTTTCGACATGCTCGACGGCGAGTTCAAGGTCATGGGCATGGCGCCGTACGGCGACGCCAGCAAGTACGATTTCTCGCGTTTGGCTTCGTTCGAAAACGGCGAGCTGGTGATCAACACCGACTACGCCAACGTGATCGGCCTGCGTCGCTATAAAGAGAAGGGCAAGGGTTACTACTTCTCGCCGAAGCTGATCGAGTGGCTGGGTCCGAAGCGCGAAGGCGACATCGCCGACGAGCCTTACATTCACTATGCCGCCAGCATTCAAGCGCTGTTTGAAAAAATTGCCTTGCAGATGATCGACCATTACCTGGGCGACGTGCTCAAGGAAACCGGCAAGCTGGCCTACGCCGGTGGCTGTGCGTTGAACGTCAAGCTCAACCAGAAAATCATCGCTCGCGACGACGTCAAGGAGCTGTTCGTACAGCCGGCATCCGGCGACGCCGGTACTGCGGTGGGCGCGGCAGCCTATGTGTCCCATGCCCGCGGCGTACCGGTCGAGAAGATGGAACACGTTTACCTCGGTCCGTCGTACAGCAACGAAGACGTGATCGCGGCCTGTGCTCGTCACGAGAACAAACCAACGTGGCGCAAGCTCGACAACATGCCCGAGCAGATCGCCAAGATCATGGTCGACGGCAACCCGGTGGCCTGGTTCCAGGGCCGCATGGAGTTCGGTCCGCGCGCGCTGGGCGGTCGTTCGATCATCGGTTGCCCAAGCGTGGCCGGCGTGGCCGATCGCATCAACCACCAGATCAAGTTCCGCGAGCGCTGGAGGCCTTTCTGCCCGTCGATGCTCGACACCGTCGCACCACAGATGATCAAGATCGATCACCCGGCGCCGTTCATGACCTTCACCTTCGAAGTAGCTGAAGAGTGGAAAACCCGTGTGCCGGAAGTCGTTCATGAAGACGGCACGTCCCGGGCCCAGGTGCTCAAGCGCGAATACAACCCACGCTACTACGACATGATGAAGGCGCTGGAAAACCTGACGGGCAACGGCGTGTCGCTGAACACCTCGCTCAACCGTCGTGGCGAACCGATGATCTGCTCGCCGACGGACGCCTTGAACATGTTCTTCGGTTCGGATCTACAGTATCTGATCATGGAAGACATCCTGGTGGTCAAAGAGGGCGCGGACACCTATGACACGCTCGGCTGAACGCCATGTGCTGCAGTTTTGTCACGGCTATGACGGGCCGTTCCTGGACTGCGCCCGGCAGTACGCCAGCCTGTTCGCGGGCACCGGCTATCGCGTGACCACGGTGTTTCTGACCGGGGTCGCCGACGCCGAGGTGGCCGCCGGTTGCGCCTCGGATGAAGTGTTGTTCATGGAGTACAGCTCCAAGGCCATTCGTGGCCTGAAGCTGGGCGCCATTGGCGATCTGCGCAAGATCGCCGCGTCGCGCAATTTCAGTTTCTGCATTGCCCATCGCTTCAAGCCGATCTACATCGCCTTGCTCGGCACCTCGTTGCCGGTGATTGGCGTGCACCATGCGTTTGACGATTACAAGCGCGGCACACGCAAGCTCTTCGCGCATATTTTCCGCAAGCGCCTGAGCCTGCTCGGGGTGTCCGATGCCGTGCGTGATGACATGCGCCAATGCCTGCCGAAGTGGCCGGCGGCAAGGATCCAGACACTCTATAACCGGATCGATGTACCGGCTTTGCAGGCTAGCCAGGTGTCGGCTCGCGAGGCGCGCGAGACCCTTGGCCTGTCTGCGGATGCCTGGATCGTCGGCAACGTCGGACGTCTGCACCCGGACAAGGATCAAGCCACGTTGCTGGAAGGTTTTGCCCAGGCGCTCCCCGGGTTGCCGGCCAACAGCCAACTGGTCATTTTGGGTAGCGGTCGTCTGGAACAGGATCTGAAGGCCCAGGCTCTCGAGTTGGGGATTGGCAACCGGGTACTGTTCCTTGGTCAGGTCCCTGAGGCCCGGCGGTATTTCAGCGCTTTCGATGTGTTTGCCCTCAGTTCCGATCATGAACCATTCGGCATGGTGCTGCTCGAAGCCATGGCGGCGGGCGTGCCATTGCTCGCAACGGCCTGTGGCGGAGCCAAGGAAGTGGTCGAAGGCGTTGGTATCCTGTTTCCCCTGGGCGATGCCGAGCACTTGGCTCAAGGCCTGCAACATCTGGCCGCAATGGACGAGCAGCAACGTCGCCAGTGCGCCGAGTTGATGCTTGAGCGCCTGCGTGAACGCTTCTCCGACCGCGCGGTGCGCGATGCTTTCTGGCACCTGCCGCACGTTACCGAACTGGCACAGAGGGGCTGATGCTCAACCGATTTCAAGGCTGGCGCGAACGCGGCTGGTCGCTATCCGATGCCTCGACTTATGCCGAGGCCTGGCAGCGTTATGGCGGCAGCGTCGCCACTCACCCGCTGGTGGTCGAGCGCCTGGCGCGGCTCGCCGACATCCCAGTGCGATACCTGGCGTGGGAGCAAGGCGGCGAAATCAAGGCGGCGATTCCGACCTGGGGTCGCGACCTTGCCTTGTCCAAGGACGTGCTCAAGCGTCACGGCAAGAAGGGCTTGTTCGACCTGGGCAATGCCGAAATCATCCTGCCGGCTGCCGCCGATGCCCAGGCACCTTTGCGCCATCGTGGTCGCTACTTGTCGGCGCTCAACGAAAACCGTTTCACCGGTATCAGGCTGCAGGCCGAACAACTGGCCATGGCCCGCACGCCCGAAGAGTTGTCGAAGAAATTTCGCTACAACCAGCGTCGCGAACTCAGGTTGCTGGAGGAGGCGGGTGGCGTCGTGCGAGCGGTTTCCGAGTTTTCCAGCCAGCAGCTGGGCGCGATTTATTGCGATTTGTTCCTGCGCCGCTGGGGTTTCCCGGCGACCGGTGCCGAGCGCATGGCCGAGGTCATCGAGTTGTTGCGCGAGTTTCTGATCGGTTCGGTGATCTTCCTCAATGATGCCGCCATCGCCATTCAACTGGTTTATCGCGTTGAGACGCCGCAATGGATCAGCGTTGAATACATCAATGGCGGTGTCGATCCCGAAACCCGCGAGTTCAGTCCCGGTAGCGTACTGAGTTTTCTCAACACCCAAAGCGCCTGGGAGCACGCCAGGGCACTGGACAAGCCCCTGCGCTTTTCCTTTGGCCGTGCCGACCGGGAATACAAGGATCGCTGGTGCAACCCTGTGCCGGTCTACACCGTATGAGTCAAGCCATGACCCGCAAACAGCAATTGCTCAAGCGCCATCGGCGCAATAAACGCATCGGTCTGCTGGTCGCGCTGGTGCTGTTGATCCTGTCCGGCATCCTGGTGGTGTGGTGGTTGCCACTGGTGCTTGCGCTGCTGGGCTGGGTGGCGCACGAAGCCTGGTTTGCCGATCACCTGTTCTATAGTGCCAAAGACGACTATCAGTACACCTTTACGCCCTATACCCCGCAGCCCAAGGTTCACCTGAACGGGGAGCACCTGCGCCTGGATGAGGGTGTCATGCTGGTCGACGACGCGACGCTGGTGCTGGCGCTCAAGGTAAAAAGCACGTGGCTGGGCCGCTTCTTCGATCCAGTGGTCGAGTTGACGGGGGGCGACAGCCCTGACCGGCAGACCTTCGAACGGGGAGTGGACGGCCTGCGTTACCTCAACCTCAGCGGCCAGGCCCAAGTGCTGTCGCGCGGTGAGTTGCGGCTGCGTGGGCGATTCTGCCGGCTACAGGGTGAGCCTGTGTTGTGGGCTTTTGAACATCCGGACTTTCGCCGTCAACGAGTGATGGTCATCGCCCCCCATGCCGATGATGCCGAGCTCGCGGCTTACGGTTTGTACAGTCAGGCGGACGAGGCCTGGATCGTGACGCTCACCGCCGGTGAAATCGAAGCCGAACATTATCAGCGCATGGGCATGAACAAGGTCGAGGCGGCGCGCCTGAAAGGCCGTTTGCGTGCCTGGGACAGTATTGCCGTGCCGCGCTGGGCGGGAGTGCCGCCAGGCCATTGCGTGCAGTTGGGCTATTTCTGTTTGCAACTGGAAGCCATGCAGGCATCGCCCGCCAAGCCGATAGGTTCACGGGAAGCGGATTTGCATGACACCCGGTTATTTCGCCAATTGAACCCGTTTGGCCTGCCGGGCGATGTCGATGGCGCGCCCACCTGGAACAATCTGCTGGCAGATCTGCAAGCCCTGCTGTTGCGTGCCCGGCCTGAGGTAATTGTATTGCCGCACCCGACCCTTGATCCCCATCCCGATCATTTCTGTGCGCAGGCAGCAGTGCTCGAAGCGCTCAAGGGGCTTGATTGGCAACCGACGCTGTTGGGCTATGCCAATCACCTGCATGACAACGATCGCTGGCCGATGGGTGACACCGGCACCGGTATTGCCCTTCCTCCGGTATTCGATCTTGGTCAGCAGATGCATCCCTACTGCCTGCAGCTTTCCCAGGCTCAGCAGCGTGACAAGGCAATGGCATTGGCGATGATGCACGACCTGCAACCGCCGCCGCCATTCAAGCGTCGCTTGCGGCGTAGGTTGCAGCGGTTGCTGGCGGGCCGGGCCGGTTCGCGTTACGGCGAAAATGAATTTTTTCGCAAGGCTGTGCGGCGCCAGGAACTGTTTTGGCGTTTGTAAAGTGTCATGGGCCTGAAGGTCGGCCGTCTGAGGGCAGGTCCGGTTTCAGGTGTTGCTCCATTTGCCTGTTGTGGCAAGGAAGACGATGAAAGTTCTATTTCTGGTGCAGAAAGATCAGCGGGCCATCCTGGACCGTCTGTACGACGGGGTGGCGGCTCATTGCGAGTGCGACTTGCGGTGGTTGAGCAGCGAGGAACAGCGCAACCTGCGCAGTTATTTCCGGCGTGAAGTCGATGTGTCCCGGTACGACCGGATCGTGTTTTTCCTGCGGTTCAAGCAGGAGATCCGCCAGGTCGGATTTATCCGCACGATTCCCAACCTGGTCATCCTCGAGCACGATGCCTACCAGAACTACATTCCTTGCAAGTACACCGGTAAGTTCAGTGCGCACTACCGTCGATTGCCATGGGCGCGAGTCATCAGTTCCGGTTTCGTTGTCACCGAGCGCCTGCGTTCGGAGGGCTTCGATGCAGTGTTCGTTCCCAAGGGCTACGACCAGACGCAGCTTGAAGATCAAGGGCGCGAGCGGGATATCGAGCTGGCGTTCGTTGGCAGTACCAACAGCGTTGCCTATAGCGGCCGCAAGGCGCTGCTCGATGAGCTGGCGAGTGTCGAACCCCTGGTTGTCACGCGTACCAAATCCGGCGAGGAATACCGCGATACGCTTAACCGCATTCGCTTTTTCGTCAGTGCGGACGTCGGCATGGGCGAATTCATGATCAAGAACTTCGAAGCCATGGCCTGTGGCTGTGTCTTGCTAGCCTATGACCAGGGTGCCGCGGAATGCCAAGCGCTGGGCTTGCAGGATATGCACAACGTGGTCTTGTATCGGGACATTGCACAGCTTCAGGAAAAGCTCGCCATTCTGCGCAGCGACCCGCAACTGGCGCAGCGTATCGCGCACAACGGTCAGGAGCTGGCGGTCAGCCAGTTCAGCTTTGCACGCATCGGCCAGCGTATCGTCGAGGAGCTTGAGCCCGCACTGCGTGCTCGTGCGCCGCTGAGTCTGTTGGAAAGAATTCGACTCAATTTGGGTGTTTGACAAGTGTAGGCCGGCCATTGATATTGCTGACCACTTTTACCCTATTGAGAAAACCGTGCATTTTTCCCGCGAGAGTGACATCACGCTAGTGGTCACAAGCTGTGGTCGCCTGGATCTGCTGAAGACTACTCTCGAGAGCTTCGATCGATTCAATACGGCCCCTATCCGTGAAGTGTTCATCACTGAGGATGCGGGTGACGAAGGCGTTCACGCAGTCATTCCAGCCAACTGGAAGGAACACTGCACGGTGTTCGTCAATCGACCCAAGCTGGGTCAACTGGCGTCAATCGACCTGGCGTACGAACACGTCAGCACGAACTACATCTTCCATTGCGAGGATGACTGGGAATTCTATCGCCCAGGGTTTGTGGAAGACTCCATGACCATTCTCCAATTGCGCCCGGAAATCCTGCAAGTGTGGCTGCGTAGCTATACTCATGATCTGCGGGTTCACAGCCCCTACATTCATTTGGGGCCGCGTGAGGTCGTCGGTGGAGTGGCTTGCCATCCAATGATTTCCGACAAGCCGCAGTGGCAGGGGTTCTCGCTGAACCCGGGCCTGCGGCGGGTAAAGGAATATCGATTGTGCGCGCCATTTTCCGGGCACGGTGGCGAGAAAGCGCTGTCACAGCGATACGCACAGCTGAATCTGACTGCCCTGACGCTTGAAGCGGACGCAGTCATGCACACCGGGTTTGGCCTGCACGTGCAAACGCCGATCGAGCGACAGCGCAAGGCGCGTCGTAGTCGGCGCGAACAGGTCAAATTCGTTTTGTTTTTGTTGTTGGGAGTCTGCATTGGCTGGACCATCAAGTAGCAACACCGCAGCTTATCCCCATTACCTTTTGTATTGGCTGCTTGCCCTATGAGTATTCTCAATGTGATGTGGGCCGGTGGCGCTCCCTTTGCCTCGATCCACAAGGTGCATCAGCAGATTCTGTCTCATGCCTTGCCCTCGGCCCCGGTGAAAACCTGGTTGCTTCAGGGAGGTGCGCGCGAATGTGGAGTGAACGTTGGTGAGATCCGGGAATGGGGGCTGACTTCTGCCCAATTGAAAGGTCGGCATTTCTGGCGATTGACCAAACCCTGGATGCGCGCCCGGTTTCACCGCGCTCTCAAGGACAGCGACGCGCGTTTGCTATTGCTTGACGGGTTGGGAGTGGCGCGCACGCTGTTGCCGATACTCAAGGGGTTGCCGCATATCCGCGTGGTGGTCATTTTCCATGGGGCGACGCGACTGCATGCAGGTGACCGAGCGCTCTTCCAGCAGCTCCCACCTTCCCAGCTGGCATTGGCTGCCGTGTCGAACACCCTCGCAACTTCCCTGAACCGTGACTTGCAGGTACCGGTCGTGACATTGCGCAGTGCCTTTGAGCCTGCCGCTTTCCATAGCGCTTTACTTCCTCGGGAAGAGGCGTTGAACCGCTTGGGCCTGTCTGTGGCCGGAGGGCCAATATTGGGAGCGGTGGGGCGCCTGGTTTCGGAGAAGGGCTTCATTTGCCTGCTCGATGCCTTTGCAGGGGCATTGCAAAAGCGCGCCGACCTGCGATTGGTCATTGTCGGGGAGGGCAGCGCCCGGGCCACGCTGCAAGCCCGAATCGATGACCTGGGACTGCGTGAGCAAGTCTTGCTGCCGGGCCATCTCGATGACGCGGCGCGTCTTTATCGTGCCTTCGACTGGGTGGCGATCCCTTCGCGGGAAGAAGGCCTGGGGTTGATCATGCAGGAGGCGGTCATGGCGGGCGTTCCGGTACTGTGCAGTGAGTTACCGGTGTTTCGCGAACAGTTGGCCGATAGCGGCTGGTATGCCCCGGTTGATGACGTGAGTGCGTGGCGAGAAGCGATCTTGCGAGCGTTCAGTGTCTCTGCCGAAGCGGTCGCTGCTGAACAATTCCAGGCGTTAGCGCCGGATCAAGCCTGGCTGAGCTTCAGCCAGACCGCCCGTGCGCTACTCTCATGATGGCAATACTGCCTGCTCCAATGCCTGCATCGGAAAGGTGTCGTTCAGGTTCTCGCGCGCAATATAGCGAGCGAAATGCTGCAGGTTTCGCTTGATCAAGTGGCGAGGCAATGGGGCTCGCAGGAACCGCATGTCAGCCACGTCAATCAGTCCCATACGATTGTCGGGCGTGATCACGATGTTGCCCAGATGCAGTGAGCGGAAGTAAATCCCCGATTGATGGAGGCTGCGTATCAGTCCGGCCAGTTCGGGCAAGGCTTGCGGCCAGTTGAATCCGTCCTTGCTGGCGACCTGGCGCAGGGTCTGGCCTGGCAATGGCTGGTACAGCACGGCTGTCATGCCCGGCGCCTGCAGTCGGTAATACTGCAGGACCTGCAAGGTCGGCACACCGAGCTTTTGCAGTTCGAGCGCGTTGTCGATAAAGCGTTTCGAGTATGGACGAAACAAGGCAGAGGAAAAAATACGCTTGCGGCGAAATAGTTTGAGGATATTCCCATCTTGCAACAGGTAGACTTTTGGCCCGTAACTGTCGGCCTCGAGTACTTTGGCACCGTCAATCAATTGATCTAGGGCTGCTTGAGGAAGCCGGGAACATTGCATCGTAGAAAGCCTTGTTGGAAGAACGGGGCACAGTGGCGGGCAATGATGCCGAAAAAATTCAGCTTTAACCATGTCGGGTTGGGTAGGCGAACGCTTACAGGAGCAATTTGATGCAAGAAACTCGTTGGGCGCAAGCATGGATGGCAGTAGGTCTTTTGTGGTTTTTGTTGGCCATCGCCATTGCGCCTACCAACAAGCTCTATCAACAAGGCTTGGTGGCGTTTCTCTGGTTGCCTGCAATCATCTTCTGCTGGCCCGCGCGGGCCCGGCTTCGGGAATTATTCCATGACCAGCGCTGGATCTACCTGCCGTTGCTCGGGCTGGTGATCTGGTCACTGCTCAGCCTTTCCTGGTCGAATACCCCTGACCTGGAGCGCGCAGCCAAGCGTGTGCTGTACGTCGTGGTATTCCTGTTGTTTTTCCCGCTATTCGCCAGTGCCCGTCCCGAGCGCGTGATCCGCATCATGCAGTGGGGAGGTATAGGGTTGGCTGTCACTGCATTGGTGGCGATCGTCAAATTTTATGGGATGCAAGGCAACGCCTGGAGTTCACGTGTGGAAGGGTTGGGCGAATTGGCCCATCCGATTCTGGGCGGCTACGTCATCGGGCTGGCTGCGGTGTGGCTGGTGCTCTGGGCGCCACGTACTGGCGTGATGCAGGTGGTTTGTGCCGTTGCGTTGGGTTTCCTGGGGGTATTCGTTCTGCTCAGCCAGAGCCGCGGCGCTGCCTTGGCAATGTTTCTCACGATACTTGCCATGCCAATCTGGTGCCGTGACCGGCGCAGTCGCATCATTGCGGCGGCCGCACTGATTGTCGCCATGCTTGCGTTCTGGCTTTTCGAATCCCTGGTACTGGCGCGCGGCGCTTCTTATCGCCCGCAGATCCTGTTGGCCAGTCTGCAAATGATCGCCGAGCACCCATGGCGGGGCCTGGGCCTTGGCAGTCACTACACGGTGTTTGCCGATGGGCAGTATTTTGACCACGCGCACAACCTGTTCACCCATGTGGCCATCGAATTGGGCCTGCCGGGATTATTGTTGTGGGCTGCGACCTGGATCGCTGTACTGCGCGAAGCGTGGAAGGTTAGGGAAACACTCTATGCCAAGGGAATCATCGGCATATGGCTTTTCTCTACCCTGGCGATGCAGTTTGACGCCGCCAGCCTGAATGGCACGCCAAGGGCTGAATGGTTTATCAGCTGGTTGCCCATTGGCCTGGCCAGTGTTTTGGTATGGGCGCGGGCCAATCCTGACGCTTGTGATAAAATTTCGCGTTCTTCCTAACCAGTGAGCTCTACGATGAGTGACGCACCGCCCAAAGCGGGACAGGACTCCAGCCTGAAAATCTATTTTCGGCTGTTGGGTTATGTAAAACCTTATCTCGGCCTTTTCTTGCTGAGTATCGTGGGCTTCGTGATCTTTGCCTCCACACAGCCGATGCTGGCGGGGATTCTCAAGTATTTCGTCGATGGCCTGAGCAATCCTGAAGCGGTGCTCTTTCCCGATGTCCCCTACCTGAAAGACTTGCAGCTGCTGATGGCCGTGCCATTGCTGATCATCCTGATCGCGGCGTGGCAAGGCCTGGGCTCTTTCCTCGGTAACTATTACCTGGCGAAGGTGTCATTGGGGCTGGTGCATGACCTGCGCGTCGAGTTGTTCAATAAATTGCTGGTGCTGCCGAATCGCTACTTCGATACCCACAATTCCGGGCATCTGATCTCGCGAATCACGTTCAACGTGACCATGGTGACCGGTGCCGCCACCGATGCCATCAAGGTAGTTATCCGCGAAGGCCTTACCGTGGTCTTCCTGTTTGCCTACCTGCTGTGGATGAACTGGAAACTGACCCTCGTGATGCTGGCGATCCTGCCGCTGATTGCACTCATGGTGGGCAATACCAGCAAGAAATTCCGCAAGCAGAGCAAGAAGATCCAGGTGGCGATGGGCGACGTGACCCATGTGGCTTCCGAGACTATCCAGGGTTATCGCGTAGTGCGCAGTTTCGGTGGCGAGAGCTACGAAGAGCGGCGTTTTGCCGAAGCCAGCCAGGGCAACACCGACAAGCAACTGCGCATGACCAAGACCGGTGCGGTCTATACGCCGATGTTGCAGCTGGTGATCTACACCGCCATGGCCGCGCTGATGTTCCTGGTGTTGTTCCTGCGTGGTGATGCAACCGCCGGTGACCTGGTGGCCTACATCACTGCGGCGGGTCTGTTGCCCAAGCCGATCCGGCAGTTGTCGGAAGTCAGTTCGACCATTCAGAAAGGTGTCGCGGGTGCCGAAAGCATTTTCGAGCAACTGGACGTTGAGCCGGAAGTCGACAACGGAACCGTTGAGCGTGATCGCGTCAACGGCTATCTGGAGGTGCGCAACCTGAGCTTCACCTATCCAGGCACCGAGCGTGAGGTGCTGAAGAACATCAGCTTTACCGCCGCGCCTGGACAGATGATCGCCCTGGTGGGTCGCTCTGGCAGCGGCAAATCGACTCTCGCCAGCCTGATACCGCGCTTCTACCATCATGAAGTCGGTGAAATCCTGCTCGACGATGTCGAAATCGAAGACTATCGCTTGCGCAATTTGCGTCGGCACGTAGCGCAAGTTACACAGCATGTGACCCTGTTCAATGACACCATCGCTAACAATATCGCCTACGGCGATTTGGCTGGCGCACCTCGCGAAGACATTGAAAAGGCTGCCGCGGACGCCTATGCAATGGATTTCATCGCGCAGATGCCACAAGGCCTGGATACCCAGGTCGGGGAAAACGGCGTACTGCTGTCCGGCGGTCAGCGCCAGCGCCTGGCGATTGCCCGGGCCTTGTTGAAAAATGCTCCGTTGCTGATTCTCGACGAAGCAACCTCGGCACTTGATACCGAGTCCGAGCGCCATATTCAGGCAGCGCTGGATCAAGTCATGAAGGGGCGTACCACGCTGGTCATCGCTCACCGGTTGTCGACTATCGAAAAGGCCGACCTGATCCTGGTGATGGACCACGGCGAAATCGTCGAGCGTGGCACCCACGCCCAGTTGCTGGCGCAAAATGGCTACTATTCGCGGCTGCACGCGATGGGGCTCGATACGCCGGCCGAAGACATCGCCTGATACCGACATCAGGGTGAGCCAGACTCACCCTGTGTTAATATCGCGCCCCTGTTCATTTTGTATGTGGGTTGCTCCATGAAGTTGTCCATGCCGCGATTCGATCAAGCCCCTGTCTTGGTGGTCGGCGATGTCATGCTCGACCGTTACTGGCATGGTGGTACCTCACGGATTTCCCCTGAGGCGCCAGTACCGGTGGTCAAGGTCGATCACATCGAGGACCGCCCGGGCGGTGCCGCCAACGTTGCGTTGAACATTGCCGCCCTCGGCGCACCGGCCTCGCTGGTCGGAGTGACCGGCGACGATGAAGCCGCCGACAGCCTGGTCAATAGCCTCAAGGGTGCCGGTGTGCGCGCGTTGTTCCAGCGCATTGCCCACCAGCCGACCATCGTCAAGCTGCGGGTCATGAGTCGTCACCAGCAATTGCTGCGCATCGACTTCGAAGAACCCTTCGCCACCGACGCTTTGGCGTTGTCCGTGCAGGTCGATGAATTGCTCGAAGGCATCAAGGTGCTGGTACTGTCCGACTACGGCAAGGGCGCGCTGAAAAACCATCAGGCGTTGATCCAGGCCGCCCGTGCCCGAGGCATTCCGGTGCTGGCGGATCCCAAGGGCAAGGACTTTTCCATTTATCGCGGTGCAAGCCTGATCACGCCGAACCTCAGCGAGTTCGAAACCATCGTCGGGGGGTGCGTCGATGAGCATGATTTGGTGAACAAAGGCGCGAAGCTGATGCACGACCTGGACCTGGGCGCCTTGCTGGTGACCCGTGGCGAGCACGGCATGACCTTGCTGCGCCCGGATCATCCGGCTTTGCACCTGCCGGCACGTGCCCGTGAAGTGTTCGACGTGACCGGTGCTGGCGATACGGTAATTTCCACTTTGGCAGCGGCGATTGCTGCTGGCGAGGAACTGCCACACGCAGTGGGCCTGGCCAACCTGGCGGCAGGCATCGTGGTCGGCAAGCTCGGTACGGCGGCTATCAGCGCGCCGGAATTGCGGCGTGCCATCCAGCGCGATCAGGGTTCAGAGCGCGGTGTGCTGGGCCTGGAGCAGCTGTTGCTGGCAGTCGATGATGCGCGTGCGCATAACGAGAAGATCGTTTTTACCAACGGTTGCTTCGACATCCTGCATGCCGGGCACGTGACGTACCTGGAGCAAGCACGCGCTCAAGGTGATCGCCTGATCGTTGCGGTTAACGACGATGCGTCGGTCAGCCGCTTGAAAGGGCCTGGCCGTCCGATCAACAGTGTCGACCGACGCATGGCGGTGCTGGCAGGCCTGGGCGCCGTCGATTGGGTGATCAGCTTCGCTGAGGGCACACCGGAGAACTTGCTGCGCGAGGTGAAGCCGGACGTGCTGGTCAAGGGTGGGGACTACGGGATTGACCAGGTGGTCGGTGCAGACATCGTGACCGCTTACGGCGGGACGGTGAAAGTGCTGGGGTTGGTGGAAAACAGCTCCACGACTGCCATTGTCGAGAAGATCCGCCAGTCTGAATGATGCGCTGATCATTCCCACGCTCTGCGTGGGAATGATCAGGGGCGTGCGGCCTTGCGCGGTACGATCTTCTTCAGCAACTGCTTTGCCTTCCCACGCAACCGCGCCAATCCCGAATCCTTCGCTGGAGGCGTCAAGCCCTGCTGCCGTACCCAGTCCTTCCAGCGAATCCGCTCATCTTTCACCAGCCAGCCTTCCTGCCTGGCAAAGCTTTCGGCCAGGTACAGTCCACGGGTGCTCGCTGGGTGCAGTTGATCCTTTTTCAAGGTGTAGAGCTCGGCCAAGGGATGGCCATCCTTCAATGGCATCAGGTACAGATCCGGGCGCTTGCGATCCAGGCGGGCCACCAGTTGATCGCCTTCCAGTCGTTCGTCGACGTGAAACAGGCTCAGGGATTTGGCTTCCTTGGGGACCTCCAAGCGTAAATCGTAAATCAATTGCAGCGATGCGGTTGGCAAGTGCACATAGGCCCGAGGCCGTTCGATCAGTGGCAGGTTGGCGCAGCGAACCGGACGCGCCGAGCCGGACAGCGGCGACAGGCGAAACGGCAGGGCTTCGCGGTAGTGCAGTGCGCTCGAATAGGGGGCGGGTAACCAAGTGTCGATGAAGCGCCCACCGAGCCAGCCTTCCGGGGTTTCCAGCAGGCATTCTTCGGCGATTTCCTGAATGGCGGTGTGCAGCGGCAGGTTCAGCTCGTGGGCGGGCACGTAGCCGGAAATCAGCTTGAGCACCACGTCGCCGCGATCCTGCCGCCGTTGACGTACCAGCACCCAGTAATCGCGATTCTGCCAATGCAGTGTCAGGCGTACAGAGACTCCAAGGTTGGCCAATTCAAGGGAAAACCGTTCCGTATCGGCGACGCTTACCGGGCGTCGACGTTGCAGGATCTGGGCGAAATTCAACGGTCTCCCGACGCTCTGGTAACTCAGGCCTTCGGGAGTCGCTTCGACGAATAACGGCAGGGTCTTGAAGTTGCTCGGGTTCTTTCTAATGAGCGTACGCGGCATGTCGGCTCCTGCTTTAGGCCGCGTGAGGCGGCATCAGTTGCTACGTAGGACCTGTGCAACGGTCGCCACGTTATGGGCGAGGTGCAGCGGATTGATCGTTCCGACAATAGCGCTGGCCACACCGGGATGTTCGAACAACAATTGGAAACTGGCGCGCACCGGGTCCACCCCTGGACTCAGGCACACATGACCGCTGGCGAGGGCTTTTTTGACCAGAATGGCTTTGCCATGAGCAGCAGCATAGTCAATGACCGCTTTTTCGCTTTGCTCGTTCAGATTGTAGGTGACCATTGCGCAATCACCTTGCTCCAGCGCCTTCAAGCCGCCTTCGACTGTCTTGCCGGAAAAGCCAAAGCCACGGATCTTGCCTTCGGCCTTGAGCGCGGCGAGCGTGGCATAGACTTCGCTTTCATCGAGGATCGCCAGGTCGTTGCCGTCGGAGTGCACCAGCACCAGGTCGATGAAGTCAGTCTCAAGGCGTTGCAGGCTGCGTTCGACAGAGAGACGGGTGTGCGCGGCGCTGAAATCGTGGCGGGACTGACCGTCGGCAAATTCTTCGCCGACCTTGCTGACGATCACCCAATCCTGACGCTGACCACGCAACAATGGGCCAAGGCGCTCTTCGCTGCGGCCATAGGCCGGCGCGGTGTCGATCAGGTTGATACCCAGGTCGCGCGTGAGCTTGAGCAACATCCGCGCTTCATCGTCGTCGGGAATCTGGAAGCCATTGGGGTACTTCACGCCTTGGTCGCGGCCGAGTTTTACCGTGCCCAGGCCCAGGGGCGATACCAGCAGGCCGGTGCTGCCCAGGGGACGATGCAAGTCGTGCAGAGTCGGTTGGCTCATGGCAGCAATTGCTCCCAGGCCGGGATGGCCATCGGCGGTTTTGGCAGTGGCGGCAAAGCGGTGACCGGACCCGGTTGAATGCCATCGCGGTCAAGGCTGGCGATGACGCGGTCGGCGAAGTCCGGCGCCAGGGCCAGTTTGGTTGGCCAGCCCACCAGCAGGCGACCTTCCTCGGCCACGAAGGCGTTGTCGGGACGTGTCAGCCCCGATTGCAGTGGTTCCGCACGGTCTACACGCAACGTTGCCCATCGCGCTGTGCTGAGGTCGATCCATGGCAATAACTGGCCAAGTTCTTTCTGCGCGGTGGCGATTTGTTCGGCCGGCTCACGATTCACGCCTTCGGTTTCAGCGATATCGCCGCCCAGGTACCAGACCCACTGGCCATCGGCCGCCGGGTGCGTGGTCACGGTGATGCGTGGTTTGGTTCCACCGCCCAGGCAATGGGCGTACAGCGGTTTGAGGCTTGGGCCTTTGGCGATGATCATGTGCAGCGGGCGGCGTTGCATGGCGGGCTGGGTCAGCCCCAACGCTTCGAGCAACGCCGCCGTTCCGCCTCCGGCGCTCAAGACGATGCGTTGGGCGCGGATTTCGCGCTCGTCCACCTTCAGGCCAATCAGCACGCCACCCTCCAGCAGCGGCTCGATCTTCTGGCCGGCGAGCAGGCCATCGCCCGCGAGGTCGGCCAGGCGCTGGATCAGGCTTGGTACGTCGATCACCAGTTCCGCCAGGCGATAGACCTTGCCCTTGAAGCGTTTGTCCTGGAGGGCCAGCGGCAGTTGATCGCCCTTGACCTGATCGACTCGACCGCGCACGGCTTTGCTGGCGAAGAAGCTGGTGAGGTTGCCGGCGATGGTTCCCGGGGACCAGAGGTAATGCGCCTCAGACAGCAGGCGCACGCCCGAAAGATCCAGTTCGCCATTCCCGGCCAGGGCTTCACGCCAGCGACGCGGCATGTCGGCGATGGCTTCCGAGGCGCCGGTCAGGGCGCCATGCAGAGCGTACTTGGCGCCGCCATGGATGATCCCCTGGGACTTCACACTTTGCCCGCCGCCGAGGCTGGCGCTTTCCACCAGCACGGTCGAGAAACCCTGGCGACGCAGGCGCGCATTCAGCCAGAGGCCAGCAACACCAGCGCCGACAATGAGAACGTCGGTGGAAATAACGGATGGCATGCAGCGACCTCAGTGTTCAAGACGAGGTCGCAGTATACAGAGCTCAGACGATCTTTTTCCTCAATGCCCTGCAGTCTTGGAGAACAGCTGAATCACCACAACCCCCAGCACAATCATCGCCATCCCCAGCATCGCCGGCACATCCAGCTTCTGCCCGTAGATGAACAACGCCGCGACGCTGACCATCACGATGCCCATGCCGGCCCATACCGCGTAAGCGACGCCCACCGGCACGCTGCGCACCACCAGGGTGAGCATCCAGAAAGCGATACCGTAGCCGACGATGACCAGCAGTAGCGGCAACGGCGTACTGAAGCCCTTGACCGCTTTCATTGAAACAGTGGCAATCACTTCGGCGCAGATGGCAATGGCCAGGTAGTAGTAAGCGGTCATGGTTCAATCCTCGTATGAAGTGTTGCCTGTTGAGTTCGGCATTCTAGAGATTCTCCAGATGCGGTAAAGTCATTACCTATCTGTTATGAAGATGGGTTTGTCGATGCAATGGAATCTTGAACAACTGCGTTTATTCGTCGGTGTGGCGGAGCAGCGTTCGTTTTCTGCCGTGGCACGGGACCAGCGCAAAGCCCAGTCGGCGGTTAGCAGCGCGATAGCACTGCTGGAGGAAGACCTGGGTGTGAGCCTGTTCGATCGCAGTAGCGGTCGCCAGCCGAAACTCACCGAGGCCGGCAACGCTTTGCTGGAAGAAGCGCGAGAAGTGCTGCGCCAATGCGAGCGTCTCAATGGCCGGGCGCTGGCGATGATGCGCGGCCAGGAAGCTCGCTTGCGCCTGGCGCAGGACGAGGCCATGCCGTACCAGCCGGTTATCGAAAGCTTTGAAGCCCTGGCGGAAAAATTTCCCAGCCTTGAAGTGCAACTGACCAGCGCCGCCCAAGGCGATGTGGCGCGCAAACTGGTGGAGCGGCGGGCCGACCTGGGGCTGTTGTTTTATCACGATCAAATTCCTGAAGCCCTGGAACGGCGGGTATTGGGCAGCGTTGAGATGGTCACGGTGTGTGGCGTCGGGCATCCGTTGGCGGCGAAGGCCGAAGTGAATTGCCAGGAACTGGCGCAGCATCGCCAGTTGCTGATGTCCACGCAGTCCAGCATTTACCCCGGCAGCGAACCGGCCAGCCCGCAGGTCTGGCGGGCCGACAGTTTTTACGTGATGGCCGAATGGCTGGTACGCGGCCTCGGCTGGGCCTGGCTGCCCCGGCACGTGGTGCAGTACTCGGCATACCAGGGCTTGATCGTCGAATTGGCCAGCGAATGGACCCCGCCGGCCTTGGTGGTTGAGTTGGTGTGGCGCCGCGATGAGCCACTCGGGCCGGCCGCTCGATGGTTGGCGGAGCGTTTTGCCGTGCATTTGCAGGCGATCGGTGAAAAAACCGATAAACTCCGCCGCCATGAATAGAACTCTCTACACCGCGCTGTTTTACCTGGGGCTGCCATTGGTGGCGATTCGTCTGTGGCTGCGCTCGCGCAAGGCACCGGCCTATGCCAAGCGCATCGGCGAGCGTTTCTCCTACGGGATGCCGACGATGAAGCCCGGTGGGATCTGGGTACATGCGGTGTCTGTAGGCGAAAGCATTGCCGCCGCACCGATGATTCGGGCCTTGCTGCAGCGTTACCCACAACTGCCGATCACCGTGACCTGCATGACGCCGACCGGCTCGGAGCGCATCCAGGCGTTGTTCGCCAACGAACCGCGCATCCAGCACTGCTATTTGCCGTACGACTTGCCGTGCGCCGCCAAGCGTTTTCTTGATCGGGTCCGGCCGAAGCTGGCAGTGATCATGGAAACCGAGCTCTGGCCCAACCATATCCATCAATGCGCCAGGCGGGGGATTCCCGTGGCCCTGGCCAATGCTCGACTGTCTGAACGTTCGGCCAGGGGCTATGGCCGCTTCGGTAAGCTCACCGGGCCGATGTTGAGCGAGATGAGCCTGTTCGCGGTGCAGACCGAGGCCGAGGCCCAGCGTTTTCGTGAGTTGGGTGCGCGGGCGGAAACCGTTGAAGTCACCGGCTCGATCAAGTTCGACCTGACCATCGATCCGCAACTGTTGCAACGTGCCGCCGAGTTGCGCGGGCAATGGCAGGCACTGGAACGCCCGATATGGATCGCCGCCAGTACCCATGATGGCGAAGACGAGGTGGTACTGGCGGCCCATCGCCAGTTGCTGGCGAGCCATCCCGACGCCTTGCTGATTCTGGTGCCGCGCCATCCCGAGCGTTTCAACGCGGTATTCGAACTGTGCCGCCAGCAGGGTTTTGCCACGGTGCGGCGTTCCAGCGCAGAAGCGGTCACCGCCACCACGTCGGTGCTATTGGGTGACACCATGGGCGAACTGTTGTTTCTCTACGCCCTGGCCGACAGCGCATTCGTTGGCGGCAGCCTGGTGCCTAATGGCGGGCATAACCTGCTTGAGCCGGCGGCTTTGGCCAAGCCGGTGCTCAGTGGCCCGCACCTGTTCAACTTCCTTGAAATTGCCGCGCAGTTACGCAGTGCCGGCGCATTGCTGGAGGTTGAGGATGCACAAGGGCTGGCGGTGGCGGTGCAGCGGCTGTTCGAATTTCCGCGGGATGCGCAGCGGATGGCCGAGGCGGGGTTGAAGGTGATGCGCACCAATCAGGGGGCGTTGCAGCGGTTGCTGGATGGACTAGGCCGTTTAATTGACCGCTAACCTGCAGGAGCCGGCTTGCTGGCGATGGCGTTGTTGAAATCGCCCTCGCCAGCAAGCCGGCTCCTACAGTTTTTCAGGGGCGGGCCTTGAGCTGTTCCGCCGCAGCCTTCGCCAGGTCCGGCGGCAGGAAGTCCTTGTCCGGGTTGTAGTTGGGGTTGAGCCAACGTGCCAGATCCTGCAGATCCCCCGGGTTCAATGTTCCGGCCTGCTGCTTCAAGCGCAGGTTGTCGAGGATGTAGTCGTAGCGGGTGTTGTTGTAGTCGCGTACCGAGGTGTAGAGCGAACGCTGCGCATCCAGCACGTCGACGATGTTGCGCGTACCGACCTGATAACCGATTTCCGTCGCTTCCACAGCACTCTGGTTGGAGATGATCGACTGCTTGCGCGCCTGCACCTGCTCGACGTCAGTATTCACCGCACGGTGCAGGTCGCGGGTGTTTTCGACGATTTGCCGGCGCAGGGATTCGCGTTGCTGTTCGGTCTGGTCCAGTTGCGCATAAGACTGGCGCACCTGGGAGTTGATCAGGCCGCCGCTGTAGATCGGGATGTTCAATTGCAGGCCCACGGTGGTTTGCTCGACGTTACCGCCATAAGCCTGGGGAAAGCCGTTCGGGTTGCTGAAACCCAACGCATCGTTGTCGCCTTTTTCGTACTGCGCCACCGCGTCGAGGGTCGGCGCATGGCCGGCCTTGCGCTGCTTGAGGGTTTGCTCGGCGGCGCTGACGGCGTAGTTACTGGCCAGCAGGTTGAGGTTCTGCTTGGCCGCGGTTTCAACCCAGGCCTTGGCGTCGTTCGGTGCCGGCGGCAGGATCGGCAAGTTGTGGCTGATGCCCTGGATCGAGTTGTACTGGCGGTTGGTCAGTGTCACCAGGGCTTCGAAGGCATCATCCACCTGGCGCTGGGCAACGATGCGGTTGGCGCGCGCGGTGTCGTAACTGGCTTGTGAGTTGAGCACGTCGGTCTTGTCCGAGAGCCCGACATCGAAGCGTTCGTTGGACTGATCGAGTTGACGCTTGAACGCGGCTTCCTCGGCCTTGGTCGAGGCCAGGTTGTCCTGGCTGCGCAACACGTTGAAGTAGCTGTCGGCGGTCTGCAGGATCAGGTTCTGCTGGGTCGCCGAGAGTTGCAGCGCAGCCTGTTCATTGACGTCCTTGGCGGCCTGGAACTGGAACCAGCGATCGGCGCGGAAAAGCGGCTGCGCCAGGGTTGCCTGGTACGAATGCGCATTGCGGTTGGTCGTGGCCGAAGGCTGGTCGATGGCCGTGCGTACGCTGGCGACATTGGCGCCGCCCGACAGGTTGGGCAGCAAGCCGGCGCGGGCCTGGGGCACGACTTCCTTCTGGGCGCCATATTGGGCGATGGCGGCGGCGAGGTCGGCGTTGTTGTTGACCGCTTCCTGATAGACGCTGACCAGATCGGTCTTGGTCGATAAGGGCGCTTCTGCTGCCCAGGCCATTCCATTGGACGCACAAGACACGGCAAGGGCCAGTGAGAGTTTGCGCAGCATGAGGCGATCCCTAAAAGATTATGCTGATAATTTGAGCGCCAAGGCTACGGCGCGGCACCTGCAGCGTCAATGCGCAGCGTGGCCGTAGCGAGTGTAGTTGCGCGTTCGTCCGGCAACAATCCTGTAATTGCGCCATTCATCACGGTGTTTGCAGCGGTGTTGGCGTTCTTGGGCAGTTATGTCTAGACTGGCCGGGTTCTTGTCGGGGTGCCTTGCTATGAGGCTGAGATCGAATAATTTCGGATCCCGTTGAACCTGATCAGGTTAGCGCCTGCGTAGGGAACAAGATTTCTCGTCACCCGGCGAGTCCTCTTGTGCTTCGTCCGGGATGTTGTTCGACAATCGAATACCCCTCGAGCACTGAGCACAGCACAGCTGGTTTTCCCAGCGCACGTGCGTCCATTCGTTTACAGGTTCGCTCCGACAAAATTCCACTGCCTGGATGCTGTCTGGAGAGCCCGTGATGACTACAAAAGCAAAAATCGCCACCAACCTGAGTGACTCGGCCAAGGTCGATCAACAATCGGTTCAGCCGTTTACCCGTTCGCAAAAAATCTATGTCCAGGGCACTCGCCCGGATATCCTCGTGCCGATGCGCGAAATCAGCCTGGACGTGACGCCGACCGACTTCGGAGGCGAGGTCAACGCGCCGGTGGTGGTGTACGACACCTCGGGTCCTTACACCGATCCCAATGTCATCATCGATGTGCGCAAAGGCCTGGCCGATGTGCGTTCGCCATGGATCGAATCCCGCGGTGACACCGAGCGCCTGAGCGGCCTGAGTTCCAATTTCGGCCAGGAGCGCCTTGCCGATCCGGAACTGACCAAGCTGCGTTTCGCCCACGTCAACAACCCGCGTCGCGCCAAGCCGGGCGCCAACGTCAGCCAGATGCATTACGCGCGCAAAGGCATCATCACCGCCGAGATGGAATACGTCGCCATCCGCGAGAACATGAAACTGGAAGTGGCCCGCGCGGCCGGCCTGCTGGACCAGCAACACGCCGGCCACAGCTTCGGCGCCAGCGTGCCGAAAATCATTACGCCAGAGTTTGTCCGTGACGAGATTGCCCGCGGTCGCGCGATCATTCCGGCCAACATCAACCACACCGAGCTGGAACCGATGATTATCGGCCGTAACTTCCTGGTGAAGATCAACGGCAACATCGGCAACAGTGCGCTGGGTTCGTCCATCGAAGAAGAAGTGGCGAAATTGACCTGGGGCATTCGCTGGGGTTCGGACACGGTCATGGACCTGTCCACCGGCAAGCACATTCACGAAACCCGCGAGTGGATCATCCGCAACTCGCCGGTACCGATCGGCACCGTGCCGATCTACCAGGCCCTGGAAAAAGTCGGCGGCGTGGCTGAAGACCTGACCTGGGAGCTATTCCGCGACACGCTGATCGAGCAGGCCGAGCAGGGCGTCGACTACTTCACCATCCACGCCGGCGTGTTGCTGCGCTACGTGCCAATGACGGCCAAGCGCGTGACCGGCATCGTTTCCCGTGGTGGTTCGATCATGGCCAAGTGGTGCCTGGCGCACCACAAGGAGAACTTCCTTTACACCCATTTCGAAGACATCTGCGAAATCATGAAGGCCTACGACGTCAGCTTCTCGCTGGGCGATGGCCTGCGTCCGGGCTCGATTGCCGACGCCAACGACGAAGCGCAGTTCGGCGAACTGGAAACCCTCGGCGAGCTGACCAAGATCGCCTGGAAGCACGACGTGCAGTGCATGATCGAAGGCCCGGGCCACGTGCCGATGCAGTTGATCAAGGAGAACATGGACAAGCAGCTCGAATGCTGCGACGAGGCCCCGTTCTACACCCTCGGCCCGTTGACTACCGACATTGCGCCGGGCTACGACCACATCACCTCCGGCATCGGTGCGGCCATGATCGGCTGGTTCGGTTGCGCCATGCTCTGCTACGTGACGCCGAAAGAGCACTTGGGGCTGCCGAACAAGGATGACGTGAAGACCGGGATTATCACCTACAAGATCGCCGCGCACGCCGCCGATCTGGCCAAAGGACATCCCGGCGCGCAGATCCGCGACAATGCCTTGAGCAAGGCGCGTTTCGAATTCCGTTGGGAAGACCAGTTCAACCTGGGCCTGGATCCGGACACCGCTCGTTCGTATCACGATGAGACGTTGCCGAAGGATTCGGCCAAGGTCGCGCACTTCTGCTCCATGTGCGGGCCGAAATTCTGCTCGATGAAAATCACCCAGGAAGTCCGCGAGTATGCGGCCAACCAACGGATCGAAGCGGTCGACGTGGACATTGCCCAAGGCATGGCGGAACAGGCCGAGCGCTTCAAGCAGGAAGGCAGTCAGCTTTACCAGAAAGTTTGATCTGACCCGGGATTGGCGGTGCCTGTGGCGCCGCCTTCGCGAGCAAGCCCGCTCCCACATTCGACCTGTGTACGCAGGACCAATGTGGGAGCGGGCTTGCTCGCGAAAGCGCCAGATTAGACAGCGAAATTCTCAATGACAAAACATATTCCTCTGAGATAACACCCTTGAGCATTCAACCGAGTACTTATTCACCTGGCATCGCGGTGCCAGCCGACAAGCGTGTGTTCGGCGGTCGCGATCTGTTTTCCCTGTGGTTCTCTCTCGGCATCGGCCTGATGGTCTTGCAGACCGGTGCGCTGCTCGCGCCAGGCCTGGGTCTGTCCGGCTCGTTGCTGGCGATTTTCCTCGGCACGTTGGTCGGCGTCCTGTTGCTGGCTGCCGTCGGCGTGATCGGCAGCGATACCGGACTGTCGTCGATGGCCGCACTCAAGCTCAGCCTGGGCAATCGTGGCGCGAGCCTGCCAGCCGTACTGAACCTGCTGCAGCTGATCGGTTGGGGCTCGTTCGAGATCATCGTCATGCGCGATGCCGCCAGCCTGTTGGGCGCAAAGGCCTTCAGCGACGGCAGCGCGCTGTCCAATCCAGTGCTGTGGACGCTGTTCTTCGGCGCGCTTGCGACCCTATTGGCCGTCAGCGGCCCCTTGACCTTCGTGCGCCAGATCCTGCGCAAATGGGGCATCTGGCTGCTGCTGGCAGCGTGCACGTGGCTGAGCTGGAACCTGTTCGCCAAGGCCGACCTCGCTGCCTTGTGGGCCCAGGCCGGCGACGGTTCGATGCCGTTTGCCGTGGGTTTTGACATTGCCATCGCGATGCCGCTGTCGTGGCTGCCGCTGATCGCCGACTATTCGCGTTTCGGCAAGCGGGCGAAAAACGTTTTCGGTGGTACCGCAATCGGCTTCTTTATCGGTAACTTCTGGCTGATGAGTTTGGGCGTGGCCTACACCCTGGCGTTCGCGCCGAGCGGTGAAGTCAATGCCTTGCTGTTGGCACTGGCGGGCGCGGGCCTGGGCATTCCGCTGTTGCTGATTCTGCTGGACGAATCGGAAAACGCCTTCGCCGACATTCACTCGGCAGCCGTTTCCAGCGGCATTCTATTGCGCCTGAAAGTCGAGCACCTGGCCTTGGCCATTGGCGTGATCTGCACCCTGATCGCCCTGCTGGCGCCACTGGCCCAGTACCAGAACTTCCTGCTGTTGATCGGCTCGGTGTTCGCGCCGCTGTTCGGCGTGGTGCTGGTGGATCACTTCATCCTGCGCAAGCGCAGTGGCCAGGTTGCCTCAGCTGCATTGCGCTGGCCGGCGCTGCTCGCCTGGTTGGGCGGGGTCAGCACCTATCACCTGCTGGCTAATCTGTATCCGGATGTTGGCGCAACCCTGCCGGCGTTGATCCTCGCAGGGCTACTGCAGTTGGTGCTGGGTCGGGCCTTCAGTTACGGCCAGGAAACAGCTCGGGCTTGATGATGCCGTTCAGGCGAGGGTAGGGGATCTTCAATTCGACATGGCCCAGCGCGTAAGGCGCGATGCTGCTGGTTTCGTACTTGAGGATCACCCCGCCATAGGTCAACGCCACGTTCTGGGTTTTCTGGAACGGCCAGCTCTTGACGAACTCCGGTTCCTGATCGAGCTTGGTGCTGATCAACCAGCTGTTGTGCGCCACCTGCGCCGCTTTCCAGAACGCCTCTTCCTGCCCTGGCACCAGCATGTCTGTAAGCGTCAGCACTTTCTGCTGTTGGCGAGAGTAGTTGATGAAACCTCGACCCGGTGTGCCATGGGCGCCGCCGGTGTCCAGGTAACTGGACAATTCGATGATCACCAGGCCGTCATGCTGTTCACGTACCTTGGCCTGCAAATAGCTGCTGTTGCGCGGGCCGGCGGTGCGCAAAAACTGTTCGCGATAGGCCGCCAGTGTCGGCGCCACCGGGGCGTCGGGCGAGGTGCGGGTCATTTGCAGCAGGCGTTTTTCGATGATGCCGTCAAGCGCAGGCTCGGCGGGAAAGTGCAGGGTGTCGATGTTCACCAGCGGGCAGTCCTGGTCCGAACAGCCTGGCTTGAGCTGCTCGGTGGCGTCGCGGGTGGTTTCCAGCGGCGCGCGATAATTGGGCTGGAACAGGCTTTGGCAAGCGCCAAGGGTCAGGGCGAGAGCGGCCACGGAGGCAATTTTAAAAAGTGACATGGGCGTCCTTGATAAAACAGGGAAAGGCAAAAAGTTACCCGCTTCGACTATCAACGGAGCAGTCAGTTCGCCACTAAGCTAATTAGAGTGGGTTTCGCACTCACCGTCTATCTCGCTGAAGGTAAAGGGGCTGCATCAAACCTCACGGGCGCGTTAGGATGGCGCGAAGTCGAGGTTCCGGGAATGAGCCTCGTATCGGTTTGAAGTAAGAGGATAGTCATGACTGATTTTGCCAAAGCCATTCCGACCGCCGTGGATATCGTTCGGCGTGAAAAGTGCTTCGAGGGTTTCTACAAGCTCGATCGGGTGCACTTGCGCCACGAATTGTTCGCCGGCGGCATGAGTCGCGAAATCAGCCGTGAACTGTTCGTGCGCCACGATGCGGTGTGCATGCTGCCCTATGACCCGCAGCGCGACGAAGTGGTGCTGATCGAGCAGTTTCGCGTCGGCGCCATGGGCAAGACTGACAATCCATGGCTGATCGAACTGGTCGCTGGTCTGATCGACAAGGATGAGCAACCGGAAGAAGTTGCTCACCGCGAAGCGCAGGAGGAAGCTGGGCTTGTGATCGGGGCACTGTGGCCGATGACCCGATATTTTCCATCGCCGGGCGGCAGCAACGAATTCGTGCATTTGTACCTCGGACGTTGCGATAGTAGTGGGGTAGGCGGCCTGCATGGGCTGGAGGAAGAGGCTGAGGATATCCGCGTCACGGTGTGGGCCTTTGAAGATGCCCTGCAAGCCGTACGCGACGGACGTATTGCCAACGCGCCCAGCATCATTGCCTTGCAATGGCTGGCACTGAACCGCGTTGAAGTGAGGGGGCTATGGTCGTAAACAAGTTGCGCGATCGCTATCGGGTTGACCTCGTGGGGCTGCAGGCGTCCTGTGAGGCGAACTACGCGCGCCTGATGCGACTGTTGCCGGACATGCGCAGCGAGCCAGCGGCGCGGCGAATTGCCGTGACCCATGGCGACCAGATGCTGGGCGTGCTGGCGCTCGAAGTGCTGCAGGTTTGTCCCTACACCACGACCCTGCAGGTACGCCAGGAACACAGCCTGCCGTGGCTGCCGGTGCCGCAACTGGAGGTGCAGGTCTATCACGACGCGTGCATGGCCGAAGTGGTCAGCGCCGAACATGCACGGCGCTTTCGCGGCATCTATCCTTACCCGAACGCCTCGATGCACCAGCCCGACGAAAAGGCCCAGCTGAACATGTTTCTGGGCGAGTGGCTTAGCCATTGCCTGGCACTGGGGCATGAGTACGAAGTCGTCCGTTAGTTGTGAACTGCGTCAGGTTCACAGGTTTCCCCTTTCGATCGTCTCCCAGCATAATCACGTCTCTCACCCAATCCGTGTTCACGCCCTGGGAGAACACCTTGCCGAGCGTATCCTCATTGACCAGCGCCGATCCGGCATTCCTGGTGCAACTCTCCGACAGTCATCTGTTTGGCGAGGCGCACGGCACGCTGTTGGGCATGAATACCCGCGACAGCCTGCAAAAAGTCATTGAATTGGTGCGAGTGCAGCAGTCCCAGATCGACCTGCTCCTGGCCACGGGCGATCTGTCCCAGGACGGTACTCTTGCGTCATACCAGCAGTTTCGTGAATTGACCCGGCAACTCGGCGCGCCGGCGCGTTGGATTCCCGGCAACCACGACGAGCCGCAAATCATGGCCGAGGCCGCGGTGCAAAGTGCTTTGCTGGACTCGGTGGTGGATATCGGCAACTGGCGGGTCACACTGCTCGATTCGGCAGTCCCCGGCTCGGTGCCGGGGTATTTACAGGACGAACAGTTACAACTGCTGGCTCGTTCATTGAGCGAAGCACCGGAGCGGCACCATCTGGTGTGCTTACACCATCATCCGGTATCGATCGGCTGTGCGTGGATGGAGCCTATCGGGCTGCGTAATCCTGAAGCGTTTTTTGAGGTTCTGGATCGTTTTCCACAGGTGCGCGCCGTGCTGTGGGGGCATGTGCATCAGGAAATCGATCAATTGCGTAACAACGTGCGTCTGATCGCCTCGCCATCGACCTGCATTCAGTTCGAACCGGGCAGTGAGGATTTCAAGGTCGGAGAGCAGGCGCCGGGGTATCGCTGGCTGCGGCTGTTGCCGGATGGTCGGCTTGAAACCGGTGTGGAGCGGGTGACCGGGTTCAATTTTCAGGTGGATTACGGATCAAGCGGCTACTGACACGCCTACCTTCACTGTAGGAGCAAGCACGCTCGCGAAAAACGCGATGACAACACTGCAAAACAGGTAACCAGCGTTATCGTTGGCGACCATCACGAGCATGCTCGCTCCTAAAGGGGGCATCCAACATCTACGACACCCTGTAAACTCCGTCTCTTTACCCGACGCTCAGGGAGTTCAAATGTCCGGCTCGATCCTTTATATCCATGGCTTCAACAGCGCGCCGGCGTCGAAAAAGGCCACTCAATTGAGTGAAGTGATGGAGCGCCTGGGCTTGAGCGACCATCTGCGTGTGCCGGCCCTGCATCACCATCCCCGCGAGGCCATTGGCCAGCTGGAGCAGGCGATTGAAGCGCTCGGACGGCCACTGCTGGTCGGAAGCTCACTCGGCGGCTACTATGCGACTCACCTGGCCGAGCGCCATGGCTTGAAAGCCCTGTTGATCAACCCTGCCGTCAGCCCGCATCGGATGTTCGACGGGTTCCTGGGTACACAGAAAAACCTGTATACCGAACAGACTTGGGAAATGACCCACGACCACGTAACGGCCCTCGCCGAGCTGGAAGTGCCGGCACCCCAAGACCCACAGCGCTATCAGGTATGGTTGCAGACCGGTGACGAAACGCTGGACTATCGCCTTGCCCAACAGTATTACCGGGCTTGCGCCTTACGCATCCAGGCGGGTGGCGACCATGGTTTCCAGGGTTTCGCCGAGCGGCTTCCGGCAATGCTGAGTTTTGCCGGCATTGGCGCAGATTTGTACCAGGCGATTGATTTCACCGCGCTGTGAAACCTTGCCTCTATTTTCAATGAAAGACTGACGACGAGACCCCATGGCCACTCCCAGCGCTAGCTCTTATAACGCCGACGCCATCGAAGTCCTCTCGGGCCTCGACCCGGTGCGTAAACGCCCCGGCATGTACACCGATACCAGTCGGCCGAATCACCTCGCCCAGGAAGTCATCGACAACAGTGTCGACGAAGCCTTGGCCGGGCATGCCAAATCGGTGCAGGTCATCCTCCACGCCGATCACTCGCTGGAAGTCAGCGATGACGGCCGTGGCATGCCAGTGGATATCCATCCCGAAGAAGGCGTTTCGGGCGTCGAACTGATCCTCACCAAGCTTCATGCGGGCGGCAAGTTCTCCAACAAGAACTACCAGTTCTCCGGCGGTCTGCACGGGGTGGGTATTTCGGTGGTCAACGCCTTGTCGACCGAAGTCCGGGTGCGTGTAAAACGTGACGGCAACGAATACCAGATGACCTTCGCCGACGGTTACAAGAAAACCGAGCTGGAAATCCTCGGGACGGTCGGCAAGCGCAACACCGGGACCAGCGTATTCTTTTCCCCGGACCCGAAATACTTCGATTCTCCGAAATTCTCCATCAGCCGCCTCAAGCACGTGCTCAAGGCCAAGGCTGTCCTGTGCCCGGGGTTGCTGGTCAGTTTTGAAGACAAGGCCAGCGGCGAGAAAGTCGAATGGCATTACGAAGATGGGCTGCGTTCCTACCTGGTCGATGCCGTCAGCGAATTTGAGCGTCTGCCGGACGAGCCGTTCTGCGGCAGCCTGGCCGGTAACAAGGAAGCCGTGGACTGGGCGCTGCTGTGGCTGCCGGAAGGTGGCGACGCGGTGCAGGAAAGCTACGTCAACCTGATCCCGACCGCCCAGGGCGGTACCCACGTCAACGGCCTGCGCCAGGGCTTGCTCGATGCCATGCGCGAGTTCTGCGAGTTCCGCAGCCTGTTGCCGCGCGGTGTGAAGCTGGCGCCGGAAGACGTCTGGGAACGCATTGCTTTTGTGCTGTCGATGAAGATGCAGGAGCCGCAATTTTCCGGCCAGACCAAGGAGCGCCTGTCGTCCCGTGAAGCGGCGGCGTTCGTCTCGGGTGTGGTCAAGGACGCCTTCAGCCTGTGGCTCAACGCCAACCCGGAAACCGGACTGGCACTGGCGGAACTGGCGATCAACAACGCCGGCCGTCGCCTGAAGGCGAGCAAGAAGGTCGAGCGCAAACGCATTACCCAGGGGCCGGCATTGCCGGGCAAGCTCGCCGATTGTGCCGGGCAGGACCCGATGCGCTCCGAGCTGTTCCTGGTGGAAGGTGATTCCGCCGGCGGTTCGGCCAAGCAGGCGCGGGACAAAGAGTTCCAGGCGATCCTGCCGCTGCGCGGCAAGATCCTCAACACCTGGGAAGTCGACGGCAGCGAAGTGCTGGCCAGCCAGGAAGTGCACAACATTGCCGTGGCCATCGGCGTCGATCCGGGCGCTGCGGACATGAGCCAGCTGCGCTACGGCAAGATCTGTATCCTCGCCGACGCCGACTCCGACGGGCTGCACATTGCAACGCTGCTCTGCGCATTGTTCGTCCAGCATTTCCGCCCATTGGTGGATGCTGGTCACGTCTACGTCGCCATGCCGCCGCTGTACCGTATCGACTTGGGCAAAGAGATCTACTACGCCCTGGATGAAGCCGAGCGCGACGGGATTCTCGATCGCCTGGTGGCCGAGAAGAAGCGCGGCAAGCCGCAGGTCACTCGATTCAAAGGCCTGGGTGAGATGAACCCACCGCAGTTGCGCGAAACCACCATGGATCCCAATACCCGGCGTCTGGTGCAACTGACCCTCGGTGAAGATTTCGCCGCGACTTCGGAAATGATGGACATGCTGCTGGCGAAAAAACGCGCCGGTGACCGCAAGAGCTGGCTGGAGTCCAAGGGCAACCTGGCGGAGGTGCTGGGCTGATGCGGCTGGGCTTTGCCCTGGCGTGTGCGTTGCTGCTGACCTCGATGACGGTGTCTGCCAGGCCGACACCGCAGTTGCGCCTGTTGTCCGAACATGTGGTGGATGGCATGCGCGGTGGCAACCTGTCCGGGCTGGCCCAGTGCGGCAACGAGCTGTGGACAGTCTCCGACCGTGACGACGATCAGATCTACCGCCTGGAGACTGGCGAGGGTGCCTGGCACGCGGAAGCGGTGGGCATCGGTGTCCCGCCCGTACCCGACAGCGGCTTGCCCTGGGGTTTGCGTTCGCGGGCCTGGGTGTCGTCGTTCGTGCGCGGCGGTGACCTGGACTTCGAAGGGATCACCTGCGACAGCACCGGAAATCGCTACGTGGTCAGTGAGTCCCATGCGGCGGTTCTGCAAATTCCGCCAACCGGACCGACCTCCTGGCTGAAGATTTCGCCGATCATGGTTCGCGAGGCCCGGGCCAGTGGCCTGTTGCTGCGTTTCAATGCATTGTTCGAAGGCCTGGCGATCAATCCGCAAGGTGACCAATTGTGGTTGGCTGCCGAGCGCGAGAGTCGCGGTTTGCTACTGGTCAAGCGCAAGCAAACCGTGTGGGACTGCGATGGCGGTTGTGTGCTGCTGAGCGAAGGGGGAAAGGAAATGCAACCTGCACAATTTCCCAGCGCCAGAGCCATGCCCCGGGATTTTGCCGATATGTCATGGTTCGACGGCAAGCTGTTTACCCTCGAGCGCAACGCGTACGAGATTTGTCGTCGTGATGCGGTGACGGCCAAGGTCGAACGCTGCTGGTCGTTTGCCGAAGAGGCATTGCAGGAAAATCGTCGTTATCCCCAGGACTTTGCACTGACCGAAGCGTTGATCGTGGACGCCGAGGGTGCCTGGATCGGTGTCGATAACAACAACGGTGCCCGCGCCGATGGCGAGGTACGTCCGATCGTCTGGCGCTTCGCTGCACCTGAAGGTGGCTGGAGTGCCAAGCCATGAGCCAGCAAACGCCGGGCAAACGTGCCGGTCGGGTGTTGATGGTCTTGGCCTGGTGCGCCGCGTTGTTCCTGGCGACGCGGTTTTTCGGCCAGTGGGAAGAGCGTCAGCAAAACCCGAATGTGGTAGTGAGCTCGGAGCTCGGCGATGGTTTCGTCGAAGTGAAACTGATCGGCAACGGCCAGGGACATTTCGTTGCCAGCGGCCATATCAATGGCCAGCCGGTGAATTTCATGCTCGATACCGGGGCGACCGACGTGGCGATCCCGGCACAATTGGCGCAGCGGCTGAAACTGGAACAAGGCTTCGGGGTGACCCTGAGCACCGCCAATGGTCGCACCGAGGGTTATCGAACCCGCGTCGACCGGCTGCAACTGGGCGACATTGTGTTGCGTGATGTGCGCGCCATCGTCGTGCCAGGCCTGGATGGCGATCAAGTGCTGCTCGGTATGAGCGCGCTGAACAAACTTGAATTTACCCAGCGCGGTGGCACCATGCTGCTGCGCCAGACAACGAACCGATGAGGCCCGCATGAGCGACTCCCTTGATCTCAGCCTGGACGGTGTAGAACGCCGATCACTGGCTGACTTCACCGAAAATGCCTACCTCAACTACTCCATGTACGTGATCATGGACCGTGCCTTGCCGCATATCGGCGACGGCCTGAAACCGGTACAGCGGCGTATCGTCTACGCCATGAGTGAGCTGGGGCTGGACGCCGATTCAAAGCACAAGAAATCGGCGCGTACCGTCGGTGACGTGCTCGGCAAGTTCCACCCCCATGGCGACTCGGCCTGCTACGAAGCCATGGTCCTGATGGCCCAGCCATTCAGCTACCGCTACACGCTGGTGGATGGCCAGGGTAACTGGGGTGCGCCAGACGATCCCAAGTCCTTCGCCGCCATGCGATACACCGAAGCGCGGCTGTCGCGCTATTCCGAAGTGCTGCTCAGCGAGCTGGGCCAGGGCACCGCGGACTGGGGGCCGAACTTTGACGGCACACTCGACGAGCCACTGGTGTTGCCGGCGCGTTTGCCGAACATCCTGCTGAACGGCACCACCGGTATTGCCGTGGGCATGGCCACCGACGTGCCGCCGCACAACCTGCGCGAAGTCGCCAGCGCCTGCGTGCGTTTGCTTGATGAACCCAAGGCCACGGTCGAACAGCTCTGCGAGCACATCCAGGGTCCGGATTATCCGACTGAAGCAGAAATCATCACGCCGCGCGCCGACCTGCTGAAAATCTATGAAACAGGTCGTGGTTCGGTGCGTATGCGCGCCGTTTATCACATCGAAGACGGCGACATCATCGTCACTGCGCTGCCGCATCAGGTTTCGGGTGCCAAGGTGCTGGAACAGATCGCGGCGATGATGCAGGCAAAACCATCGAAAGCCCCGCAAATCGCCGATTTGCGCGACGAGTCGGACCACGAGAACCCGTGCCGCATCGTGATCATTCCGGGCGCCCGGAAAAATTTCGACCACGATGCCTTGATGCAGCACCTGTTCGCCAGCACCGAGCTGGAGTCTAGCTACCGGGTCAACATCAACATCATCGGGCTGGACGGCAAGCCGCAGTTGAAAAACCTGCGGGCGCTGCTGGTCGAGTGGTTGGCGTTCCGGGTCCAGACCGTGCGTCGTCGCCTGCAGTTCCGCCTGGACAAGGTCGAGCGTCGCTTGCACCTGTTGGACGGTTTGTTGATCGCCTACCTCAACCTGGATGAAGTGATCCATATCATCCGCACCGAGGAGCATCCGCGGGCCAAGCTTATCGAGCGTTTCGCCTTGAGCGAAATCCAGGCTGATTACATCCTCGACACCCGCCTGCGTCAGTTGGCGCGACTGGAAGAGATGAAGTTGCGGGCCGAGCAGGATGAACTGCTCAAGGAACAAGCCAAGCTGCAAGCGCTGCTGAGTAGCGAAGCCAAGTTGAAAAAACTGGTACGCACCGAGCTGATCAAGGACGCCGAGACCTATGGCGACGACCGTCGCTCGCCAATCGTCGAGCGTGCTGAAGCCAAGGCGCTGACCGAGCACGATCTGCTGCCGAACGAAAAAGTCACCGTCGTGCTCTCGGAAAAAGGCTGGGTTCGCTCCGCCAAGGGGCATGACATCGACGCTACCGGGCTTTCCTACAAGGCTGGGGATGGTTTCAAGGCCTTGGCGGCGGGGCGTTCCAACCAGTTCGCGGTGTTTATCGACTCCACCGGTCGCAGCTACTCGGTGGCCGCACACACGCTGCCATCGGCCCGTGGCCAGGGCGAACCGCTGACCGGCCGTCTGACGCCGCCGCCAGGGGCGAACTTTGAATGCGTGCTGATGCCCGAAGATGATGCGCTGTACGTCATTGCCTCGGACGCCGGGTACGGTTTCGTCGTAAAAGGTGAAGACCTGCAGGCCAAGAACAAGGCGGGCAAGGCATTGCTGAGCCTTCCAAACAACGCCAAGGTGATCCTGCCGCGGCCGGTGGCCGATCGTGAGCACAACTGGCTGGCGTCGGTGACCACCGAAGGTCGCTTGCTGATCTTCAAGATCAGCGATCTGCCACAATTAGGTAAGGGCAAAGGCAACAAGATCATCGGGATTTCCGGTGAGCGCGTAGCCAGCCGCGAAGAATATGTCACGGACATCGCCGTTGTGCCGGATGGCGCTACGTTGGTGCTCCAGGCAGGTAAACGTACATTGTCACTGAAAGCGGACGACCTTGAACACTACAAAGGTGAACGTGGCCGCCGTGGTAACAAATTGCCACGTGGCTTCCAGAGGGTAGATGCGCTACTCGTCGAAAACCTCAATTAAGCGTCCTAGAGCGCCTGATCTTCGATTTAACGCGTAGATCGGCGCTTTGGCGCTGGAGTCGGAACGCATATTCACGGATGATATGGCCTTTCAAGCGCCGGCGTGGCCGAGCGTTCTTCATATTTATTGAGTATTTTCACTGTGATTAGCCTTGTGGCAATCACCTGGATGGGACGATGACTGCTCTGCGCCTTCCTTTTATTTTGATGCTCGCCGGCGTACTTGGCCTGGCGGGTTGCAGCGTTCACCAGCCGGTGTCGCTGTACCAACTGGACAGTGGAAGTCCGGTTCCGCCTGCGAAAAGCGCGGGCATGGCGGTTTTGTTGGGCCCGGTAACCGTGGCGGACTACCTGCAGCGCGAAACCCTGCTGCAGCGTCAGCCCGATGGCAGCCTGCAAGCCTCGACCGATGGCCGCTGGGCTGGCAGCCTGTCTTCCGACATCGATCAACTGCTGCTGCGTCAGGTGGCCGGTCACCTGGACAGCCAGCGCGTAGTGTTGGCGCCGGCGACAACAGGGTTTACCCCGGATGTCCAGGTGCTGCTGACCATCACGCGCCTGGATTCGGGAGCGTCGCAGCCAGCGATCCTCGATGCGCAATGGCGTTTAATCGACCGTCGTGGTCAGGTGCGCGACAACCGCATCATTCACCTGCAGGAACAGCACGCAGGCAGCACCGCGTCCCAGGTTCAGGCTCAGGGTGTGTTGTTGCAGAAGCTCGCTGAACAGCTGTCGGTCGCGCTCAAGCCGCTGGCTAACCAGCCACCGATTGCCGAAGCACCTCGCAAACCGGCAGCCAAGCCCGCAGCGCCGGCGGCGGAGCAGGAAAAACAGCCGAAGATCCCGATGGCTGCACCGATCCGTACGGATATGGAAGTGTTTCGCTTCTAGGTTCGGACCGATACAACACAAAGCCCGCCTCGTGCGGGCTTTGTTGTTTCTGCAGGCTGGCGATCTCTAGCGGCTGTCCCGGCCTCTTCGCGGGCAAGCCCGCTCCCACAGTGATTGATGTCGTACACAAAATCTGTGCTCAACAGAGAACCTGTGGGAGCGGGCTTGCCCGCGAAGGCGTCGGTACAGGCAACAAAAAAGCCCGCAGACGATCACTCGTCTGCGGGCTTCTTTACAGCGGGGCTAAGGCTACGCCCGGCGTTCGTGCATCCGCGCCAGCTGTCGCTCCAGCATCGACGGATAAGGCTCCATCAACCTCTCTACGCAGCAGGCGCCTTCAGGGCTGGCAATCGGGCGAATCCGTGCGCGCTGGCGGATCAGGGCGTCGTCATTGATCTTGCGTTCCACCAGCAGCAGGTTGCGGCTGTGCTGCGACAGGGCCAGGGCATCCTGCGCGGCGTCGGTCAGCAACAGGTCGATCTGGCTCAGGCCAAACAGTTCGTCGCCCAGGGTCAAGCCAAGCTGCAATTGCAAGGTGATGCCGCTGTCGGCGACTTCGATCTGCAGTTGATGGCCAAGCGCCCGCAGCAGCTCGCCGCAGCAGATGGCGTTGGTCAGGTAATCGTCGCCGCTGTCTTCGTTGTGGAACAGCATCAGCGTGCTGCCATCGTTCAGGGTATGCACTTCACTCTGGTAGAGCGAAGCAGCCTGGTCGAGGCAGTCGCGATAGCGTTTGAGCAGCTCTTCCAAGCGTGTCCGGGGCAGGCGTCGCAGTTGTTCCTGTGAGCCCAACTGTACGGCCAGAACGGCGCTGTGCTGCGGCACGCTGGAGGCCACGGGCTTGCCCACCGGTTTGGCGGTGCTCACTGGCGCATCATCGAGCAGATCGGCGAACGCATCGTCGTCATCATCTTCAACGGTGCTGACGACACGTCGTGGCGCGGCCTTCATCGCGGCCATAGGGCGGCTTTCATCGAAGCTCGGATCGCGCAGGTTACGCACTTCGAAGCCCGGTTCGGCATCGTCGTCCTCGGTATCGTCGAATTCAGGTTCCGGCACGGGCTCCGGTTCAGTCGGCTCCGGTGCGAACTCGGCATGCAGCTGGCGCGCCAGGTCGCCGATCTCGTCATTACGCTCGGTGGCCGGGGTGTATTCGTCGATGTTGCGCAACCACACCCGCAATTGCAGCAGCGGCGTAGAGAGATATCGCCCCATGCGCAGGCTCAATGCCAGGGACAGGGCCAGCAGGATCGCGCTCAAAATCCCCATGCTTTGCAGGCTGATGGTCATCGGCTGCTGGAACTGATCCATGTCCAGGCTGATGCGCAGCTGACCGGCGGTCACGTCCTGGAAAGTGATCTTGCTCTGATAGATGCCTTCGGCCTCGCCCAGCAGGCCATGCTTGGGACGCTGGCCGGCCTCGGCAAGGATGCGGTTATCCATGCTGTAGATGGCGGCGTGGGCCACCAGCTTGTTCTTGGTCAGGTTGTTGAGCAGGACATTGAGGCTGAGGATGTCGTTGGACACCAACAGCTCGGTGGCGGAAGTGGCCGTCTGCATGGTGAGGCTTTCACCCAACGCATCCGCCTGCTCGTGCATGGCCTGCTTGAACTGCAAACCCATCACGCAGGCATAGATCACCAGGGCCAGAGCGACCAGGATCACGTTATGGCTGGCAATGCGCAATGCAATCGGTACACGGCGGTGGCGCAGTGCACGGAAGATCAGCAGAAAGAAGTTATCGGTTTTTACTGGCGTGGGCCGGTTCACTTGAGCTCGGCTCTTTTGTCCGTGAAGTTGACGCGCAGTATAGCGACAGGCCCTAGGCCGTCAAAGCGCTCACGGTGCCCGATGGTCACTGAATGTGGGTAGAATGCGGTTTTTTTCCACTTGCGGGGGTGCGCCTTGCGCGAAATCGTCCTGATAAACATCACGGGAGTCGACCGTCCGGGTCTGACTGCGGCCATTACCGGCGTTCTGGCCCAGGGTGGTGTGAACATTCTCGACATCGGTCAGGCGGTGATCCACGACACCCTGTCGTTCGGCATCCTGGTTGAAATTCCTGATACCGAACAAGGCAAGTCGGTGCTCAAGGACATCCTGTTCAAGGGCTATGAGCTGGATCAACAGGTACGTTTCACGCCGGTGTCCGAAGAGGATTATCAGCAGTGGGTCGGCAACCAGGGCAAAAAACGCCATATCGTGACCCTGCTGACGCGCAAGGTCACCGCCGGGCAATTGCAAGCCGTAAGCTCGATCACCGCCAAGTATGGCTTGAACATCGACCACATCGATCGCCTGTCCGGGCGCATGCCTTTGGATACCCCGGCGGATAAAGGCAAGGGTTGCATCGAATTCTCCGTTCGCGGTGAAGCAGCTGATCCGCAGGCACTGCGGGCCGAATTCCTCAGTGTCGCCCAGGAATTGAACGTCGACATCGCCTTCCAGGAAGACTCGCTGTTCCGTCGTAACCGCCGTCTGGCGGTATTCGACATGGACTCGACCCTGATCGAGGCCGAAGTCATCGATGAGCTGGCCAAGGCGGCCGGTGTGGGCGACAAGGTTTCGGAAATTACCGAGCGGGCGATGGCCGGTGAGCTGGACTTCCGCGCCAGCTTCAAAGAGCGCCTGGCGTTGCTCAAAGGACTGGATGTGGGCGTGCTGGACTCGATCGGCGCCTCGCTGCGCCTGACCGAAGGCGCTGAAACCCTGTTCGCCGAGCTCAAGCGCCTGGGTTACAAGACCGCCATTCTGTCGGGCGGCTTCACCTATTTCGCCAAGCAATTGCAGGCCAAGCTGGGCATCGACTACGTGTTTGCCAACGAGCTGGAAGTGGTCGACGGCAAGGTGACTGGCGTGGCGATCGAGCCGATTGTCGATGCACAACGCAAGGCCGATCTGCTCAAGGAGCTGGCACATAAGGAAGGCTTGCGCCTGGAGCAGACCATTGCGGTCGGCGACGGTGCCAATGACTTGCCGATGCTGGCGATTGCCGGGTTGGGCGTTGCGTTCCGCGCCAAACCGTTGGTCAAGCAGTCGGCCAAGCAGGCGATTTCCACCCTGGGGCTGGATGGCGTGCTGTACCTGCTGGGCTTCCGCGACCGCGACGGCCAGCTGTAACACCGCAAAACCCGGTGTGGAAGCCGGGTTACTGTGGGAGCGGGCTTGCTCGCGAAAGCGGTGTGTCAGTCAGCAAATATGCCGATTGACAGATGGCATTCGCGAGCAAGCCCGCTCCCACATTTGGAGTCTTGTACAGGTCAGGCTTTCGGTAAGCCCATGCCCTGACCCATCCGCACCGGCGAACCCGCTACCAGTTCTTCAGCCCATTTCACCTGATCCGGCCCGAACAGCACGACAGCGGTCGAACCCAGTTTGAAACGACCCAGCTCCGCACCTTTTTCCAGGTGGATCGGCGCGCGTGCGGCTTCGTCGTAGCGGAAGGTTTTCAGCTCGCGTTTCGGTGGCGTAACCAGCCCGGCCCACACGGTTTCGATCGATGCCACGATCATCGCACCCACCAGCACCACGGCCATTGGCCCACGCTCGGTGTCGAAAATGCACGCCACGCGCTCGTTGCGGGCAAACAATTCAGGAACGTTTTCAGCGGTGGTCTGGTTGACCGAGAACAGGCGGCCCGGGATGTAGACCATCTCGCGCAGGGTGCCGGCCAGTGGCATGTGCACACGGTGGTAATCCTTGGGCGACAGATAAATAGTCGCGAAATCACCGCCCATGAACGGCGCAGCATTCGCCGCATCGCCACCCAAGAGTTCCAGCACGCTGAAGCTGTGGCCCTTGGCCTGGAAGACACGGCCGTGCTCAATCGGGCCGAGCTGGCTGACGGCGCCGTCCGCCGGGCTGAGGATCGCGCCCGGTGTCTCGTCCAGTGGGCGCGCGCCGTCTTTCAAGGCACGGGTGAAGAAAGCGTTGAAGTGCTCGTAGGCGGTCAGGTCTTCGACCAGTGCCTCGGACATGTTCACCTGGTAGCGCTTGGCGAACCACGCGGTGAACGCATTCTTGAACCAGCGCACGCGGCATTCGGCGATGCAGCCGGCCAGTCGCGAGAGCAGGTTGTGGGGCAGCAGGTATTGGCTGACGATAAACAGACGCTTGTTCATTAACTGTCCTTAAAAACCTTAAATCTCTACGGGCGTGTCGGGATGGTTACCCCATTCGCCCCAGGAGCCGGCGTAGCCCTTGACCCGCGGATAACCGAGAGCCTTGGCCACCAGATAGGTGAAGCCAGACCGATGGTGAGTCTGGCAGTGGGTAATCACTTCTTTGTCAGGGGTAATGCCGAGCTGTTCGAGGATCTGTGGCATGTCGGTACGGATGCGCAGGTTACGCGCCTTGTCCATGCCCGCGGTCCATTCGAAATTCACGGCGCCTGGGATGTGTCCGCCCTTGGCCGCCAGGACTTTCTCGCCGGAATATTCCAGCGGCCCGCGCGCATCCCAGATCGCCAGGTCGGCAGCGCCGAGACGGCTTTGCAGGTATTCGCGGGTTGCCGTGGGCTCATCGCGCAGGGTTAGCGCAACCGGGCCGCCAGCGGGTGGCGGGATCTGGATTGACATGGGCATGCCTTCTGCCAGCCAGGCCGTCAGGCCGCCGTCGACATAGTGATACTTGCTGTGGCCAATGACGTCCAGGAGCCAGATAAAGCGACCGGCCCAGCCGCCGCCTTCGTCGTCATAAACGACATAGACGGCATCGGGGTTGTGCCCCAGCTCTCCAAACAACGTTTCGAGTGCTGCCTGCGGTGGCATCAGTCCCGGGGCGGGCGCCTGCCCCAGTTGCGTGCGCTTAGGATCGACAAAGCGCGCGCCGGGAATGTGCCCTTCGGCGTAGCGGGCAGGACTGGTCAAGTCCACCAGGATCAGTTCGCGGGCGTCGAGGCGAGGGAGCAAGTCGCTCGGCTCGATCACCAGCGGCAAGCCAGAGAAGTCAGACATGTGAGGTCTCCAGAGCACAAAAGGGGGGATTGTAGCGCAGCCTTATTTGCCGCGCTGGCTAAAGCTGTGCAGCGCTTTTTCAATGCATTGTGCGGTTTTGCCGAAGGCTTGCAGGGTGATGTCCGAGAATGGCCCGCCACCCTGGTCTGCCACGACGATCATGATTACCCGGCCATTGTTGAGCAGCGATCGCAGCAACAGGTGTTCGCCGCTGAACTGGCTGCGCAGGCTGTTGGGCAGTAACGCGCAAAACTGCGCGTTGTTGAGCGGCGTGAGGCGAACCTGAGCCTGTTGCGCGAGCAAGCGTTGCAGCACGGCGCTTTGATTGACGACAAAGTTCAGGCCAGCGGCTTCGTCAGGCAGCCCGGCCGTCTGGTGCACACGCAGCTGGGTATGGGTACGGTCGGCCATCAGGATCATCACCCTGCGCATGCCGCAGGCAACCAGTGCGTCGCGGGCAGAGGTGGTCAGGTGGATGGCGTTGGTGAAGCGACTTGGCTCGACCAGCAACTCAGCGCATTGTTTGCGCCACTTCGCCAGGTCTTCGGCGGTGGGTGCCGGGGCTGGCTGCAAACTGGCATGCACAGGGCTCGTGCCCCATGGCCAGATCAGCGCGACAGCGGGATGCCAGAGGTCGGGCATGGCGTGATAACGCGCGCTGTTGGCGGCTTGCTGGTGCAGTTGTTGTTGCACCTCGCTCATCGGTATTTGCAAGTAGAGGCTGGTCAGGTACTGCCAGCGCTCACTGTGCGGACTGTCCCAGGCATGGTGCGCCGAGAGCGCCAGCCCGTTGGCTAAAAGTACCGTGTTGGCCGGTTGATTGAGCCATCGGCGCAGGGTCGGGTCGTCATCCAGACGGTTCTGCTGGCGTAGCGGGTGCTCGCTGTCACGGGCAATGCGCAGAACTTTGACCAGCTCCCGTTGCTCAGTCAGCAACAGTCGATACCCCTGTTGAACCCAGATCGGCAGGTGCCACAGGTTCACCAGGGCCAGGCCGATCTCCAGCAGGCGAGCGCCAAACAGTTGCTTTTCGACGGTGCGCGCCGATTCGCCTTTATGAATGACCCGCAGCTCCCAGTCTTCGAGCAAGTGCGGATGCGTCAGCGCCATTGGCCACAGTGGTGACAGAAACAGCAGGCTGCCCCAATGGATGTCCTGCCACAGGCGCGCCAGGCGGCTGGCAAAAAAACCGTTGGCCTGTTGGCAGGCGTGCTGGCTGATCAATTGCAACTGGCGCAGGGCTTTGGGAATCTCGCCCTGGGGCATGGCGGGCAGTCGCGCAAGCAGCTCCTCGGTGCGTTTCAAGCCGAGGCGATTGATGGCAACCTCAAGGTTTTCCGCAGGCTCGGTCATGCCGCCATGGCTGTGTCGGTTGGCCTCGCGAATCACGCTCAGGGCCAGGGCCGGACTGTCCTGCATCAAGTCGGCGATCTTGCGCACAGAGCTGCGACTGTCGCGCAAGGCCCGGCAGACACGGTCGTGACTGTCCTGCGGAACTGGCAGGCGCACACCGTCGAGAAGTTTGACCCAGCCTTCGAGCGTGGTCGGGGTTGGCGTTGGGGCGTTCGTATTTTTAGCCATGTCTGGAGGCGATCATCGTCAACAATACCTGTGCCCGGAGGGGGTCAAATTAGCTTTTCGCCTGAACTGGCTATAGTCTGGCGCAGTTTTGCCGATAAGTAGAAGAAGAGATTTTTTAACTTCCGAATATGACCTTGAACCCGACTCAGTAAGTGCTCTCCTACCTATGGCTAAAATTATCGGCATCATCGTCGTATTCGCGAGCGTGCTCGGCGGATACGTGCTCTCCCATGGCAAGATTGCCGCCCTGATCCAGCCTTTCGAGGTCATGATCATCGGTGGTGCGGCCCTCGGTGCATTCCTGCAGGCCAACCCCGGTTACATGACCATGCACGTGCTCAAGAAATCCCTGAGCATGTTCGGTTCGCGTTTCAGCCATGCCTTCTATCTTGAAGTGCTGGGCCTGATCTACGAGATTCTCAACAAGAGCCGTCGCGAAGGCATGATGGCCATCGAAGCGGACATCGAAGATGCCGCGGCGAGCCCGATCTTCGCCAAGTACCCGACGGTCCTCAAGGATGAGCGCATGACCGCCTTCATCTGTGATTACCTGCGCATCATGTCTTCCGGCAACATGGCGCCCCACGAGCTGGAGGGCCTGTTCGACATGGAGCTCTACAGCCTCAAGGAGGACCTGGAGCACCCTTCCCATGCGGTGAACGGTATTGCCGACGCCATGCCCGGTTTCGGTATCGTCGCGGCGGTCCTGGGTATTGTGGTGACCATGGCCTCGCTGGGTGAGGGCGACCAGAAATCCATCGGCCTGCACGTTGGTGCGGCACTGGTCGGTACCTTCTTCGGTATTCTCGCGGCCTACGGTTTCTTCGGCCCGCTGGCGCATTCCCTGGCCCACGATGCCAAGGAAGAACTGAACGTCTACGAAGCTATCAAGGCCTCGCTGGTGGCTTCCGCTTCCGGCATGCCGCCGTCGCTGGCCGTGGAGTTCGGGCGCAAGGTTCTGTATCCGGCGCACCGTCCAAGCTTCGCCGAGCTGGAACAAGCGGTTCGCGGTCGTTAAGCCATGGAGAACAATCAGCCAATAATCATCAAGCGCGTCAAGCGCATCGCCGGCGGGCATCACGGGGGCGCCTGGAAAATCGCCTTCGCCGACTTTGCCACAGCGATGATGGCGTTCTTCCTGGTGTTGTGGCTGTTGTCCACCGCCACCCCGGAACAGAAGATCGCCATTGCCGGTTACTTCAAGGACCCGATTGGCTTTTCCGAAAGTGGCACGCCCTACATCATCGATCTGGGCGGCACGCCGACCATGGCGCCGGAGAATACCCTCAACCCCGAGGTGAAGACCCAGCCGCAGCCGGACAAGGTGACGGTCGACGTTGAACAGGTCGAAGGCATGGCCGAGATGGTGGAGAAGGAGCGTCTGGAACTGCTGCTGCAAGAGCTGCAGAACAAGGTCGAAGAGAACCCGCAACTGCAGAAATTCAAAGACCAGATCCTGTTCGAGATCACCCCGGACGGTTTGCGTATCCAGATCGTGGACGCCGAGAACCGGCCGATGTTCGACTCAGGCTCAGCCCGCCTGAAACCCTATTTCGAAGACATCCTGCTGGCCATGGCCGATACCATCAAGGCCGTGCCGAACAAGATCAGCATCAGCGGCCATACCGACGCCAAGCCGTACAGCGGCAGCGGTGAATTCGGTAACTGGGAGCTTTCGGCCAACCGTGCCAACGCGGCGCGCCGGGCCCTGGTGGCGGGCAGTTATCCCGAGTCGCAGATAGCGCGCGTGGTCGGTTACGCCTCGTCAGCCCTCTTCGATCGCGAGCATCCGTTCAATCCGGTGAACCGTCGAATCGACATTGTTGTGCTGACCAAGAAGGCACAGCGTGCCATCGAAGGTTCGCAAGGTGCCGAGCCTGCTCAGGACGCGCCGCAAGGTTCTGCCGCTCCGGCTGTACCGGTCGATCCGAACGCATTGCCGGCAGACAAGGAGCCGCTGCCGGCCCACGAACTGCGTGAGCGCTTGAACCTGTTCGATGACCCGGCGCCGAAGCCGGGTGAGCCGGCCAAGCAGTGACCTGACACTGGCCGTAGGAGCCGGCTTGCTGGCGATGGTCGTTAACGATAACGCGTGCTGCCTGGATGCACTCGGCGCATTTGAGTCTATCGCCAGCAAGCCGGCTCCTACAGGGGGGGGGTGAGAAAATCAGAAACCGCGAATGATTCTGGACTTCAAGTCAGTGTGGAATCGATCGGCGTTAGTCCTGTTGGCGCTACGCACCGACTCGCTGCCCGTCACCGATTCCAATGACATCGAGCGCTTGACCGTCAACTCGTTGCGGTAAGCATCAATAAAGAACTCGATATCCCTTTCGCTGCTCAGCTTCGGCCATTTGTCCAGGTACAGCGGCAGCTCTGTCGGGCCGGTCTTGAACGAGCAGATACGCCGATTGGTGATGGTCGCCTCGCCGATTTCGAAGGGCACCCACCAGGACAACGCGGTTTTCTCCGACACCACCGCCAGCAGGTGCGTGCATTCGCTGATGTTGCGGGTGATCACCCCGGTGATGTCGTCGGTGGTCTGGGATTCGGCATCCAGTACGTCGAGGTAGGTCTTGATGTTGGCCTGGATCAGGCGCGTGTTGATGTTGATCGCGTAGGCGCGGTCCATGTGGCGGTAGCTGATAAACACTGGCATCAGAAATGTCCCTTGATCGCGAGTTCGCGGTAATAGGCGCCGAGGGCGGTGAGGCGGCAGCCGGTGGAGTGGATGGCCGCGTAATACATGTGTTCGGCGTCCACCGGTTCGACCAGACTGTGGCGGTTGCACTTTTGCAGCTGGGCGAAGACCTCGCCCTGTTCGGGGTTGAACTCGGGTTCGGTGGGCTCAAAGCTGGGGGCGAGGGGGTAAGTCGACTCCGCCTCGGCAAACCACTCGGGGAGTTTGCGCAGGATTTCCTTGGGAATCAGCGGTGATACTTCGCGCAGGGAGATGAACTGCGAGACGTTGGTCTTGAACACCGGGCGCTGCTCCCAGGCATCGAGCGCGTTGTCGACAAACGAATAGAGGCTGCCGGGGGTGATCTTGCCCAGGATATTCGCCGCCCCGCCGTGCAGGGCCTGGAGCAACAATCCGGTGAACACGCCGTGCTGTGCGCCCTCCAGCGCCGGCTCTTCTTTTTTGCAGGCAGTCAGGATGGTCATGCCTTCGCCGACCACGCTGCCCTCGCTGCGCAAGGCGCGTACCTCGCCGGCCGAGCCGCCCTGGCAACAGTCGAGAATAATCACTTTGTTCTTGATCTTCGTGGCCTTGCTGGCCCAGTTCAGAATGTCGCTGAGGCGAATCCCGTCCTTGGCGCTCCTGTAATCCTGCGGGATCAGCATGCCCTCGTCGGTGTCGAGGTCGAAGCTGCCGTGGCCGGCGAAATACAGCAGGGCGACATTGCAGTCCCCGGAAAACAGCTCGCGGATCTGGTCTTCGAGTTTTTCCCGGCCCAGGTAGTCCTCGGCGGAGGTCAACACGATGTTCTTGAAGTTCGGATCGCCGTTGGCATCGGTCTTCAGCACCGAGGCCATGGCCATGGCGTCATTGCTGCAGCCCTTCAGGCTCGACACATGGGTGTAGTCGTTGATGCCGATAAACAGTCCTTTGCGCATGGTTACACCGCCGTGTGCTGGCGAATAGCGGTGACGATGCTATCGGTGTTCCACACACATTCGGCCTGTGCCGCGTCTCGTACCCGCGTGTCAATGCGCTCGATAGCCAATGGCTTGAGCGCAATGATCATCTTGCCCGAATGACGGATGAACAAATGGTAGGTCTGCATGGGTATCCCTCAGTGTCGCAGGAGTGCGAAGAGGGTTTGAACCTAGGCGATTGTCGGGCGGCCACAAGGGACCGGCGCAAAAAGAGAAATGTCCTACAAGCAAGCGTGCGTAGGCCTTACAGAAAAGTCTGATGTTTAAATGGAGGGGGAAACGCAGACTCCAACCACCCCGCTGAAGCAGGGTGGTCGGCTCGTCTGTTTAGTAGCCGTTTTCCGGCAGGCTAGCGATGATCGAGCGGTAGCTGTTCATCCGTTGCTGTTGCACGCGGCCGTCTTCCAGGGCCTTGAGCAGCGCGCAACCGGGTTCGCGGTCGTGCTTGCAGTCGCGGAAACGGCAGGTGCCGAGCAAGTCGTTGAACTCGATGAAGCCGGCTTCGACGTCGGCACGGCTGACGTGGCCCAGGCCGAATTCACGGATGCCGGGGGAGTCGATCAACTCGCCGCCACCGGGGAAGTGGAACAGGCGCGCGGTCGTTGTAGTGTGGGTGCCCTGGCCGGACAACTCGGACAACGGGCCGACGCGGGTTTCGACTTCCGGCAGCAGGCTGTTGACCAGCGACGACTTACCGACGCCGGACTGGCCGACGAACACGCTGATGCGCCCGTCCAATTGCTTCTGCAGCTGTTCCATGCCGTCGCCGTGGTGAGCCGACACTTCCAGTACCGGGTAACCCAGGGTGCGGTAGACCGCGAGCAGGGCATTCAGCGCCGGGGCGTTGTGCTCGTCGATCAGGTCGAACTTGTTCAGCAGCAGCAGCGGCTTGATGCCAGCGTGTTCGGCGGCTACGAGGTAGCGGTCGATCAGGTTGGCATGGGGCTCAGGCAGCGGCGCGAACACGATGACGATCATGTCGACGTTCGCTGCAACAGGTTTGAGCTGGCCACGGCTGTCCGGGCGGCAAAGTTCGGTGTTGCGTGGCAATTGCGCGACGATGACGCCGATGCCCTGGTTGCCGGCACGCCAGACCACCTGGTCGCCGGTCACCAGTGCGGGCAGGTTCGCGCGCAAGTGGCAACGGAACACCTGGCCGGCCAGCGCGCCATCGCGGGCTTCAACTTCGACCTGCACCCCGAAGTGAGCGATCACCAGGCCGTGCTGTTCCGGGCCTAGATCGCCGCCCTCAAGTGCCTCGACAGCCGAGGACTCGCGTTTGGCGGCGCGGGCAGCGCGTTCGCCCTGAATCTTTTCGATGCGCCAGTTTTGACGACGATTGAGTTGGCGTTTGGCCATGGGTGTTCCGTAGTAATAATGCAGCGATTAGGTAAAACGGCCGCGAGTTTAGCACGCCCGGCCACCGGCCTAGGCTAAACTGCGCAGCATTGCCTAGGAGCCGACACATGCAAAACCCGCAGAACCTGATCTGGATCGACCTGGAGATGACCGGTCTGAACCCGGATACCGATGTCATCATCGAAATGGCCACCATCGTCACTGACAGCGACCTGAACACTTTGGCCGAGGGTCCGGTGATCGCGATCCACCACAGTGACGAAGTTCTCGCCGGCATGGACGAGTGGAACACCCGTCAACATGGCGGCTCGGGCCTGACCCAGCGCGTTCGCGACAGCCGCATCAGCATGGCTGAAGCTGAGGCGCAAACCATCGCCTTCCTGGAGAAGTGGGTGCCCAAGGGCAAGTCGCCAATCTGTGGCAACAGCATCTGCCAGGATCGGCGCTTCCTCTATACGCACATGAAATCCCTGGAAAGCTATTTCCACTACCGCAACCTCGACGTTTCGACCCTCAAGGAGCTTGCCGCTCGCTGGGCGCCGGACGTGCGTGACAGCTTCAAAAAGGGTAGCACCCACCTGGCGCTGGACGATATCCGCGAGTCAATCGCTGAGCTGCAGCATTACCGCCAGCATTTCATCAAGGTTTGATCAGGTTGAGGGGTAACGCCACAGGTTTGTGATGTGTGTACCGCCCTCTTTTGGTGCTCGGGCGAAGTGCGTAGACTGCGCGCCTTTTCGCAAGGACTGCCACCATGTTGCTGATGCTTTACCTGATCGCCATCACCGCCGAAGCCATGACCGGTGCGCTGTCTGCCGGTCGCCGCGGCATGGACTGGTTCGGCGTGGTGCTGATCGCGTGCGTCACGGCGCTGGGCGGTGGTTCGGTGCGCGATGTGCTGCTAGGCCACTATCCGCTGACCTGGGTCAAACACCCGGAATACCTGGTGCTGACCACCATTGCAGCGATGATCACGGTGTTCACCGCACGCTGGATGCGCCATCTGCGCTCGTTGTTCCTGGTGCTGGACGCCGTCGGCCTGGTGGCTTTCACGCTGATTGGCTGCATGACCGCCCTGGAAATGGGGCATGGCATGTTGGTTGCCTCGGTCAGCGGTGTGATCACCGGGGTTTTCGGTGGCATCCTGCGGGACATCTTTTGCAACGACATTCCGCTGATCTTTCGGCGAGAGTTGTACGCCAGTGTTTCCTTCGCAGCGGCGTGGTGCTACATGCTCTGCCTGTACCTGAATTTGCCTGGAGAGCAGGCGATCCTGATCACGCTGTTCGGCGGCTTCCTGCTACGCCTGCTGGCGATCCGCTTCCATTGGGAAATGCCCAAGTTCGTCTACAACGACGAAGCGTAACGCTGCGATCCCCTGTAGGAGCTGCCGCAGGCTGCGATCTTTTGACCTTAAAAAATCAAGGTCAAAAGATCGCAGCC